>JAFMCL010000002.1 GCA_017857815.1 Flavobacteriaceae bacterium | reverse complement strand
TGAGAGTTTTAGGTTTTAACCCCCAAATAAAGGTAGGTAATTAGAACCCAGCTATTCCTAGTGAAATAGGTGGTTTAGAGCTATACGACTGATGAAATCCTTGTGCACACTAATTCCAACCAATTCTTGGCTTTACATATATTTAAAGTCCTCAGGTTTAGGGAATAACATATTTCAGAAATAAAACATAGACCATTTGATAATAGATTTAAACAACCATTATGAAATTCAATAACGAAACACTTAAAGAAATCCGTTAAGCAATGGCTAGAGGGTGCAACTAAGGCTGAAGAGTTTAACGATGATATAGGATCTTGTAACACTTCTAATGTAACCGATATGAGCGGAATGTTTTTATGTGCGCAAGTATAAAAAGATTTCAATAATTGGAAACCTCTTTTTATAATTAATTAACCTAAGAGCGGAAAATAGTTTTTTCAAGTTTATTTATTCAGGAATAAACCTACAAAACAATAACATTAGGAGGTTATTTGCTGTTTTCATTACATTAACAGAGGCATTAATTAATCATAAATGACCCTTTAATTGAGATATTATTTATTTCTGACCTAGGGTTGTTAACTGCTCAACGCCCGATAAATATCATTTCCATTGGCATAAAGTACCAAAGCAAGAATTAAAAAGAAGCCGACCATTTGAGCATATTCCATAAATTTCTCATTTGGTTTTCTCCCCGAAATCATCTCATAAATTAAGAACATCACATGTCCACCATCGAGCGCAGGAATGGGTAAGAGGTTCATAAAAGCAAGAATAATTGAGATCAAAGCCGTGCTCGACCAAAAGCCTTTCCAATTCCAGGAGTCAGGAAATAGGCTACCGATCGCACCAAAACCTCCCATTTGAGAAGCTCCTTTTTTTGTGAATACATATTTAAACTGTGCAATATAATCGTGAAGGGTCCAGTATCCATAGTCAAATCCTTCAACAATGCTTTCAGTAAAAGAAAGATCTACATGTTCGAGTCGAATGGAATTTTTCGGGTAGACGCCCATTTTTCCATTTTCATCTAAATCCATTTGGAGGGTATCCAACCGATTATTTCTTTTAATAATCAAATTTATATTTTCATTGGCATGATCTGTATTCCATTGCTTAAGCTCCATCCAATCGGAAATCTTAGCGTCATTGGCACCAACAATAATGTCTCCTGTCAAAAGTCCAGAAACTGCTGCCCCATGACCAGGTACGACACTATCAACTATGGCAGGAAAGCGGGGATATAACAAGCTCATTTGTCCAGATTCAAACATTCGACTCCCAATGTCCTCGGGAATAGCGAGTGTTTCGCGGCTGCCATCGGCATGCAATACTTCGACTGCCTTTACCGACCTCATAAATAACATTTTATTAATTTCCGTAGCGACCTCAATGGCGTTGCCATCTACCGTAAGGATTTGGTCTCCTTTTTGAAATCCAATTTCTTGTGCGAGTGGAGAAGTACCAAGACCTAATGGTAGTGCTGTGTTTGGCAGTATGTTTTTACCCCAAACAAAGAGAATCATCATATAAATTAGAAACCCTAAAACCAAATTAACAGTAACACCCCCCAACATAATAATCAGTCTTTGCCAAGCGGGTTTACTTCTAAATTCCCAAGGCTGTGCGGGCTGCTTCATCTGCTCGGTATCCATGCTTTCGTCGATCATCCCAGAAATTTTGACATAACCTCCAAGGGGAAGCCAGCCAATTCCATAGACAGTATCTCCAATTTTTTTCTTAAACAGAGCGAATTTTACATCAAAAAACAAAAAGAACTTTTCAACACGTGTTTTAAATATTTTTGCAGGAATAAAATGACCCAACTCATGCAAAACGATCAAAAGAGACAGGCTTAGAAGTAGTTGAACACCTTTTATAAAAATAGATTCCATAGTAGCTTTTTAATATTGGATTTCAAAAATACCACTTTTAAATACATATCGTTAATCAAATTTGTAAAAACCTTTATCAAGGCTTTTACTTCCATTCTTTAATCCCGTATCTTTGTTTTTAGATGATGACCCTATCCAAATACAAAAGATTCCTTCTGTTTTTCACAATGCTTTCCGCATTGATTTTAATTTTGTTTTACAACGCATTAGTTCCCAAGAAAATATTGCCAGTTTTCCAACCAGCAATGGTCAGTTTTGAGCTAGTAGACAGCACTCTTCAGCATGTAAAGAGACAACACCGCATCGGAAAATTCTCTTTGATCAATCAGAATGGAAAAATAATTTCTTCTAAAGATTATGAAGGCAAGATTTATGTCGCTGACTTCTTCTTTACTACCTGTCCTACTATTTGCATCGCAATGACGGACAATATGATCAAAATTCAAGATGAAATCCTAGACCAACCTAATGTGATGTTACTCTCTCATTCGGTTACTCCAGAAATTGATAGTGTCCCACAACTTAAAAAATACGCTCTAGAAAAAGGGGTTTTGGATCACAAGTGGAATTTGGTGACAGGAGATAAAAAAGAGATTTACAGGCTGGCAAGAAAATCCTATCTGGCAGTAAAGGAAGACGGAGATGGGGGACCTTTTGACATGATTCACACCGAAAACTTCATTCTTATTGACCCCGAAGGCCGCATCCGCGGTTTTTATGACGGTACAGATGAGGAAGACGTCGGGCGTTTATTAGAAGAACTTTTTATCCTTACTAAAGAATATTTTTCTCCTTAAATAATTATATTTTTTAACTCTTAAATAAGCTAAAATATCTATTTTTGTTTTTTAAAATGATTCTAAATAATGATATCTTTAGATAAGCTAGGCTTAGGAGAAACCGCGATAATAGAATCCATTGAAACTGATTTTTTACCTTTAAAATTGATTGAGATGGGATGCCTACCTGGCAACGAAGTTTCGTTGCTATACCTTGCTCCTTTTAGAGATCCCATGTATCTTAAGATAGACGAAGCCCATTTGGCAATTAGAATAGAAGTCGCAAAATATATAATGGTAAAACTGATAAGTTAGCGCATGATTAAGACCATAAACATTGCGCTCATTGGGAACCCAAATACAGGAAAAACATCGGTATTTAATGCCCTGACAGGATTGAATCAAAAAGTGGGGAACTATCCTGGCATTACGGTTGAAAAAAAGCAAGGAATTTGTAAATTAAATCGAACCATCAAAGCCCGTATTTTAGACCTTCCAGGAACCTATAGCCTTAACGCATCTTCGATGGATGAGAGTGTGGTCATCGAGTTATTGCTTAATAAAAATGATCTTGATTTTCCGGATGTGGTGGTGCTCGTAACAGATGTGGAAAACTTAAAGCGTAACCTTTTGTTATTCACTCAAATCAAGGACCTCGAGATCCCAACAGTTTTAGTTATTAACATGTCCGATCAAATGAAACGAAAGGGCATCTCGATTGACATAGAGCTTTTAGAAAAACAACTCAACACCAACATTGTGTTGATCAGTACGCGAGAAAAAACAGGCATTGACAGCTTGAAGGAAACCTTGATTAATTATAGAAACATACCGACGAGCCCAATTTTAGATCCTTTGACCATTGACGAAGCATATTTTCAAAGTTTAAAACACGCTTTTCCAAACCAATCACTCTATAAGCTTTGGTTGGTGATCACTCAAGATGTTAATTTTACCAAATTAGAACGTCAAAAGGTACCTGATTCTGCTGATTTTAAAACCCAATCTCAATCCTATCTTAAAAAGTTACAGCAGCGGGAAACGATTAAGCGGTATCAAATTATAAATAAAATTTTAAAAGAAACTTATCAAGTAAACAAGGAAGAGGCTACCGATCTTAGAAGTCGATTGGATAATATTTTGATTCATAAGTTTTGGGGTTATGTTATCTTCTTTATCATATTGCTATCAATTTTTCAAGCTATTTTTGATTGGAGTAGTATCCCAATGGACCTGATCGACAGCACTTTTGTGCAATTAAGTGAAGCCGTTAATAATTACCTTCCCCCTGGTGTACTTACCAACCTTATTGCGGAAGGGGTTATCCCGGGACTGGGGGGGATCGTAATTTTCATCCCTCAAATTGCCTTCTTATTTCTGTTTATTTCTATCCTCGAAGAAACGGGTTATATGAGTCGTGTTGTTTTTCTTATGGATCGCGGATTAAGGCGTTATGGTCTTAACGGGAAAAGTGTTATTCCATTAATATCGGGAACCGCTTGTGCGATTCCTGCGGTTATGGCAACACGAAATATTGAAAGCTGGAAAGAACGACTCATCACCATATTGGTCGTGCCCTTTACCACTTGCTCTGCACGTTTGCCAGTTTATTTAATTCTAATTTCTTTGGTCATTCCCAACCAACGTTTTCTTGGAATCAGCTATCAAGGTTTGACCTTAATGGGGCTTTACTTTTTAGGATTTTTGATGGCCATCGTCTCGGCTTCTTTGATGAATAAAATTTTAAAAACTTCAACCAAATCCTATTTTGTCGTTGAAATGCCCAACTATAAATTACCCCTGCTGAAAAATGTTGGGATAACCGTCTGGGAAAAAACGCGTGCCTTTGTTGTAGAAGCTGGAAGGATTATTCTAGCCATTTCGATATTGCTTTGGGTGATGGCCTCCTACGGTCCTGGAGAGAACTTTTCCAATGCAGAAGACATTGTGAAAACAAATGCTGCGTATGAAAACATCAGCGCTGCTGAATTAGAAATCAAAATTGCTTCCTACCGACTAGAGCATTCTTATATTGGAATATTAGGGAAAAGTTTAGAGCCTGCGATTGCTCCTTTAGGCTATGACTGGAAAATTGGAATTGCATTAATTAGTTCCTTTGCCGCAAGAGAAGTTTTTGTAGGGACTTTGGCGACCATTTACAGTGTAGGAAATGACTCACAAGAAACGATAAAAAATAAAATGTCAGCTGAAATCAGACCCGATGGAACCCCACTGTTTAACCTGGCTTCGGGAATCTCCCTAATGCTTTTTTACGCCTTTGCCATGCAATGCATGAGCACCTTGGCAATTGTTAAAAAAGAAACTAATGGTTGGAAATGGCCGCTGATTCAGCTTGTTGCAATGACTTTTATTGCTTATTTTGCTGCATTAATCGTATATCAAATCTTAAAATAGTGGAAATAATTCAAGGATTTATCGTTTTCTGTTTAAGTATTTGGTCCCTGACTTTTTTGCTTAAAAAGTTCTTTTTTCAAAAAAAACCCGCAAACGATCAAGGATGCGGGAATCAGTGTGGGTGTAATTAAGAAAAAAAGTAAACTTGTCTTATCTCAAATATAAGAAATTTTAATTTTACAGAACATATAAGTTCTGCGTTTTTTTCCTCACATCTACTAGCTTACCTGTGTTTTTAAATTAGGCAGGTTTTGGATCAAGTTGAACAAAAATTCATAAAGAAGTTAGGAAAACGCATTTCGCAATTGCGCAAGGAGCAGAGATACACTCAAGTTGAATTGAGTTCAAGGATTAATATGGAAGAAGCCGCGCTGCGAAGAGTAGAATTGGGAGGGACCAATCCCACGGTCAAGACGCTTCTCAAAATTGCTTCTGGTTTGGAGATCCCTTTTAAAGAACTTTTTGACTTTTAAGAATAATCATTTAGACATTAACTCTTCGATGTAATCAGCTTCCATTGGGATATTTCCCATCAGGTTGATCGGTTCTCCTGTTTCTTGAATTACAACATCATCTTCCAGTCGAATGCCGAAACCTTCTTCTGGTATGTAGATGCCAGGTTCAACAGTGAAAACCATATTGGCTTGCATGGGCTCCTCTAACAGCCCATAATCGTGGGTGTTCAGACCCAAATGATGAGAAGTACCATGCATAAAATATTTTTTATAAGCAGGATTTTTAGGGTCTTGATTGTCCACGGTTACTTTATTTAATAATCCCAAACCCAGCAATTCAGAGGTCATTATTTTCCCAACTTCTTTGTGGTATTCTTTCCATAATACTCCTGGAATGAGCATTTTTGTTGCCTCATTTCCAACCCGCATTACCGCTTGATAAACTTCTTTTTGTCGTTTGCTAAATCGACCAGAGACGGGAATTGTTCGGGTCATGTCACTCGAATAATTACCATATTCAGCAGCGACGTCCATCAGGATCAAATCCCCAGCCTCACAACGTGCATTGTTTTGAGTATAGTGCAACACATTGTTGTTTTTCCCAGAAGCAATGATGGGTTGATAGGCAAAACCCTTAGAACAATTTTTTAAAAATTCGTGGGAAAGTTCCGCTTCAATTTCATATTCCCACACCCCAGGTTTTACAAAACTTAAAATCCTTCGAAATCCTTTTTCCGTTATATCACAAGCCCTTTGAATTTGGTCAATTTCTTCCTGATCTTTAACAGACCTTAGTCTTTGAAGCAGAAAGTTACTCTCAGCAGTCACATGCTTAGGGAACTTTTCTTTTGCCCATTGGATAAAGCGATCCTCACGGGTTTGCGTTTCAACCTTAGCGCGATAGTGTTTGTTGGTATTAAAATAGAATGTATCGCATTGAGTGGCCAATAGCGTAAAGATTTTTTCAAAATCATCTAACCAATAAATGGTTTTAATTCCAGTCAATTTAGTGGCTTGCAATTGAGATAACTTTTCTCCTTCCCAGACGGCAATGTGATCATCGGTTTCTTTTAAAAACAGTATTTCCCTATGATCTGCATTTTTGGCGTTTGGAAACAACAACAAAACACTTTCTTCCTGATCAACTCCGCTGAGGTAAAAAATATCGCGATGTTGTTCAAAGGGCAAAGTGCTGTCAGCACTGATAGGATAAACATCATTAGAATTAAAAACAGCCAGTCCGTTAGCTTGCATGGCTGCCATAAAATTTTTGCGATTTTTTGAATAAAAATCTGAAGACAAAGGATTGTATTTCATCTGTTGGTTTGTGTTTTTCAAAAATAGCGACTTTGTTTAATAAATAATATACTTTATTTGATGATATCCACCTTTTACCAGTACACTGTTTAAAAGCCTTTATTTAAAATGATATTAATTAGTGAAATAAAAACCAATACACTTTGCCTTTTAAAGCTTTATGGGTTAATTTTGTAAATAAGGATTCAATTTTTAAAAAATATGATATCATCTTCTATAGCAAGAAAACTTGCAATGGCGTTGTCTGGTGTTTTCTTAGTTCTGTTTTTAGGACAGCACTTTACGATTAACATGACTTCAGTCATTAGTGAGAAAACTTTCAACTCGATTTCTCACTTTATGGGATCGAACCCCTTGGTTCAATTTGTATTGCAACCAATTTTAATTTTTGGTGTCCTCTTCCATTTCATCATGGGATTTGTCTTAGAAATTAAAAATAGAAAGTCCAGATCTATAAAATACACCGCCTTTAACGGGGCTGCAAATGCAAGCTGGGTTTCGCGAAATATGATTTTTTCTGGGATCGTAATCCTTTCTTTTTTAGGGTTGCATTTCTATGATTTTTGGTTTCCAGAAATCAACTATAAATACATCGAATTCCTTCCAGAAAACCCCAATCGATATTATGAAGAGTTGGTTCATAAATTCCATGACCCTATCAAAGTGATACTTTATTCTGTGTCATTTTTCTTTTTAGCACTTCATCTTTATCACGGATTTGCCTCTTCTTTTCAAACCATAGGCGTGAACAATAAATTCTCAAAAAGCATAAAGCTATTTACAGTAGCTTTTTCTATTGTGGTCCCATTGGGATTTGTTTTTATTGCGGTTTTTCATCATTTAAACGGACAGTAACATGGCAAAATTAGATTCAAAAATACCTAAAGGACCCTTGTCCGATAAATGGACTAACCACAAGAGTAAAATCAATTTAGTAAGTCCTGCTAACAAACGTCAAATAGATGTTATTGTTGTCGGAACTGGATTGGCAGGAGCTTCTGCCTCGGCTACTTTGGCGGAATTGGGATACAATGTAAAAACATTTTGTTTTCAAGACTCTCCACGTCGTGCGCACTCGATTGCGGCCCAAGGGGGAATTAATGCTGCAAAAAATTATCAAGGAGATGGGGATTCTACCTATCGACTTTTTTACGACACTATAAAAGGAGGCGATTATCGCTCTCGAGAAGCCAATGTTTATCGTTTGGCAGAGGTTTCGACAAATATTATTGACCAATGTGTGGCTCAGGGGGTTCCCTTTGCACGAGATTATGGAGGTTTACTCGATAACCGTTCTTTTGGAGGGGTCTTGGTTTCCAGAACGTTTTACGCCAAAGGACAGACAGGGCAGCAGTTGTTATTGGGTGCTTATTCGGCGATGAATCGTCAGATTGGTCGTGGAAAAATTAAAATGTATAACCGCCATGAAATGATGGATTTGGTTGTTGTTGATGGAAAAGCAAGAGGAATCATTACGAGAAATCTTGTCGATGGAAAAATAGAAAGACACAGTGCCCATGCGGTTGTGATAGCATCAGGAGGTTATGGGAATGTGTTTTTCCTTTCTACCAACGCCATGGGAAGCAACACTTCGGCTGGATGGAAAATTCATAAAAAAGGAGCGCACTTTGCAAATCCTTGCTTTACACAGATTCACCCAACTTGTATTCCTGTTTCGGGAGATCACCAATCAAAATTAACATTGATGTCTGAGTCTTTAAGAAACGATGGAAGAATATGGGTGCCTAAAAAATTAGAAGATGCCAAAGCGATTCGCGAAGGAAATTTAAAACCCACCGATTTGTCTGAAGCGGATAGAGATTATTACTTAGAACGACGTTATCCTGCTTTTGGAAATCTGGTTCCACGAGATGTTGCCTCAAGAGCGGCAAAAGAACGCTGTGATGCTGGATTTGGAGTGAATAGAACAGGAGAAGCAGTCTATTTAGACTTCGCTGCAGCGGTGATTCGTTACGGAAAAGAGCAAGCGCATATCAAAGGATTAAATGAAGAAGATGAGGTGCTGGTAAAAAATCTTGGTCAGGAAGTGGTTCGTTCTAAATATGGAAACCTCTTTCAGATGTATGAAAAAATTGTAGACCAAAACCCTTATGAAACCCCAATGATGATCTATCCCGCAGTGCACTATACCATGGGAGGCGTTTGGGTTGATTATAACTTGATGACATCTATTCCAGGATGTTTCGCCATTGGAGAGGCCAATTTCTCAGACCACGGAGCCAATCGTTTAGGAGCTTCGGCACTCATGCAAGGTTTGGCGGATGGTTATTTTATATTGCCTTACACCATAGGAGATTATTTATCTGATGATATTCGAACTGGTACGATTCCAATCGATAGCCCTGAATTTGAAGCAGCTGAAAAAGAGGTTAAAGACCAATTGGATGCTTTTATTAATAACAAAGGAAACCATAGTGTTGATTATTACCATCGAAAATTAGGTAAAATAATGTGGGACAAATGTGGGATGTCACGAAACGAAAAAGGATTGAAAGATGCAATGCGTGAAATCAAAGCACTTCGTGAAGATTTTTATAAAAACGTTAATGTTCCTGGTTCACAAAATGAATTTAACGAACAACTCGCCAAGGCAGGACGTGTTGCAGACTTTTTAGAATTAGGAGAATTATTTGCAAAAGATGCGCTCGAAAGAACAGAGTCTTGTGGTGGTCATTTTAGAGAAGAATCTCAAACTCCAGAAGGTGAAGCGCTCCGAGATGACGAGAATTTTACTTTTGTTTCTGCTTGGGAATATAAAGGTGAGCCTGCTGACGCAGTCCTACGTAAAGAAGAATTGAACTTCGAGGAAATTGAAGTGAAAACAAGATCTTACAAATAATTAAAAAATAAAATGTTAAACGCCTTTGGCTAATAAACTAGAATATGAATTTGACATTAAAAATTTGGAGACAAGCCAATGCAGCTGCAAAAGGAAATATAGAAACTTATCCCATTTCTGATGTATCACCCGACATGTCTTTTTTAGAAATGATGGATGTGCTAAACGAAGAGTTGATGGTCAAAGGAATCGACCCTGTCGCTTTCGATCACGACTGCCGTGAAGGTATCTGTGGCATGTGTTCCATGTTTATTAATGGAGAAGCCCACGGTCCAGATCGATTGGTGACCACTTGCCAGCTTCACATGCGTAAATTTAATGACGGCGATACCATTACTATTGAACCTTTTAGAGCAAACGCTTTTCCTGTTATTAAGGATTTGACTGTCGATCGTTCTGCCTTTGATCGCATTCAACAAGCCGGAGGTTTTGTAAGCGTCAACACTTCTGGAAATACTCAAGATGCCAATTCCATTCCGATTGACAAACACGATGCAGACAAAGCTTTTGACGCAGCAATTTGTATTGGTTGTGGAGCTTGTGTTGCAAGCTGTAAGAACGCCTCAGCGATGCTTTTCGTATCCGCTAAAGTGTCTCAATATGCATTACTTCCTCAAGGTAAAATAGAAGCGACTGACCGTGTTTTGAACATGGTGAAGCAAATGGATGACGAAGGATTTGGAAACTGTACCAACACTGGTGCGTGTGAGGTGGAGTGTCCTAAAGGCATTTCGTTGGAAAACATTGCCCGTATGAATCGCGAATACTATTCTGCAAGTTTAGAGGGCTAAGGATTAGCTCTAAAGAATCTAATATTTTATTTTAAATCAAAATGCGCTATTTTTTTTAGATCTAAGCGGCTAGGGGAGCCCTTTCTTATTTAAAATCTTTTCACCATTTACAATAAATTCTGGTGGCGTCAGACTACTTTTTTGTAGGATTTTTCATTGACCACAAATTTTTTCACAAATGTTTTTAGCACCAATTGCTTAAATCCTTTTGGCTTGGAGTGGTTGTTATCATACACCAGCTCAAAAACTACATTGGTACTTGAATGATAGGAGAAAAAACACCAAGCAATCAATTTGTTTATTTTTTTATATATTTAGGATTGTAACATCCTAAACCTTATCTAATTATGAAATTAACTTTAGTCTATCAAGACCATTATTCGCGCTCTGAACTTTTGCTAAGAACGCTTTTCGAAAGTTATCATAATTATATTGTCTCACTTCATCCTTCTTTTTTATGGATCTTTGGGGCACTATTTCATCTTATTTTTTTGAGTTCTTTGCCCAGCTATGCTTTAAGTTTTCGAGTATTTTCAGTTTTGAATACTATCAGAATTATCGAAGGTTCAAACTTTTCGTCAGGGATTTTTTACTTAAACAAAAGGGTATTAGTCTAGGGATTTAATTTTATATCTTTTATTGTAGAATACGGACTGTTTTTTAAACTTAAAAATTAAGATGACCTCAACCTCAAACTGCCAACGTCATGTATGTTAAGCACTTTCTGTTTTGCTTTATTATTAATTTCTATGTATTCGGGCAGCAAACAATCCCGTTTTATAAAAATTTTACAAAATTTGATTACAAAGGAGAAAATGCTCATTGGAACATCACCCAAAGTAAAAAAGGGGTTCTCTACACCGCAAACAATCATTTTTTGCTTAGGTATGATGGTGGTTTTTGGGAAAAATATCAATTACCAAACAAATCGATAATTAGATCCGTACAGTTCGTTTCAGACACACTTTATACAGGAGGATACAAAGAGTTTGGTTATTGGATTGAAAAAGAAGGGGAATTAGTATATGAGTCGTTGAGTAAAAAATTTGACACCACAAATTTTTTTAATGATGAAATATGGAAAATAATCTCTTATCAGAATAAAATTTTGTTTCAATCCTTTAACCACCTTTATTTATATGATAGTTCCTCTGATTCTGGTGAAGTAATAGAATTGCCAACTCCTGCTGTTTTTTGTTTTAAAATTAATGATGCGATTTTTTTGACAACAAAGGGAAAAGGCATTTATCGGTTAAACAAAAATAAATTCGAGTATTTGCCTTGGAGTGGACCCTTAAAACAGATGTCTATTAAAAGTTTGGCAGCTTTTGGGAAAGAAATATTGATTGGAACAGAACTTAACGGTGTATTTAAATACAATTTTAAAACTCTAAGACCTTGGATTAAAAATTTTAAAAACAATGAAAGTCAATTTGAATTAAATACGATTTCAGTAATTGAAGATCAAGTATATATTGGTTCGATTAACAAGGGGTTGTTGGTTTTTGACCATCAGGCTAAACTGCGCTATGTATTAGATCGCGAGAAAGGGTTAAATAATAATACGGTGTTAAGTCAATTTAAAGATCAAAACAACAACTTATGGCTTGGTTTGGATAATGGTTTGTCCGTGATTAGTTTGGGTTATGACATAGAATTCTATGAGGATTATTCCGGAAAACTAGGTACTGTATTTGACATTGTAAAGCATCCAGAGAATAACAACCTTGTTATTGGCACTAACCACGGCATTTTTGTTATGGATCAGGAAAATGATTTTGACTTTATTGAAAACTCCAATGGGCAAGTTTGGGATTTAGAAGTGATTGAAAATGAAATTATAGTAGGGCATAACAAGGGTACTTTCGTATTAACAGATGATAATTTAAAAAAAATATCTAGTATTTCAGGAGGAAAAAGCTTTGTGAAAATTCCTAAAAGTCAAAATGATTATCTCCAAACTAATTATGGAGGAGTTACAGTTTTTAATAAAACAGTTCGTTCATGGAATACTTTTGATTTTGAAAACTATAAATTACCGAGTAAGAAGGCTATTTTTAATTTTGATGGTTCTTTGTGGATCGCATCAAATTTTAATGGAGTTTCAAGACATCAAACGTCATTTTACCCTTTCAGCTTTTCGAATAAAGAAGAGTTTTTTACTGAAAATAAAATCGATAATATTTTTCAGTTTAATCAAGAGATATTGCTCACTGCTCCTAATTTGATTTACAAACATGATGTCATAAATGATACTTTGGTTAGGTACTTCATCTTAGAAAAAATAATTGGTCCTTTCACGACTTTAAGTTCAATAGATGGTAAACGTTATTTGATGAAAGAATTTAAAAACGATTTTACACTGTTTGACCTTAAAACAAAATCGTCGTTTAATTTTAACTCAACCTTGTTTTCTAATAAGATATTAAAAGGATTACCTAACACAAAATTAATAAATAATAAAATTTATGTTTTTTTAGATAACGGATTCATGAGATTTAATCCAACGATCACTCAGACTTTGGTCACGCCAAAAAAACCTGTTATAGTGAATGTTTCTTATGGATCGGATGGGAAAAGAAAAACAGCAGAAGCTCCAGGTTCTCTCTCGATTAAAAGCAAGACAAATGAAATAATTTTTCAGTTCTCAAGTAACACATTATTCCCAATTAATTCAATTCATTATGAGTATTTATTGGAAGGGCTAGCGGATGAATCTTGGAAGAAAACCTCACATCCCCATATACAAAAGTTCACGCGCCTTCCGCATGGTGATTATAAATTTAAGCTCAGATATGTTGAAAACGGAATATACAGTTCAGAAGCGATTTATAGCTTTAATGTTAAAGCACCATGGTATATTTCCTATTGGGCATTTATTGGCTATTTTCTATTATTGGCACTTTTTATATTAATTATTAGAAATTATAACTTATCTAAGTTTAGAAAAAAAAGGGCGTTAATTGAAAAAGAGATGAATTATCAGCATCTTATAGAAATAGAAAAGGAGAAACTAGATAAGTTAAAAGTTTTTAATCAATTAGAGAAAGAAAATTTAGAATCAAAAATTAGATCTGAAGAAAAAGAATTGGCCATTCGTGCATTGTATCTAATTAAAAAAAACAAAACGCTCTCAAAAGTTAAGAAAATCATTAATAAATCTGATTTCAAAAGAAACGAAAAGGCGCTATACAACGAGCTTATAAGGACATTAGGACATCAGGATAACTTAGAGGAGTGGAAGTTTTTTGAAGAAAAGTTTAATAATATTAATCAAGATTTTTTTCGTGATTTGTTGATTAGATTTCCTCTGCTTACTCCTCGAGATTTAAAATTATGTTACTTTCTAAAAATGAATCTTACCTCAAAAGAGATTGCTCCTTTATTAGGGATCACTTATAGGAGTGTTGAACTACATCGATATAGACTGAGGAAAAAATTAAAAATTAAAACTGAAACCAGTTTCATTAAATTTTTGCTTCAATTCAACTTAGAATAGTCACATCATTAATACATCACTCTTTATTTTTTGATGTTAGATTATAATAATAAAAAATTTATATAATAATCTGAAAATCAATTAATAAGAAACATATTGTGTTGTGTTGATGTGTTTTATTATACACTGCTCTTAATCGTTATTACCTAAGTTTTCACATAACTTTGATACTTCATTATTAATCTGATCATAGCCCTATGTCAAGAATGAGACTTTTTTTCTTCCTACTGTCTATTAGTCAAATTGGATACACTCAAGTATTATATTCCGGTCGAGTAACAGATAATCAAGAGCTTCCTTTATTAGGTGCAACAGTTTTAATTGAGGGAAAGTCAACAGCAGTTGTAACGGATTTTAATGGTTTTTTTGAGATAGAATCCGACAGTGGAGCATCTCTTCTAGTTTCCTATATAGGATTTGAGAGTCAATCAATTATGCTTGGAGATAATAAATCTCTTGAAATTAGGCTGATTCAAAAAATAGAAGAGCTAGATCAAATCGTTGTCATTGGTTACGGAACTTCTGAAAAGAAAGACTTAACAGGATCGATAAAAAGCATAAAATCCGAAGAAATTATGCTTCAACCCGCGCTCACCCCAATACAATCTATTCAGGGGAAAGCCGCAGGGATACAAATATCTAATTCAGGGGAACCTGGAGCGCAACCCGTCGTGCGAATAAGAGGATTAGGAACTGTTCTTTCTGGTAGAAATCCACTGTATGTTGTTGATGGAATTATATCGAACCGAATTGATAATTTGAGTAGTGCAGATATTCTATCCATTGATATTCTTAAAGATGCTTCTTCACTTTCAATATATGGAAATAGGGGAGCCAACGGCGTAATTATCATTACAACCAAATCAGGAAGTACTCAAGAAACCAATATTTTATATTCAAGTTACGTTGGATTTAAGGGTGTTTTAAGCAAAGTTCAACTGGCAGATGCCAATTCGTTTTCACGATTTTCAAATCAAGCATTTGGCTTTGACCGATTTCCAATCTTACAAAACAATTCAACAGACTGGTTTGACACCATAACCCAATTAGGCATTGTGACGGAACACAATTTGTCTGTCAGTGGTGGATCTGAAAAATTCAAAACATATTTTAGTGTTAATTTATATGATGAACAAGGCATAGTAAAAGGAAGTGAATACAACCGTTTAAATACCCGCATCAAAAACAGCTATGCACCCAATGATAAACTTTCTTTTAAAACCAACTTATCACTTTCATTAAATAAAAATGTTCCCAAACCTAATTCAGCGTTTACCGAGGCGTATAAGCAGTCCCCAAATATTCCAGCCCAATACGATGAAGGCTTATTTACAGGAAGATATGGCGTTCCTTTTGATGATTATGGTAAATATAATAATGTTGGGAATCCGCTAGCAAGAGTAGAGTTGTTTAATGAATTAAATAAAGACTTAATTATTCAAGCAAATATTGAAGGAAATTATCACATAACTAATAGTCTTGATTTGACCTCAAATTTTAATATTGAAACGAACTACTTAAGAAATCGAGAGTTTACTTCAAACAGAGAAAATTGGCTTGCAGTAGATCCTAGTCGTCAATTTGAAAGCTATAAGGTATTGGAACCTAATGCTGCAAATAATACCCTAAAAATCACGAAGGAAAACAACTATAACTGGATATGGAATGCTTTCTTGAGTTATAAAAAAACATTTAATGAAAATCATTCCATAAAAGCCGTTTTAGGGATTTCCATGGAAAAAGGACAGGGAGATGACATTAGTGCGACAAGAAATAATGTGCTTGAAAATGAAAATTTATTTAGCATCTCAAATGGAGAGTCTGGAACGGATGTGACAGGCGGAACATTAAAAAATTTAAAGACACTTCAATCTTTTTTTGCAAGAATTCAATATTCCTTTAAAAACAATTATTTAGCAACATTTACCCTCAGAAGAGATGGCTCCAGCGCTTTTGGAGGTAGTCAATCTCCATGGGGCAATTTCCCTTCGGTTGGGTTGGGTTGGGTTGTTTCGAATGAAACTTTCCTTCGGGAATCTAAGACCATAAATTTCTTGAAAATCCGAGCAAGTTGGGGAGAGCTTGGAAATCAAGATATTTCGCTAAACACTTTAACTGCTGCACTGAACTTGGGATATCCTTTTGGGAGTTCACAGTCCGTTCAGTCGGGGGCAACAGTAACGAAAATTATTGATTCTAATTTAGGATGGGAAGTTACGCGTGAATTTGACCTCGGACTAGAGTTTGCACTGTTTGATAATCGATTGAATGGTGAATTTGATTATTATGATCGAGTAAACACCAATGTTATTCTCGGAATTGACATTCCCAATGTTTTTGGAAATGAGGGAATTATTAACACTCATGTGGGAGAAGTCAGTAACAAAGGAGCGGAGCTCTCACTGAATTGGAATGGTGTAATTCAAAAAGACTTTAAATATAGTGTTGGAGGAAATGTCTCTTATAACAAAAACCTTTTAAATAAAATTTCTAACCCATTGGCAAATTTTCAAAGAGGAGGAGACATAAACAACGGTCAATACACCAAAAAATTAGCTTTAGGGGAGCCTTTGGGAAGTTTTTATTTGTATGAAGTCATTGGTTATGACAATAGAGGAAATTTTGTTTTTGATGATGTTAATAACAACACCGAGGTTGACGAAGGCGATCGAAAATATTTTGGGTCCTACCTAGCACCTTTGTCTTTTGGACTTAACACTGGAATAAGCTTTCGAAATTGGGATTTTAATATTGCAGGGCATGGAAGCGCACTAAATAAAATATACAATGGAAAAAAGGCTCAGCGATTTGGTGGGGAGAATATAGAACAAAACATAGCAAATAATTCTTTTAGTCAAGGAAACACAACTGCGAATAATCCAGCACCTTCTAATTTGGTTCCAATCTCTTCTTCTTATTACTTAGAAAGCGGTGATTTTTTTAGAATAGATAATATAACGTTTGGATACACATTCAAAGAAATTAACGATATAAAAAAGGTACGTATTTATTTGGCAGCACAAAACCCTATCATTTTTAAACGATTTTCAGGATATACACCAGAACTCCCTGGTGACGGTGATCCTATGGGTAATTACGGCATAGAATTGGACGTACACCCATCTGTTCGTTCGATATTATTTGGGATTAATATTGACTTTTAAAATATAGATTGTGAAAAAAAATACTTTTATACTTATTATCTTTTTAGGACTTTTTTCCTGTAACGATTTTTTGGAAGTTGAACCTTCAATCCCAACTCCCAAAGAAGCCTTCTCAAGTCCTGAATCTGCCCCGCAATTAGTAAATGCAGTTTACAGTAAACTTTTGGACTGGAACATCAGTTCGTTTTCTTGGATTGGAATTTCTGAAATTACTTCAGATAATGCAGATAAAGGGAGTGATGCAGGTGATACGGGTGCTGACAAGCATTTACTCGATTCTTTTGATTTTTCAACCGACTGTTTTTCTTGTAATGAAATTTGGGAAGGAAACTATCAAGGCATTGCTCGTGCCAACCAAGCATTAAATTACCTGCCAGATTTAGCAATTGAAGAAACATTAAAAAACAGATTAATTGGGGAAGTCAAATTTTTAAGAGCATTGTTCTATTTCAGGTTGGTCAGAGCTTTTGGAGGTGTGCCCTTAATTAAATCCCTACCTGAAATTCAAAATCAGGAAGATATTGATAATGGCAATACACGTGCGACAAGAGAGAATGTTTATGCTTTTATAGTTGAAGATTTAGAGGATGCTGTTGAAAAAACTATTCTAAAGTCTGAATATTCTGATAACGATCTTGGAAGGGTATCCAAAGGCGCAGCGATTTCTTTATTGGCAAAAGTCTTCCTTTATCAAGAGGAATGGCAAAAGGCGTTTGACATGACAAGTCAGGTGATGAATATGGGATATAGCCTAACTTCAGATTATTCAAAAATATGGAGAGAAATAGGTGAAAATAATGAAGAATCAATTTTTGAAATACAAGCTAGAGGCGAATTGCCTAATAAAGGAGTTGATAAATATTCTGTTGTTCAAGGCGCTAGAGGTGAAGGTGGTTTTGGTTGGGGATTCAATTCTCCCAGTCAAAATCTTCACGAGGCTTATGAAGCCGGTGATAGTCGGAGAGACGCAACCATAATTTATAAAGGAGAAATTCTTTTTGATGGTTTTGAAGTTAGTACAGCTGCTTCAAACGAACGCTACAATCAAAAAGCCTATGTCAGTAAAATCCTTGAAACGGCAAACCAAGATGATAAGAGAGGAAACAAAAACATAAGAATATTGAGGTATGCAGAAGTATTACTGATTAACGCAGAGGCTGCAAATGAATTAGGATTGGATGCCTTGTCTCCCCTAAATCAAGTAAGAGCAAGAGCCTTTGGAGATCAAAACCATTCTATAATAGAAACCGATCAGGCAAGTTTACGAAGTCTTATTTGGAAAGAAAGACGATTGGAACTGGCAATGGAGCATGATCGCTTTTTTGACTTAGTCAGACAAAAAAGAGCAGGGCGTGTATTGAGAGCTCATGGAAAGAATTTTGTGGATGGAAAAAATGAATTGTTTCCAATTCCTCAATCTCAAATTGACATCAGTAATGGAAAACTCGAACAAAATCCAGGATATTAAGATGCAATTAAAGAAATTTCAAATAATCTTATCAATCGCTTTCACAGGTTTTCTTCTTGCAAACTGTGAAAAGGAGAATAAAGCTGTAACTCAAAAAAATCCTGAAATTCCTTCTGTGCAAAAGCTCAGTAACGAACAGCTTTTGGACACCCTTCAATTATATACATTTAAATACTTTTGGGATTTTGCGCACCCTTCTTCAGGAATGATTAGGGAGCGCTCCAACGGAGACAACAACATCGTTACATCTGGTGGAAGCGGTTTTGGAGTAATGGCAATAATTGTTGGAATAAAAAGAGGCTTTATCTCTAGAGAAGAGGGAGCGGATAGAATCCTAAAAATTACAAATTTTTTATTAAACAGTGATCGATTCCATGGAGCATTTCCCCATTGGTACAATGCTAACAGCGGTAAAGTTCAACCTTTCTCTAATTTAGATAATGGGGGTGACATTGTAGAGACTGCTTTTATGATCCAAGGACTACTAACAGCTAAATCTTTTTTTAATTTAGAAAATGAAAAGGAAGATCAGTTAAGGCTTGAAATCCAAACTTTGTGGGAAGATGTTGAGTGGGATTGGTATATTCAAAGCGGAAAAAATGTTATAACCTGGCATTGGTCGCCTAACTATAATTTTCAAATTAACTTAAACGTTAGTGGATACAACGAATCTCTAATCGTTTATGTCTTGGCTTCCAGTTCTCCTACTTATCCAATTGAGGCTTCAACCTATCATTCAGGATGGGCTAGGAATGGGGCAATTCGAAACAACAAACGGTTTTATGATATTAACCTCCCCTTGGGTGAAGACAAAGGTGGTCCTTTATTTTTTTCTCACTATTCCTTTTTAGGATTAAATCCCAGAGGGTTATCAGATACTTATGCAAATTATGAAGAGCAGAATATTAACCACACCTTAATCAATAGACAATATTGTATTGAAAATCCAAAAGGTTGGCAGAATTATTCAGCTGTTGTTTGGGGTTTGACAGCAAGTGACAATCATCGTGGATATTCTGCCCATAGTCCTAATAATGATTTAGGCGTGATCACACCTTCTGCTGCTATTTCAGCAATGCCCTATACCCCAGAATTCTCATTTCAAGTATTAAGACATTTCTATGAAAATTTAAAAGAAAAAACCTGGGGTCCTTATGGGTTTTACGATGCGTTTAATCAGACAGAAAATTGGTATTCAAAAGCATATCTAGCAATTGATCAAGGTCCAATTATAATCATGGTAGAAAATTACAGATCACAGCTTCTTTGGAATCATTTTATGAATAATGAAGAAGTGATTAGTGGTCTCCAAAAACTAGACTTTATAGGTCCTAATTTTTAAATAATTAAATATGTAAACAAGCATTTCTTTTTGTGATGAATGTCATTAAAAAAACAAGTACCCAATCTTATTTATGAACCTTAAAATATATTATTATGTGTAAAATCTTAAAATCAAAAGTTTATTTTTTTAGTTTATCGATATTTTTTGCGCTGTCTTTTTCCTGTCAAAAAGACAATCCAGAAAACCCAGTAATTGATCCGATTGATCAATGCGCAGGGGTAGCCCCCATTCTCAATGTTTTGAGCGATTTTGATTGTCAATTAAATTATGACTACAAAAAATCTATAGAAATAGTTGAAAACCCAAATAAAACAGGAATTAATGCCTCAGAAAAAGTTGGGAAGTATATCGATGATGGAACCAATCCTTGGGATAATTTGATATCAATTCATGATGCACCGATTGATTTGTCAAGTAAGAGTCAGCTATATGTTAAAGTATACTCCTCTAAGGCAGTTTTATTAAAAGCAAAACTAGAGGGAGGTAGTCAGGCTTTAGAGGTCGATGTAAATATCGAAACGGTAAATAAATGGGTAGAATATTCATTTGACTTTAGGTCTGTTATAGGTAAAGAAAATTCAAAAGTAGTTTTGTTTTTCAATGCTGGACAATCTGATGGCAAAGTAGAAGATGTCTATTATGTTGATGATATTCGTTTTGAAAGTGAAGTGATTAACCCTTATGATCCTTGCGCAAGTGCCATAGAAGACCTAAACGTAGTAAGTGATTTTGAATGTCAACAGAATTACACTTTGGGAAATCCAGAAGCTGACCCCAAAAACCCTCTTTTGATAGAAAACCCTTATCAGGAAGGAGATAATACTAGTAATTCAGTAGGAAAATTTACAGATGATGGGACTAATGCATGGGACAATCTATTGATTGAATTTGGAGATAATGTTGACCTTTCAACGCACAATCAAGTCTCTTTAAAAGTCTATTCCACGAAAGAAGTACCATTATTAGTGAAATTTGAAGGAGGGGGAAGTGTTAAGGAAATATGGAGTACAATTGATGTTGCAAATGAGTGGAAAGAATATCGTTTTGATTTTAGAACGGTAGATATAACCAATACAAAACTAGTATTTTTCTTTAATGGAGGCCAATCCAACGGTACATCAGAGGACATTTATTACATTGACGATATTCGATTTAGCGTATGGGTTGATCCTTGCTTAACTGTTTCGGAAGATTCATCAATTATAAGTGATTTTGAATGTCAGCAGAATTATACTTTGGGAAATCCAGATGCGGATCCTAAAAACCCCTTTTCCATTGATAATCCAAATAAAGAAGGGTTGAACACAACTAGTTCTGTAGGTCAATATACAGACGATGGGACAAATGCATGGGACAATCTATTGATTGATTTTGGAGATAAAATAGACCTTTCTACTAACAACCAGGTCTCTATTAAAATCTATTCCACAAAAGAAGTCCCCCTTTTGGTTAAATTTGAAGGAGGCGGAACAGCTCAGGAAATATGGGGCTCCATTGATGTTGTTAATGAATGGAAAGAATATACCTTCGACTTTGAGAGTGTTGATGCGACAAACACTAAGCTTGTACTTTTCTTTAATGGCGGTCAATCTAATGGTACTGCTGAAGATGTTTATTTTGTGGATGATATTAAAATCTTACCTAAAGATTGTAGTGCAATTGAAGCTGAATGTGATGGTGTTAATCAAATAGTTACAATTATTAGTGATTTTGATTGCCAACAAAATTATGTTTTCGGTAATGAAGCCGCTACAGTTGTAGAAAACCCAGCGGTCAGCTGTCAAAACAGAAGTTCCAATGTGGGGCGCTATGTTGATGATGGAACAAACGCATGGGATAACTTAATCACCGAATACGGATCTGCAATTGATCTTTCTTCAACTCCGATTCTTAAGTTAAAAGTTTATTCAACTAGGGCAGTTAGGATTCTTGCTAAAATTGAATCAGGTGGCACGCCTTCAGAAATTTGGGCTGAAATAGATGTTGTTAATGAATGGAAAGAATATTTATTTGACTTTACAGGAGCGGATACAGCAAACACTAAGTTAGTTTTGTTTTTTAATGGAGCCGAAACGGATGGCACTGCAGAAGATGTTTATTATGTAGATGACATTCGATTTGAGAATTAGACAACCTATTTTGAATCCAAATAGTAAACAGATGAATGTTTATAAATTACTTGGCTTTTTTATTATAATTATTTTTATAATAAGCTGTGATTTTTCAAAAAAGGAAGCTCTAAAAAAAACGGAAGACATTAAACTCCAGCAAAGAATAGATTCTTTGTTGGGTTTGATGACTTTAGAAGAAAAAATAGGGCAATTAAATCTTCCATCAGCAGGAGATATTTCAACTGGTTTAGAAAAGAGTTCAGACGTTATTAAAAAAATAAAAGACGGGAAAGTTGGAGGATTATTTAACATTAGATCCGTCGAGAAAATAAAGAATATTCAACGGATTGCTGTTGAAGAAAGTCGATTGAAAATTCCACTACTCTTTGGCATGGATGTTATACACGGCTATAGAACTATATTTCCCATTCCTTTGGGGTTATCGAGTTCTTGGGACATGAATTTAATTAAAAAAACAGCAAAAATGGCTGCCAAAGAAGCCACTTCAGGCGGTATAAATTGGGTGTTTTCCCCCTTGGTGGACATTTCAAGAGATCCGCGATGGGGACGAATTGCTGAGGGTTCTGGCGAAGACCCTTATCTGGGGAGTAAAGTTGCAAAAGCGATGGTAGAAGGATATCAGGGGGAACGGTTAAGTGATGAAAATACAGTTCTCGCCTGCGTAAAGTCCTTCGCACTCTATGGAGCTTCTGAAGCAGGGAGGGACTACAATACTGTTGATATGAGTAAAGTCAGAATGTATAATGAATATTTCCCTCCCTATAAGGCTGCAATTGATGCTGAAGTTGGCACGGTAATGGCTTCATTTAATGAAGTTGATGGGATTCCTGCAACGGGAAGTAATTGGCTTTTAACAGAGGTCTTGAGAAATCAATGGAACTTTAAAGGCTTTGTGGTAAGTGATTATACTGGCATCAATGAAATGATTGATCACGGTCTAGGAGATCTTCAAACAGTATCTAAACTTGCATTAAAAGCAGGATGCGATATGGATATGGTTGGAGAGGATTTTTCATTGACCACAAATTTTTTCACAAATGTTTTTAGCACCAATTGCTTAAATCCTTTTGGCTTGGAGTGGTTGTTATCATACACCAGCTCAAAAACTACATTGGTACTTGAATGATAGGAGAAAAAACACCGAACATTCTTATTTGTTTATTTTTTTATATATTTGGGATTGTAACATCCTAAATCTTACCTAATTATGAAATTAACTGTAGTCTATCAAGACCATTATTCGCGCTCTGAACTTTTGCTAAGAAGTATTTTCGGAATTTTTTACATCATATTACCCCACCTTTTTCTTCTCATTTTTATGGGTCTTTGGGGGAGTATTCTATCTTTTATTGCCTTAATTACTATTTTGTTTACCGGACGATATCCACAAAGTATGTTTGAATATCAGGTTCAGTTATTGAAATGGCAATTGAGACTAAGCGCTCGTTTGCAAAATCTTTCCGACGGTTATCCTTCTTTCGGATTAAATGGAACCGATGAATACACTTCCTTAGAGGTTGAATACCCTGAAAAAATAAGCAGAGGAACCACTTTATTGAGATTGTTTTTCGGAATTTTTTATGTAATCCTCCCACATGGATTTATCCTTTATTTTAGAACCCTTTGGGGATTGATACTTCAAATATACGCTTGGTTTTCCGTTTTATTTACGGCTAAATTTCCCGAAAGTGCTCATGCCTTTTTGGTTGGGACGCTTCGCTGGAACTACAGAGTGAGTCTTTATATGGGAAATATGACAGATGTTTATCCTCCTTTTTCTAGTAAAGAAGACGCCTAATTATGTCTTCCGAAAAGTATGTGAAGCTTCCGCAACCCCATGAGTTGTCCGAGCGGGAAAAAGAAGACGCCATGGGCGCTTATTTAATGATGTTTGCCGCATTAGCGACCAGCCTCCCCTTGCCGATTATTAATTTAATTGCAGCGACTGTTTATTATTACGTCAACCGAAAAAAAGGAAGGTTTATTCATTTTCATTGCCTACAGTCGCTACTTTCTCAATTGCCAACAACGATTGTCAACTGGGGACTGTTGTATTGGACGCTACAAATATTTTTCTTTGATAATTTAGAAAAGAATGACTGGTTTTATTCCTATTTGGGATTCGCAATTTTAGCAAACTTAATCTATTTCATTTTCAGTATAATAGCCGCTATGAGAGCACGAAAAGGAATCTTTATGTATTTCGTTTTCTTTGGCGGCTATTCGTATCACAGGGCATATTCAGCCTCCAATAGATTGATTTATGAAAATGAGGAAAATCAAAATATAAAAACAGAAAAACTAAATACCCCTCCTTTTCAATGAATAAGAAGATATTCATGGACCTGCTTAAATCAATTATTTTTTTTGGGGGGATTTTCGTGCTTTTCTATTTCGGAATCCAACTTCTATCTGAAGAAAGAAAAACGAGTTGGTTTTATTCGGATATTGAATCACAGTTAATTTCATATGAACAGGAAATACAATTAGGCGACTTGATTGCGGAACACCTCATTGAGAACAACAAACAGAAAGTCATTCAAAATAAATTCATAGATTCTGTTGTTTGGGCGGTGAGTTCTCATTTGCAAAAACAAATTGAGCTTTCGGAATACGATTATGAAATTCTGGTTTTAGACAGTCCTCAAACCAATGCCTTTACGATTCCCGGAGGCAGAATTTATGTGTTTAAAGGGTTGCTAGAATTTTGTGACTCCGCAGAGCAGTTGGCCGCTGTTCTAGCCCATGAAATGGGGCATATTGAAAAAAGACATACGGTTTCTAAACTGGTAAAGGAATTTGGAATAAAGATTATTTTTTCATTACTAGGGGGAGACACCCTCTTATTAGGCGAGTTATGGGAAACCGTTTTGTCCTCAAATTTTGATCGTTCGCAGGAAAAAGAAGCAGATCAATTTGCTCTAAAGTTACTTGAAGAGGCTCAAATTTCTCCAACTGCCATCGCATCTTTTTTTAGGAAACTAAACCGTGAGAATTTAGATTATAACGAAAAAATGGAACTTTTGATGACGCATCCCCACAATAAATCTAGGATTAAAAGCTCTTTAGAATATAAAACACAAGAGGGTTTTAAACCTCAGCTTATTAATATAGATTGGAACCTTGTTAAAAAAGCACTCTAACTCAATTTTTTATTCACTTTTGTGGAGGTGAACATCCATTTGCGGAAAAGGAATGTTCAGGTCTTCGCTGCCGAAGACATCGTAGACCCTTTTGTTCATGTCGAAAAAAACATTCCAATAATCTTCCGCTTTTACCCAAGCCCTTGCAGTGAAATTTACCGAGCTGTCTGCGAGTTCCGCAACAGCAACATAAACTGCGGGATCTTTTAAGATTCTTGAATCCTCTTCGCATAATTTTTTTATCACCTCTTGTGCTTTGTTGGAGTCATCTCCATAGGCAATCCCAATGGTCCAGTCTACCCTTCGAATGGGTTCTGTGGAATAGTTGGTCATTGAAGCCGAGGCCAGCCCTCCATTTGGGATAATGATGGTTTTATTGTCGGGTGTTTTAAGAATCGTATTGAAAATTTGAATTTCGCTCACCGTTCCAGTATAACCTTGTGCTTCAATGTAGTCTCCTACTTTGAATGGTTTAAAAATCAGCAAGATCACACTACCAGCAAAATTCTGAAGGGTGCCAGAAAGTGCCATACCAACTGCCAATCCCATTGCTCCCAATATTGCAATGAATGAGGTCATTTCAATCCCAATCATACTCAACACACTTACTACCAGCATCACTTTCAATAGGGCGCTAAAAATTCCTTTTAAGAATGGCTTTAATGAGTCATCTATTTTTTGGTTGCTAAGGATTTTATCAATTCCTTTTAAAATTATTTTAATAATCCAATTTCCAATGATCCATACTACAATGGCACCAATTAGTTTTGGTCCATATTCAACGGCAATTGTCATTAATTGATTTGTGATTTCGGCTAAGTTCATTTTTAAAATTTTAAGATTAAGGGGGGTTAATTTTATTTAAAGTTTCAGACTTTTTTTTGAATTAAAAAAATTCAAATTCATTTTTTTATAATAAGGTTTAATTGCTTTTCTCACAGGCTTCACATTCTTTCAAAGAATCAAAGGGTACGGTTCCTCCACACCCACCCCAAATAAATTCTTTACACATATTATCCTCTTGATCATAATAATATTTTGGAAAGGAGGCTTTGCAATTTCCTGGATCAGGTTTCAGGGTGCAATTGCTTTTGTCATTCTGTTTATTGCAACCAGAGACAGCAATGATAAACAGAACGATTATCAAGGGAATATGTTGAGGGATTTTCATTTTACAAAGATTTTTAGGGAATTTAAACAAGGAAAAGTCTTTTTTATTATACTAAATATATAAAATTTTTGGATAGGTTCATTGTTACTTTAATAAAACACTTAATATCTAATTAAAATAGTTTTCTTATTTTTAAAAAAACAAAAACCCCAAAAATTATGCGCTCATTGTTATTCTTACTTTTGTTTTTTTCCATGGCTTCCTGTAAAGTCAATCAACTGACGGGAAAAAAGACCTTTAACGCCTATTCTAACAAACAATTGTTTCCCACAGCTTTTTCTCAGTATGGAACTTTTCTTAAAGAAAATACTGTAATTAAGAACACGGCTGAAAGTAATCAAATCACTGCCATCGGTAAAAAGATTTCTGCAGCAGCTCAGCAATACTTTTCCTACAAGGGAGCCCCTGAACACCTAAAGGATTATGCCTGGGATTACAATCTAGTAAAAGACGAGCAACGGAATGCTTGGTGCATGCCTGGTGGAAAAATTGTTTTTTATACAGGGATCCTTCCCATTGCAAAAAATGCAGATGGCATCGCCGCAATTATGGGGCATGAAGTTGCTCACGCTTTGTTGGATCATGGTGGACAAAGGATGTCGATAAGCATGGCGCAGCAGGTAGGTAATATTGTTGCGGTAAAGGCTACTGAAAAACAACCCGAAAAAAAACGCAATGCCATCTTAATGGCCTATGGCATAGGAAGCTCTGTAGGGGCAGTTTTACCTTTTAGTAGGAAACACGAATCCGAAGCTGATAAAATTGGTTTGGAACTGATGGCGATTGCAGGATATGATGTAACAGAGGCTCCAAAACTTTGGGAGCGAATGAAAGCTGCTTCTGGCGGGAAATCACAGCCTGAGCTGTTGAGCACCCATCCTTCTAATCAACGAAGAATAGATGAATTAAAAAGATGGATTCCTGACGCCAAGGCATTGGCAATAAAAGTCAACGCAAAGCAATAATATGATTTATTTATGATTGTGATTCTCGTGAGAAGTTTCATGATTTTTGTCGGAACTGTGATCAGAAATTTCACTTCTAATTTCAGAATGTCTTATTTCCCCACCCGTATTTCCTGTTTTTTGAGCGAAATAAAGTGAGATTCCTGACAAGAGAATTGCTGCATATGTGATCCATTTTGTGAAAGGTTTTCCTTTCCAATTGGCCCATAGTCCAAGGAGTGAAACAACACCTAAAACATAGATTAATTTAATAAAGACTTCAGCGACTTCCTCGTGTTCTTCGATGTAATGTTCATCGACTCCTGGGATTTTTTCAACCACATGTTCTGCCGCTTCTCCACTTGAAAAGGCAATAGCAGCAATGATTGCGCTTACAACAAATATGCAAAAAGCAGTTCTTTTTAAGATTTCAGATTTAAAAAATAATCCTGCGACAATGACAAACAGCCCAACGATTGGGAGGATGATAGGAAAATGATTTATGATTAAGTGCAAATGTGTTTGATCCATGATTTATATTTTTCATTAAATTTAATTAAATATTAATTCCAAACAAGTATCCGACCAAGGCAGTAAGCACCATGGCCATTGTCCCCCAGAATGTGATTCTAAGAACAGATTTTCCAATGTGTGTACCACCTGTTCTTGCAGATAAAGCACCGAGAATTATTAAAAAGACGATTGAAAACCCGTAAAGGGTATATTCAATATTTTTAAGGGGCAGGAACACAACAACAGCAAAAGGGAGTAATCCTCCAGCCATAAAGGCTGCTCCTGAGGCAAGAGCTGCTTCGGTAGGATTGGCCTTAGACATTTCATTAATTCCAAGTTCGTCTCTTACATGAGCCGCTAGGGCATCCTTTTCTGTTAATTCTTTAGCGACAGTCAAAGCAGTTTCTTTTTTCAATCCTCTTTTTTCATAGATATCCGCCAAACGCAAGAGCTCGATTTCTGGCATTGTCTCTAATTCTTCTTTCTCACGAGCGATGTCTGCTGCTTCAATATCTGTCTGAGAACTCACAGAAACATATTCTCCAGCCGCCATCGACAAGGCACCTGCAACCAAACCGGCAAGGGTAGCCAATAAAATCGGATGCCTGAGGTCACTTGCAGCAGCGACACCAATGGCAATAGAAGCGGTAGACAAAATGCCGTCATTGGCTCCTAAAACTGCCGCCCTCAGCCAATTACTGCGATGGATGTAGTGATTTGCTAGATAATTCTCTGAAGTATCATGTTGTTCCATGAATTTTGTTTTAATTCAACCTTAGTAATAAGGAGAAATGATGTGATTGAATTTAAATAAAAAAAATCCTTCACCCACAAGTCTAGTGTTTAAAGGACTTCATAGGTTTTAATTGCTTTTTAAAGGTATAAAAAAATCCGTAAATCAAATAGATACGGATTTTTTTGTTGGCCTACTAGGGCTCGAACCTAGACTCTTCTGTACCAAAAACAGACGTGTTGCCAGTTACACCATAGGCCAATAGAAAGTTTGGCAAATTTACGTTAAAGTTTTTTATAGCCAAATAAATCTTTTTAAATTCTGACATTTAATGTGTAATAAAAAAAGAAGGGTTTTTCTATTAATTCATACATTCGTAAAACAAAAAAATAAGCATGTCAGAAAAAGGATATAAACTATGGAATCGCAGTTTTGGATGGGCTGTTTTTACAATTGCCCTGATCACTTTTGGCAGTACGGTAGAGCCGACCGCTAGTTTTTGGGATGCGGGGGAATACATCGCCACTTCGGCTAAGCTTCAAGTGGGCCATCCTCCAGGAGCTCCATTTTTTCAAATGATGGGCGCATTTTTTGCTCTTTTTGCGAACACTCCTGAAAATGTTGCTCTAATGGTCAACTATATGTCTGTTTTTTCAAGTGCTTTTAGCATACTTTTTCTTTTTTGGACTTTAACGATACTCCTAAAAAAATTACCTGCATTTGCATCATTAGACAATCTTTTTTCACGTCTGAGTTTCTTTGGAAGCGCGACTGTGGGAACTTTGGCCTTTTGTTTTTCAGATAGTTTTTGGTTCAATGCCGTTGAGGCGGAGGTCTATGCCATGGCAACTTTTATTCTGTCCTTGCTTTTTTGGCTTGGATTGCGCTGGGAACAGGAAATGAATACGCCACGAGGAGATCGATGGCTTTTGTTGATTGCTTTTGTAATTGGACTCTCTTTTGGAGTTCACTTTATGGGATTGCTAACGATCCCTGCCTTGGGAATGATTTATTATTTTAAAAACAATAAAGAAGTTGATCTTAAAGGCTTTGTCGTTGCTAATTTGGTTTCTGTTGCCATTCTTCTTTTTATATTTAAACTACTCTTGCCATTAACACTTGCGTTTTTTGGAAATGCCGAAGTATACTTTGTCAATAAAATAGGACTGCCCTTTAACAGCGGAACCATCATTGCCGGCTTGTGTTTTGTGTTTTTCTTTTATTATACCTTAAAACTAACCCGTCAGAAAAAATGGATTGATTTTAACACGGGCATCCTGTGCGTGTTATTTTTATTAATTGGATTTTCTTCTTGGTTGATGATTCCCATAAGGGCAAATGCCAACACGGTAATTAATGAGAACTCCCCTTCCGATGCTCGCTCTTTGTTGGCCTATTATAACTTAGAACAATACCCGGAAACCCATCTATTTTATGGGCCTTTGTTTTCAGACGCATATGCGGGGCAAGACGACACGGAACCTTATTTTGATGACAAACCAAAATATGAGCGAGACTTAAAAACGGGGAAATACATTATAGTAAATCACTGGGAAAATGCAAGGATCAATTCAAATGCAAAGCACCGTGGATTTTTGCCAAGACTTTGGAGTTCCGAGCATGCAGGCAATTACATCAACTTTACCAGACCACTTGAGTTCTCCATTTCACCTTCCTATCGAGGCAATGAGATGTTGGTGAGTCGTGTAAATGATTTTAAAGATGAGATAAGAGAAGGCCAACTGACAGGAGACGACTACCATCAATTTTATAAAACGCTTGCACCCTACCTCGACATTGAAAAACCTAGTTTTTGGAGCTCTCTTCAGTATCTTTTTGAATATCAAATGGGGTACATGTACTGGCGCTATTTTATGTGGAACTTTACAGGAAGACAAAATGACAAAGCAGGGACATACAACATTTTGGATGGAAATTGGATCAGTGGAATCGATTTTGTTGACAGCATTCGATTGGGAAATCAATCAGAACTTTCCGAAGATGCCTTAAACAATAAAGCAAGAAATACTTACTTTTTCTTACCCTTAATATTGGGCTTAATCGGTTTGTTTTTTCTCTACCAACAAGACCCCAAGCGATTTTGGGTATTATTGCTCTTTTTTCTTTTTACTGGGTTGGCTTTAAAAGTTTATTTAAACGAACGTCCTTTTGAACCTCGAGAACGCGACTATGCTTTGGTCGGATCGTTCTATGTCTTCTGTATCTGGATCGGAATGGGTGCCTATGCATTGGTTTATAAATTAAGAAATTTAAAAGCACCAAAATTCATTCAACCTGCTGTGATTGGAATTTGTTTACTAGCTGTTCCCTTGTTGATGGCTTATCAAAACTGGGACGATCACGACAGATCAGATCGTTATACTGCCCAATCAATGGCTAAATCCTACCTGCAATCCATTCAGGAAGATGTGGGTGCGATGATTTTTACGATTGGAGACAATGATACTTTTGCCCTATGGTATGCACAAGAGATTGAGGGCTATCGAACCGATGTTCGAACAATCAATACCAGTCTTTTGGCAACAGATTGGTACATCGATCAAATGAAAAGGAAAACCTATGATAGTGATCCCATTCCCTCACAAATGACTCATTCGCTTTATGCTTACGGAATTCGTGATTATATCAAACACGAGCCCATAATTGATTCTATTAGGTGGGATATTAAGGACTTTGTCAATTGGGTATCAAGTGACAACTCTAGAACCAAATACAAAAGTTTGTTACTTCAGGCTGGGGAAGACCCCAGTAGACTGCCAGTCAATACTCAGGAGATGATTTTTTACCCTACCAATAAGATCAGGGTTCAGGTCAACAAAGAGAATGTTTTGAAAAGTGGCATTGTAAAACCAGAGGACGCAGACTTGATCGTTCCTTATATTGATATTGATTTACCGGAATCGGGTATTACGAAAAACCAGCTGATGATGTTGGATATCTTGGCAAATAACAACTGGGAAAGACCAATTTATTTCACAGGCGGGAGCTATTCCCCCTCAGAATACATTTGGATGAAGGAGTATTTACAATTGGAAGGTCTGGTTTATAAACTGGTTCCTATCAGAACTCCATTAAACCCAAACAACCCCTACATGATGGGCCGTTTGGACTCGGATTTAATGTATGACATTGTCATGCAGTGGAGTTGGGGGAATTCTAGCAGTACAGAAATTTATCATGATCCAGAAACAAGAAAAAACAGTATTTCCTTTAGAAGCAATATGGCGCGTTTGGCCGAACAACTTTTGGAAGAAGGTAAGACAGAAAAAGCCAAAAACGTCATAGACTTGGCCATAGAAAAAATGCCGCTTGACTATTTTGGTTACTACAGCCTGATGGTTCCATTTGTTGATGCCTATTACAAATTAGGCGAAATCCAATCTGCTCAAAAACTAGCTTCTCGAATCAGTTTTAAGTATCGCGATGAATTAGAATATTTCTCCTCACTAACGGTCAACGAGCAATACATGATGGGAGAGAATGTGATTACAGAAATTGAGCGTTACCGAACCATGGTAGAGGCAATCTTAGTAAATGAGGATGAGGTTTTATTAAAAACCGAATTGGATTTATTTGTAAAATCAATTACTCCTTTTGTTTTCCTTTATGGGGAATATGACTATTATACTTCTTTGGCCTTATTTGTTGAAGGTTATTATATCACTGAAGAAACTCAAAAAGCACGAGCATTAATCGAAACCATTGTCCCTCAGTACCAAGAGCGATTTGAGGCGATTGCAGGTTATGCTAATAAGAACAAAATGCCAGTATTGGATCGTATTAAAAATGAAGTTCTCGATTATCAGGAGTTAATTAATATTTCGAAATCATACGATGAAAAATCTTACAGTGATTCACTCCAATTAGGATTTGACGTAGTAATAGAGAAATTTAATTAGGAATAGAAAAGTGATGATGAAACCGCTTAATTGAGATGGTCTTGCATCAATGCGATGAGGGTGTTTGCATCTTGTTCTCCACTCTGTCGCCAAACCATTTCGCCTAATTTATAAATGATCAGGGTCGGCAATACTCGAATACGAAGTGCTTCGGATAGCTTTTCGTTTTTATCGGCATCAATCTTAATAACTTTTCCTTTATCTCCTATCGCAGCTGCGACATCTTTTAGCACTGGATGTAAAGATTCAGATTCATCAATTTCATTATTAAAAAAAACCAATAACAAAGGTTGATTGTCGTCTAGAAGTTCTCCAAATTTTGACATTGATTAACAATTTCAGGGTTTGATACGACAAAAGTAGCTTTTTTTGTGATTATATCAATACATTCTTCTTTTTCAAGGTAATAACGGTGATCTCGGGCCAAATACCGACTCGTCCAGGATAGGCCAAAAAACCAAATCCTCTATTTACGTTGAGCCACTGTTTTTGTTTTTCATAAATCCCGGCCCATTGTTTGTATCGCCATTTTGAAGGGCTCCATTTTATCCAGCCAGGGATTTCAATTCCAAATTGCATTCCATGGGTGTGTCCACTGAGAGTAAGCTGAAAGGGAAAAGGATGTGGCAGAACTTCGGCTTCCCAGTGAGAGGGGTCGTGGGTCATTAAAATTTTAAAATCTTTGGAATCAATGTTTTCAACAGATTTCTTCAAATCCCCTGCTTTTTTAAATCTACCTGTACCCCAATTTTCAACACCAATTAGTGATATTTCATCCTTCCCCTTTTTAAGAATTCGATGTTCGTTTAATAACAAATCAAACCCCATTTCTTTATGAATTTCAAAGAGGTCCTTCATGTTTTTGTCTTTGGCCTGTTCGCTATCCCATTGAGCATAATCCCCATAATCGTGATTTCCTAAGATTGAATATTTTCCATAAGAGGCCTCTATTTTTGAAAATAGGCCTATCCAAGGTCTAGCCTCTTCAGACCTGTTATTTACTAAGTCTCCAGTAAACAATAGAAGATCAGATTTTTGATTATTGATCAACTCAACGCCATAAGCAACCTTTTCAGGATTGTCGAAACTTCCGCAATGTAAATCCGAAATCTGTGTGATGGTAAATCCCTCAAAAGCCTCTGGGAGGTCTTCATATTCTAAGGTATAACTCAGCACTTTGTAATTATATTTACCCTTAAACATACCATAGAGCAGTGAAGCAAGGGGAATGGCTCCCAAGCCTAAAGCGATTTGGGAAATGAATTTTCGACGATTGGGGAGAAACGTATTGTTTTCTGTTGTTTTAGATTTTAAATATTGAAATAGCCCTTGTGGAATTCGAACCAAATCTTCTAAAATAAGAAACAGTACTAAGACCAATTGGAAAGCAAAAAGAGAGATGAAAAATCCAATACTAAGTGAAATCGCGTGGGAGTAACCAACGGATCTGTCGAACGTAAAAAAATGCCAAAATGAATTCCCAAAAATTAAAACGACCGAGACCCAATAAAGTCCTAAAGCCCATTTGTTTTGTGTTATAGTTCTTATTACTTGAAAAGCGTACCATTCAATTAAAACAAATACAAACATTAAAACCACTCCACGTAAAATCATATTTTTAAATGATAAGTTAAATTTATAATTATTTGGAACCAACTTTTTCAGCCAATAATAAAGCTTTACCATCGGTTAAACTGGCAATATAGCAAGTCGCATTGAGAAGGGTTTCATAAAGACTTTCGGCGGGAAGTAAAACATCTTCCGGGAGGAGTTGAAGGATGAGCTTGTCATAGCTGTTTGCTTTGTTCTCAAAGGCATTTGCCCCTGCACTAACAAAGGCTTCTAACAGAGAGGAAATGGCTTTGTATCCTAAAATTTCTTTTTGTACTACTTCGTCAGAGCGGTATATTTTTTTAATGCTTAAATTGATAATGTCCGAAATTTGAGCTTTGTATTTACTTTTCTCTAATAATGCAAAGGGAAAATTTCCTTTCAGTATGGCCGATTCATTTTCAATAAAAATTCGAACAGCATCCTGAATTAAGCTATTAATTGCGAGGGCACGTAAATAACTTAACCGTTGAGACCGATGTTTGAGTTGTGTATATTTTTTAGTATCAATACTGTCTCGAACCAAATTGATCAAGTATTCCAGAGCGTAATCTTCGTCAATCCAACCCAAATGGATTCCATCTTCAAAATCGATAATCGTATAGCAAATGTCATCCGCGGCTTCAACCAAATAGGCGAGTGGATGTCGGTTAACTTGATGGGGATCGTTGGTTCCCAAATGAAGAGTCAATTCATTAAAAAAGGATTCTTGGGCTTGAAAATACCCGTATTTTTTATGCGCAACATGATCGCTGGGTCGGTAGGGCAAACTTGCTTTCGGATATTTTATAAACGCACCAAGAGTGGCGTAACTTAATCTTAAACCTCCCGGAGTCCCCGGCGCATTTTGAGTGAGTATTTTAAACCCGTTGGCATTGCCCTCAAAAGTACAGAGGTCTTGGTATTGTTTTTCGGAAAGTTGGCTTTTGAATTTCGCACCTTTTCCGTGTGTAAAATAATGTCCAATTGCTTCTTCACCACTGTGACCAAAAGGGGGGTTTCCGATATCATGAGAAATAGCAGCAGCTCCAACGATAGCACCAAAATCATTGATTTGATAACCGAAGGATTTAAGTTCAGGATATTTTTCTAAAATTTGTTTTCCGGCCATCCGCCCGAGACTTCTGCCCACAACGGAAACCTCCAAACTGTGCGTAAGTCGGGTGTGAACAAAGTCAGTCTTTGAAAATGGAATGACTTGGGTTTTGTCCTGTAGGCTTCGAAATGTACTCGAAAAGATGATGCGATCATAATCAACTTCAAAGCCCAAACGGGTGTCATCTTGTGTTATTCTTGGGCGTCTGTTTTTATCGCCTAAGCGTTCTAATGAAAGTAAGTTTTTCCAGTTCAATTGACTTAATGTTAAGTTAACCTTTTAATAATATTATTATCCCTTAATATATCGCTAAAATGAGCTTTTTTGCAAAAAAAACAATGAAGCTTTACTATTCTTTTTTTGCGACTATTTTATTTTCTTTTTCGATTCAAGCGCAAAATTATGGTTCAATCGTTGGAACCATCCTCGATAAGGAAATGAGCGAACAACCACTTCCTTTTGCAAATATATTAATAGATGGGACATCAACGGGGACAACTTCTGATTTTGATGGATTATTTGAGCTTCAAGATATTCCTGTAGGAAACTATAATATATCGATAAGCTTTCTAGGGTATGAATCCCAAACCATTGCCGTTGAAGTTCTAGGTGGGAAAGCGACGAACCTTAATGTTGTTTTAGGACCTGTTGCAAATTCTCTACAAGAAGTTATATTGACAACTGTTGCAAACAGAGATTCTGAGGTAGCGCTTTTGATCGGTCAAAAAAATGCAATGGCGATGAAACAAGAGATTGGCGCAGAAGAAATTTCTAAAAAAGGATTAAGCGATGTTGCAGCTGCAGTTGTGAAGACCACTGGCGTTGTTAAACAAGAAGGATCGGGGACAATTTTTGTTCGTGGTTTGGGCGATCGATATAATATTACGCTTTATAATGGACTTCCATTGCCCTCTAACAATCCCTCCAGAAAGAACATAAACCTTGAATTGTTTAACAGTGATATTGTAAAATCCATCAGCATTGATAAGGTTTTTGAAGCGAAACACTATGGTGATTTTGCAGGAGCAAGCGTAGACATTAAGTCTATTGAAAATAAAGGCACTCAAACTTTTAGCTTTAATTTAGGAGGAGGGGTTAATTCTGAGGTCAATGGTTTAGATGAATTTCATCTCGGTCAAGGCCCAAACAATTTGGGATTTTATGACACCACTTATCCGAGTAATCCACTCGCGAGTAATAATTTTGATACTAGTTTTAATAAAAAAGTTGCTTTTGGTGGAACCCTACCCATCAATACAAACATGGGTATAAGTTTTAATAGAATTTTAAAACTTGGCGATAGTAATAGCCTTTCCATTTTTGCGGTTGGTAATTTTGACAGTAAGTTTAATTATTCTGAAGGTGTTTCGCGAGGGAGTGTAAATACTTCTGGTCTTGTGTTTAAAGATTTCGACTTTAAGAAGTTTCAATACGAAACCAACACAACAGGCATGTTAAATATAGGATACAGGGCAGGGGATTTCAAATTTAAGTTGAACACTTTGATGATTAACTCCTCTACCCAAAACCAACAAGAATACAACGGAACGATCGATGTTTTCGATTATGCGCCAGAAGGTGGAGGGATCGTTCAACGTTCTGTTTTTGACCGAACCACACTTTTGGTAAATCAGTTCCTCATGGATTGGGATGTAAATGAACAAATAGATGTTAATGTTGGGATAAGCTATAATCAAGTAGACAATAACATTCCAGACAGAAGACAAACCACTATCACTCCAGATGTTTGGGACAATCCAACAGGGCCACTTTCTTTCAAAAACACCCTAAATGCCGGAGACAACCATAGGTATTATCAGCATTTAGAAGAAGATGAAATGGCAGCTAATTTTAATGTGGATTATAATTTTGGAGAAAATGAAGACGGTGAGTTCCAATCCAAGATTAGTTTGGGTTATAATGGAAAACAAAAGAAGTATGCTTTCGATGCAATTCAATTTAACTTTGCGCCTATCAAAAGAAGAAGTGGCGCTTTTGTAAGCCAACCTTTAGTGGCAAATGCTTATGTGCTGGACAACTATTTTAATCAAGCCAATTTTGATCAAGGATTGTATGAGATTAGGACTTTTAGAGGGAAACTAGGTCAGGCAAACGTGTTAGAACCGCAAACCTATGGTGGAGATCAAAACATACATGCGGGCTATATTTCTTTTAAATACAGCTTAAACTCTAAAACCTCAATTCTTATTGGACTAAGAGGGGAGTCTATTCATCAAAAAATTGAATGGATAACAGCTTTAAAACCCAATGGAGGGGAATTGTCAATAGATAAATTTGAGTTTTTACCTTCTCTAATGGCTTTACATAAGTTAAATGAAAAACAAAATTTGAGACTTTCATTGAGCAAGACTTATACATTACCCCAAACCAAAGAACGCGCCCCATTCCAGTTTGAAGAGGTTACGCAAGTTTATATCGGAAACCCAACGTTATATGCGTCAACCGATTATAATGTTGATTTAAAATGGGAATTTTTTCCTTCAAATAGCGAATTGATCTCTTTTGGTCTTTTCGGGAAAATAATCAAAAACCCTATCAATTCTGCCGCAATAAACTCTGCTTCAAATGATATAAGCTATGTCAATTCTGGAGATCAAGCGGTTGCTTTTGGTCTTGAAATAGAGGCAAAGAAAATTCTTTATAGAACACAAAGGGAAACGGAAGAGGAGCTGCTTAACAAAATGCTTAGTGTCGCTGTAAATTTTTCTTACCTGAACAGTGAGCAAGACCTTGATGCAAGCAAAGTATTGAACGAAACAGCAGCTGACGCTTACCCTTTAAGTGTCGATTTTTCTGAGACAACTGACAGGCTTTCTGGTGCTTCGGATATACTATTCAACTTTGACGCTACTTATCTTTATGAGTTCACTAAAGATAAAAACATTCAAGGGAGTTTTTTGTTTAATTACTTTTCCGACCAAATTTCAGCTTTTGGTACGGAGGGAAAAGGGAACTTTGTTGACAAAGGGTTTGCTACATTAAATATTGTTCTAAAGTCTAAAATTGGGAAAGGATTTGGTGTGAGTTTGTCAGCCAGAAACTTGCTTGATCCCAGTATTGAAAGGGTTCAGGAAGTTCAAGAAGTTACACTTTTATCTTACAAGAAAGGGATAACAGTAAATGCGGGACTAAATTATACTTTCTGAAAATGAAACTTAAACGATATAACATTCAATTAACCATAAAGCTTTAAAATCATCACGTTAGCATAATGTTTAATTAACTCTTTAACCCTGAATTCTGCTTTAATTTGTTGAAAATAAAAACTAACTCATGAAAAATCATTTTTACCTATTATTATTTCTAATCTCATTATCATGTACTTCAGACGATGATGCTGTAACTTTAGATTCTGACTTAACAACCAACGCCTCCTGTTCCGATGGGATTAAGAATGGCGACGAGATTGATGTGGATTGTGGAGGTTCTTGTTCGGCATGCGTGACTTCACTCTCAGGAACCTTATCAACGGACACAAAGTTGTCAAAAGCGAATTCTTATGAATTAACAGGAGCTTACATTGTTCCTGATGGAATAACTTTGACAATTGACGCAGGTGTTGTGATCAAAGCAACTGGAGGGACAAGCGCTTATATTGCTGTCGCTCAAGGCGGAAAAATAAACATCAATGGAACTGCAACTAGTCCAGTGGTTATGACTTCAGGCGCTGCGAGCCCTGCGGCAAGCGATTGGGGCGGATTGGTGATTTGTGGAAAAGCACCCACCAATGTTGGAGCAACGGCTACTTCTGAAGTTGGAGAGCTGACTTATGGTGGATCTGATGAAAATGACAGTTCGGGATCAATTCAATATCTAAGAGTTGAATATTCTGGCGCCGCTTACAATTCTGAAAAAGAGTTTAATGGTATTTCCTTATTTGGTGTTGGCGCAGGAACAACTTTTAAGTATGTTCAATCTTATGAAGGTGGCGATGATGGCATCGAGTTTTTTGGAGGAACTGTTAACGGAACCTACCTTGTTTCTGTAAATAGTCAAGATGATTCTATCGATTTTGCAGATGGCTGGAACGGCTCGGGAAGTTACTGGTACATTTCGGGAGGTGCTAAAGCGGGCATAGAAGGCTCTAACAACGGTGCTAATGGAGATGCAACTCCAGTTACTACAACAACCTTGAGTAATATCACCGTAGTAGGCCCTGTGAGCGAAGGAGCACTCTATTTCAAAGAAGGTGGAGGTCAATTTACAATCGACAATTTTTATGCAAGTAACGTTGCACTTGGTGTTAAAGTAAAAGCCAATGATGTTGAATCAAACACTAGATTGGCTGCCGGAGATTTAAGTATTTCCAAATTTCAATTCGCGGATGTAGCTTCAGGAGATTTAGTAAAAACAGACTATGTAGGCGATGCTTCATGGTTAGGTGAAGGTGCTACAAGTGGTGCTGGAAACGGAGCCGCCGCTCCAAGTTGGACCGCTGGATGGACTGTAGGTTTGGATGGAGCCGTTGCTTCAACCAAAGCCAACCTAGAAGGTGAAATTGACGCCGAAGTAACACTTAATTCATCGACAGAATATTTATTAACCTCTTCATTTATTATAAAAGATGGAGGTACACTTAACATTCCTGCTGGCACATTGATCAAAGCAACTGGTGGTACAAGTTCATACATTGCAGTAGCACAAGGTGGAAAAATAAATATAAACGGAACGGCAAATAGTCCAGTCGTTATGACTTCTGGATCTGATTCTCCGGCTGCTAGTGATTGGGGTGGTTTGGTAATCTGTGGAAAAGCACCCACCAATGTTGGAGCAACGGCTACTTCTGAAGTTGGAGACTTAACTTACGGTGGGACGATTTCAGACGATAACTCGGGATCGATTCAATATTTAAGAGTTGAATATTCAGGTGCAGCTTATAATTCTGAAAAAGAATTTAACGGTATTTCTTTATTCGGAGTAGGATCAGGGACAACATTCGAGTATGTTCAATCCTACGAAGGAGGCGATGATGGAATTGAATTTTTTGGTGGAACGGTTGTGGGAAACTATTTAATCTCAACGGGAAGTCAAGACGATTCAATTGATTTTGCTGACGGATGGACTGGATCAGGGAGTTACTGGTATATTTCTGGTGGTGTAAAAGCTGGGATAGAAGGTTCTAATAATGGGTCCGATGGAAATGCAACTCCGGTCACGACTGTAACACTTTCTAATATCTCTGTTGTAGGTCCGGTAACTGAGGGAGCGCTTTATTTTAAAGAAGGTGGTGGAAATTTTACAATCAACAACTTTTTCGTAAGCGTCCTTGAAGATGAGGTAATCAAAGTAAAGAGCACAGATTCGGACGCACAGGCAAGGTTGACAAATGGCGATTTGAAAATAACAAATTTGACTGGTGCTACTGATATGGCTTCCCTGTCACCTGATTTTGATTTCACGGGTTATGCGAATATTACGCAAACTACTACGGCAACGGGTGCAGGAAACGGAGCAACCATGCCTGATTGGTCAGCGGGATGGGCCAAATAAAAGTGGATAAGCTGTCAAAAGCTTAACCTTAAGGAAACATTCAATTGATAATTTAGTAACATTTTTGTTCTTTAAATTATCAATTGAATGTTTAAGATTTTAATAAAAACTGTTTCTTATATTATTATTTTAATGCCAATTATTGTTGAAGCCCAGCAAGTAACAGCTCCTAAATTCGGGAAAGGATTATTAAATATATCCGGAGTAGACAGTACTTGGAGTATGAATTTATCCGCAAGATTTCAGTATTTAACTTCTACGACCTGGCATGAGGAAAATGATTCATATGGTGGACCTGAATCCAACTCATTGATTCGAAGATCTCGGTTTAATTTTAAAGGATTTGCTTATCACCCAAACCTTACCTATAAGATTGAATTAGCCCTTTCAAATAGAGACATTTCTGGAGGATCAAACTACACTTCAGACGCTCCAAGGATTATATTAGACGCGATTGTTAATTGGAAATTTAATGATAACTGGAGCATACAATTTGGACAAGGTAAACTTCCTGGAAATTTAGAAAGACTTATTTCTTCCTCTAAACTCGCTTTAGTTGACAGATCATTATTAAACAGTGAGTTTACTATTGATAGAGATTATGGGTTGCAACTTAACCACCAATTCATTATCAATAATAAAATTATTGTTAGAGAAAATTTTGCAATATCTCAGGGAGATGGAAGAAATGTTTCTAAAAATACTGGTGGGCATCAATATACCGGTAGATTAGATATACTTCCATTTGGAAATTTCACAAACAATAGCGAATATGAAGGTGACGATCTAAACAGAGAAGAATCTCCTAAGTTACTTGTTGGTTTTTCCTATGATTACAATAATAATGCTGTTAAAACAAGGAGTAATATGGGGTCGTATATGAAAACAGATTATGGACTTTTTGAAACAGACATTACTACATTGTTTATAAACTCTCATTTTAAATACAAAGGATTCTCATTTATGGGTGAATATGCCGATAGAAATGCGGAGGATGAATTAGCTAAAAATAGTGACAACAGTTTGACAGGAGACATTGTAAATGTAGGCTCTGCGATTAGTCTGCAAGCAGGATATGTTTTGCCATCAAATATTGCATTTACAGGAAGATTTACTAAAGTGCATTTTGATAAACTTGTCACCTCAAATAATGACATTACCCAATATACATTTGGGGCTTCTAAATATTTCAAAAAACATAATTTAAAAATTCAATCAGATTTATCACTTGAAGACTCAAAATTTTCAAACGATAAAATTTTCTACCGTTTACAATTCGAATTAAATTTCTAAAAATATATATAATGGAAAACTCATACCTGATCTTAGTTATTATTCTAGCAATTTTGGCTTGTGGTGATTTAATAGTTGGGGTCAGCAATGACGCTGTAAATTTTTTAAGTTCAGCAGTAGGTTCTAAAGCTATCTCGTTTAAGACCATAATGATTTTAGCAGGTTCAGGGGTTGCGCTTGGGGCAATGTTTTCGAGTGGCTTAATGGAGGTTGCAAGGAAAGGAATTTTTAATCCCGGTGAGTTTTATTTTGATGAAATCATGTTAATTTTTACTGCAGTAATGTTAACGGATATTTTATTATTAGATTTTTTTAATTCAATAGGGATGCCTACATCAACAACGGTGTCGATAGTGTTTGAATTATTAGGAGCAGCTGTTTTTATATCACTCATAAAAATCAGTTCTACTTCAGGAGATTTTTATGATTTAGTGAATTATATAAACACCAGTAAAGCGTTGCAAATAGTCTCAGGCATTGTTTTGTCCGTAGTAGTTGCACTTACAATCGGAGCAACGGTACAATGGCTATCAAGATTATTTTTAACGTATGAATTTGAAAAAAAAGCAAACTGGGTTAGTGCCCTTTTTGCTGGAATTGCTTTGTCAGCAATTACCTATTTTATTTTAATGAAAGGAATTAAGGGTACCCCTTACGCTGACTTAAAACTTGACATTATTGGAGGAATAAAAATAAAAGACTTCATTGAGTTTGAAGTTTTAAAAGTAACCACCATTAATTTTATTTTTTGGTTTGGTTTTTCTTATTCATTAATTCATTTTTTAAAAGTTAATATCTATAAATTAATTATTGGTGTAGGGACTTTCGCACTTGCTCTAGCATTTGCAGGAAATGACCTCGTTAATTTTATAGGGGTTCCCATCGCTGCATATCAGGCGTATGAACTATGGATTTCCTCCGGATCGGCGGCCTCTGAATTTGGTATGAGGATGTTGTCATCAAAAGTGCCTACTCCTACAGTTTTCTTGGTGCTTTCAGGGTTTATCATGGTACTTACCTTATGGTTTTCGACCAAATCTAGAAAAGTTTTGAAAACCAGTTTAGATTTATCAAGCCAAGGCAATGTCAAAGAGAGATTTCAGCCCTCGTTGTTTTCTAAATTAATCGTAAAGTTTTTTCAATCAATATCTGATGCATTGACGAGTCTTTTACCAAAAAAAATACGGAAAAGAATAGAATTGCAGTTTATAGAGTCAAGTAATCAGAATAAGAGTTTTAACAATTCTAATGCACCTTCTTTTGACATGTTGAGGGCTTCAGTAAATTTAACAGTTGCCGCAATTTTAATCTCGATTGCAACTTCCTATAAACTACCGCTTTCTACTACCTATGTCACTTTCATGGTTGCAATGGGAACTTCACTTGCTGACAAAGCATGGGGAATAGATAGTGCGGTTTATCGAGTTTCTGGAGTAATAAATGTTATTATGGGTTGGTTTTTAACCGCTATTACTGCATTCTTTGTTTCGGGTATAATCGCCCTATTAATTTATGTAGGTGGTTTTCAAGCAATTTCTATTATTTTGTTTATCATCCTTTTAATTATCGGGAAAAATTTTATAAAACATAGAAATGAAGAAATTGAAGTAGATAAGGACAAGATCCTTAAAGCAGAAAGTAATTCTATGATAGGTGTTATGGATGAAAGCTCAGGAAATATCATTAAGTTCTTTAAACGAGTAGATGTGATTTATAGCATTTTATTGGAAGGTTTGTCCAAACATGATATAAAAATGCTTAAAAAAGGAAAAAAGAACATCAAAAGACTCGAAAGTGAAGTAGAGGATTTGCGGGAAAATATGTTCTATTTTATTAAAAACTTAGATGAACAAAGTTTTTCAGCGAGTAACTTTTATATTGTTTTATTAAGTCACATCGAGGATTTGGTGAGCGATCTTGATTATATAATTTCAAAAAGCTATAAACACATAGACAATAATCATCTAAAGCTTAAATTATCTCAGATAAGAGATTTGAAAGAAATTCATGATTTCACCAAATCTATTTTTAAAAACTCAATGGAAACTTTTGATAATAATTCCATTTTAGAGATTGAATTAATTTTAAATACAAAAGATGAACTTAAAGCTAAGATTCAAGAAAAAATAAATTTACAAATAGAGCTTACGAGAAATATTGAAACCAGTCCAAAAAACACAACTTTATATTTTAATATACTTTTAAAGTCTAAGGATATATATAAAACCAAGATCAGTTTAATAGAGGAGTTCTATAATTCTTACAAAAAAATAAATAATTTGTAGTCCAACAGCTTTTCTGATAGGGCGATTTGGACTTTGTGTGTGTGAGCCAAAGGTTTGGTCAAATCTAATAAATGAATTTTAAGAGGTTGTTTATAATGTAAAAGCCACTTTATTAGTTGTTATTGGCTAACAAGTTTTTGTTCTCCCAATTTACAGTATCAATAACGACATTATCTTTAAAATCTACTTCAGTGAGGTAGGCATTGCTCCAAAAAAACCATTTTCCGTTTTTCTCACCCTTGTTATAGGTGCCTAATGAAAGTTTGTTTCCGTCCATGTCGAAACTAGCCCATTCTCCGTGCAGCTTATTGTCTTTAAGATAGCCAGTTTGAGCAATTGATCCGTCTTCATGATAGGAGATAACTTTCACAAGATTATTTCCTGAATTAACAAATTCAGTTTTTATGTTTCCCTGAGCATTTACGGAGAGAGATAGCGCGAAGATTAATATATAAAGACTTTTCATTTCAAATGTTTTACCTGATGATTGAGTAAATTTAACAATTAATTTACATTAAACCCGCATTCAGATAACATTAAGTTAACATTGAAGAGTTAAGTGTTTGTTTTTAAGCATATTATATAATAAAAAAATCCTTCTCTAGTTAAGAAAAGGATTTGAAAATAAACACTTTTTAAAATTTTAAGAACCGCACATCAAACAATCGTCGTCTTCACTAGACTTTGACTGCTCGAGCATTTGCTTTAGTTCTTGAGGTGTTAGCGGTTCGACAGCCGTTGCCTGTGGCTGAGCACCAGGAGCAGGAGACACTGCTGAAACCGTTGCTGCAGTTGCAGGTTCACTTACTTTTGTTTTTGCTACATTCAAAGTAAACTTAATTGCATCAACTGCGGACTTAGTTCTCAGATAATACATTCCTGTTTTTAATCCAGATTTCCATGCATAGAAGTGCATAGAAGTAAGTTTTGCCATGGTTGCTCCCTCCATAAAGAGGTTTAAAGATTGAGATTGATCAATAAAATATCCTCTGTGACGAGACATGTCGATGATGTCTTTCATGCTCATCTCCCATACGGTTTTATAAAGTTCTTTGATGTTACTGGGGATCCCTTCAATGTTTTGAATAGATCCATTGGCTTGCATCAACTCTTGCTTCATATCTTCGTTCCACAATCCTAAATTAACCAGATCTTCTAGGAGGTGCTTGTTAACTACAATAAATTCTCCTGAAAGCACTCTTCGGGTATATATGTTGGAAGTATAAGGCTCGAAACATTCGTTGTTTCCTAAAATCTGTGAGGTTGAAGCCGTTGGCATCGGTGCAACAAGCAAAGAGTTACGGACTCCATGTTTTTTGACCTCAGCTTTTAATGCTTTCCAATCCCATCTGCCGCTAAGTTCGTCGTCTTTCACGCCCCACATGTTGTGTTGGAACTCTCCTTTTGACATTGGAGAACCTTTGTAAGTTTTATAAGGCCCATCTATCTTAGCTTCTTCTGCTGATGCAGTAACCGCTGCAAAATATAGGGTTTCGAAAATTTCTTGGTTCAGCTTTTTGGCCTCTTCACTTGTAAAAGGAAGTCTTAATTTTATAAAAGCATCCGCCAAACCTTGAACACCAAGTCCTATAGGTCTGTGTCTAAGGTTTGAGTTCTCAGCTTCTATGACAGGATAATAGTTCCGGTCTATAACCCGGTTAAGATTTTTTGTCACTGTTTTTGTTACCCTGAATAATTCTTCGTGATCAAAGGCACCATCTTTTATAAACATCGGTAGGGCAATTGACGCCAAGTTACAAACGGCAACTTCGTCTTCAGAGGTGTACTCCATTATTTCAGTACAAAGGTTTGAGGAACGAATGGTACCGAGATTTTTTTGATTTGATTTTCTATTCGCAGAATCTTTGTAGAGCATGTATGGCGTGCCAGTCTCTATTTGAGATTCTAATATTTTATCCCAAAGCTCTCTTGCTTTAATGGTTTTTCTTCCTTTTCCTTCACGCTCATATTTGGTATAGAGTTTTTCGAATTCCTCACCATGACAGCTATAAAGTCCTGGACACTCGTTCGGGCACATCAGTGTCCATGTCGTGTTTTCTTCAACACGCTTCATGAAAAGGTCCGAAAGCCACATCGCATAGAAAAGGTCTCTGGCTCGCATTTCTTCTTTCCCGTGGTTTTTTTTCAATTCTAAAAACGCAAAGATATCTGCATGCCAAGGTTCAACATAAATGGCAAACGAGCCTTTTCTTTTTCCTCCACCTTGATCAACATAACGGGCTGTGTCGTTAAAAACTCTCAGCATTGGTACAATTCCGTTTGAAGTTCCGTTGGTGCCAGAAATATAGGAGCCGGTGGCGCGTACGTTGTGAATAGAAAGCCCTATGCCACCTGCAGATTGAGAAATCTTGGCGGTCTGTTTTAATGTGTCATAAATTCCATCAATACTGTCGTCTTTCATTGCCAATAAGAAGCAAGATGACATTTGTGGTTTTGGAGTACCGGAGTTGAAAAGCGTAGGCGTCGCATGTGTGAAAAAACGTTTGGACATCAATTCATAAGTTTCAAATGCCGATTCCAAATCATTCATGTGAATTCCGATAGAAACCCGCATGAGCATGTGTTGTGGACGCTCGACGATTTGTCCATTGAGCTTAAGCAAGTATGATCTTTCTAGTGTTTTAAATCCAAAGAAATCATATCCAAAATCCCTGTTATAAATGATGTTCGAATCAATTATTTCCGCATTTTCAGAAATAATTTTATAAACTTCGTCAGATAGTAAGGGTGCTTTTTTACCTGTTCTTGGGTTGACATATTCATAGAGGTCTTTCATCGTAGATGAAAAAGACTTCTTAGTGTTTTTGTGTAAATTCGAAACGGAGATTCTGGCTGCCAATTGGGCATAATCTGGATGAGAGGTGGTCATTGTCGCTGCGATTTCAGCGGCAAGATTATCTAGCTCCGAGGTAGTAACACCATCATAGAGCCCCTCGATAACCCGCATCGCTACTCTTACAGGATCTACTAGGGGATTTAAACCATAATTAAGTTTTCGAATACGTGCAGTAATCTTATCAAACATTATGGGTTCAGTGTGGCCGTCTCTCTTTACTACAAACATATCTTATTTTAAAATTTTAATTAGTAGATCTCTTAGCTACCCTAATGGAGATCTTTAAACAATTATTGATAATAAGGGCATTAGATTTAGGGGCTAGAAATCTGCGTCAGTCGTAAATTGGGGGTTTTCTGCTTCGTTATTTAAAACGCCAGCTTTCTGGTATTCAGAAACACGTTTTTCGAAAAAGTTAGTTTTACCCTGCAGCGAGATCATGTCCATAAAATCAAAAGGATTTGTAACGTTATGCTTTTTCTCGCAACCCAATTGAAGAAGGAGACGGTCTGTTACAAATTCTAAGTATTGAGTCATTAGTTTGGCATTCATACCAATTAAACTTGCGGGCAACGACTCGGTAATAAATTCACGCTCTATTCTTAATGCATCCAAAAGTATTTCTTCGATACGTTCCTTTGGGACTTTGTTCACCAAGTGTTCATTGTGAAGGTGAACTGCAAAATCACAGTGCACTCCCTCATCTCGAGAAATCAATTCATTTGAAAACGTTAAGCCAGGCATTAGGCCTCTTTTTTTCAACCAATAAATTGAGCAAAATGCACCAGAGAAAAAGATACCTTCTACCGCAGCAAATGCAATCAGTCTTTCAGCAAACGAGTCCGAATCAATCCATTTCAAAGCCCAATCCGCTTTCTTTTTAATTGCAGGAAAAACCTCAATGGCTCTAAATAAATTATTTTTCTCTTCTTCGTTTTTAACGTAAGTATCAATTAAAAGTGAATAGGTCTCTGAATGAATATTCTCCATCATAATCTGAAAACCATAGAAAAATTTAGCTTCCGAATATTGTACTTCGTTGACAAAGTTTTCAGCAAGATTTTCATTGACAATTCCATCAGAAGCAGCGAAAAAAGCTAAAATATGCTTAATGAAATATTTTTCATCTTCGTTTAACTTACTGTTCCAGTCCGTTAAATCTTGATGTAAGTCAATTTCTTCTGCTGTCCAAAAACTAGCCTCCATTTTCTTGTACCATTCCCAAATATCATGATGTTGAATAGGGAATATTACAAATCTATTTTCATTCTGTTGGAGGATAGGTTCGATGGCTGCCATTTTTTTCTGTATTATTTTATGATTAACTTATTTACTACAACAAAGATTCTAAAATGTTATCGAAAAAGAAAGACATACTTTTCCACAAACAAGGTAAGTTTTTAACAAAATGATCTTTTTTTTTAATAAACGGTTTAAATTCAGCCCAATTAATTACTTGAAAATCAATACTTTAAAAGTAAAAAACCTTTGAACGCCCCATTCAGCCTACAAAGCTCGTTTTTTTAAATCATTTGCAGTTTCTTCTAATTCTTGATACCATTTTCCCCCAAATTTTCTAATTAATGCTTCCTTGGCAAATTGGTAAACCGGAACCTTCAAAGTAGCTCCCAATTTACAGGCGGAACTACAGACATGCCATTGATGATAATTTACAGCACTAAACTCAGAATAGGCTCTTACCCTGACGGGATATAAATGACATGAAATTGGTTTTTTCCAATTAATTTTTCCTGCTTTATATGCGTTTTCAATACCACATTGCGTCCCTCCATTTGAGGTAAAAATAACATAGGCACATTCTTTGTCATTTACCAGAGGAGTTTCCCAATCGCCGTCAATACCTTTTACGAACTTTCCATTTTTTTCAATAGACTTTTTCCCTGCTTCATTTAAAAAAGGCGCTATTGCATCGTAATCCTTTTCAAGCAGTTTTGTCTCACCGGTTTCAAGGGGGGCGCCTGCTTCTCCTGCTACACAACACGCACCCTTGCATGCGCTCAAGTTACAGACAAAATCCTCTGTTATTATTTCTTCCGAAACAATTGTATTTTCTATTTGAAACATAATCGATAAATAATTAAATGAAAAAGTTCTAAGCAAATTTAAAATAATTTATTGCTACAATTAATTTTAAACTGAATTACATTTGTAAAAAATTAACCCAATGTTTATACTTAAAGAAATTCTTACTGCAAGCATGGTTTTGTTTGCTGTAATTGATATTATAGGGAGTATTCCTATAATCATAAGTTTAAGAGAAAAAGCAGGACACATTCAGTCAGAAAAAGCCTCACTTGTGTCGGCTCTCATAATGATTGCTTTTTTGTTTATTGGTGAGCAGATTTTGTCACTTATTGGTCTTGATGTAAATTCATTTTCCGTTGCTGGATCTCTGGTTATTTTATTTATGGCGCTGGAGATGATTTTAGGGATTACACTATTTACAGAAGAGCCACCTGAAGTTGCCTCAGTTGTTCCCTTGGCTTTTCCAGTCATTGCTGGAGCTGGAACGATGACTTCATTATTATCACTTCGTGCAGAATATGAAATGATCAATATTATTGCTGCCATTGTGATCAATATTTTGATTGTATATATAATTTTAAAAACATCAGGGAAATTGCAAAAGATATTGGGCAAAACCGGAATCAGTATTATTCGAAAAGTATTTGGGATTATTCTTCTTGCAATTGCAGTTAAACTTTTCGCCACGAATGTTGGGAAAATCGTTGGATATTAATTTTATTAAAATTTAGTTTTATGAAAATATTATTACAAATATTTATGGTTATTGCACTAATTATGGCAAGCTTCAATTTATTTCAAATCGATTGGGAACTCCCTTTTGAAGGAAAAAGCATGGTCGCCGTGATTGGCGTAGTCGCTTCTTTGAGTGCGTTTCTACTGTTATTAATTTTAAGAATTTCAAAAAAAATATCAGAGAAAATCAATAATCAATAGTGAGTCCCAGACGATTTAGAGACTGAACTGCTTGTTTTATGAACTCATCATCTTGGTTATTGATTCTGTTGTAGGCATTGTCACCAAAAAGCTGAAATCCAATATAGGCTTTGATGGAGTTGATCGCAATACTTTTGTCGGCATTATTGAGTTGCATTCCGTTTTTCTTTAGGTGTTCTTTAAGCCCTTCGTACCATTCCCGTTCATCAATAATTTGTCCATTTAGAAGGTCGTCTTCACTTAGTTTTTCATATTTCCCCCGATCCTTATCCAGCTCATTAAATACAAAGTTGTTTACCAAACTTGACTTTAATACATAGGCATTCCATTGCTCTTCCTCAGACTTATTATTTGAAATATAAACGTCAGGAACGATTCCGCCGCCGCCATAGACCGTTCTCCCTTTAGGGGTCTTAAATGCAAGGCTATCAGTAATAGGTACTTTATTTTCGTCAGCCATTTCACCATTTTCAATACGCTGGTTTAAATCGTTATAATAGGCTTCATGATCACGCCCATAAGGCTTTTGAATCGATCTTCCAGTAGGGGTAAAGTAACGGGCGATGGTCAACCTGATGGCATCTCCACCTCCTAGGGGCATTTGTTGCTGCACCAACCCTTTTCCAAAAGTTCTTCTTCCGACCACCCATCCTCTGTCATTGTCCTGAATTGCACCAGCAACAATTTCACTTGCCGAGGCGGACTGTCCGTTGGTCAAAACGACCAAGCTTCCTTCCTTAAAAATACCCGAGCCCGTGGCAAAAGATCGCTCTTCTTTTCCTTTGTTGGTTTGGGTGATTACGATGGTCTGATCTTTGTCTAAAAAGGTGTCAGAAATTTCTCTTGCCGCCGAAAGATAACCTCCAGGATTATCTCTTAAATCCAAAATCATTTTTGTCATTCCACTCGCCATTAAGCTTTTTGTAGCGGACTCAAATTCTTCATAAGTCGTTTGAGAAAACCGATTGATTTTTATGTAGCCAATGTTATCCGCCAACATATAGTAGGACTCAACGCTTCTCAGTGGAACTTTACCTCTTTTAAGGTCGATCTTTAAGGTTTCATTTTTAGACTTTCGAAAAATTGTCAATGCCACTTGAGTGTCAGAGGGACCTTTCAATATTTTTATGATACGCTCGGAAGCATAGTTTTTTTGATATAAGGTATCATTGTCTGCAATTAAAATTTTATCTCCCGCAAGAATCCCTGCCGCTTCACTGGGCCCACCCTCAAGAACTCTTAAAATTGAAACAGTGTCTCTAACCATTAAGAAACTTACCCCAATTCCTTCAAAATTCCCTTGCATGTTTTCGGCAATAGATTGTCTTTGAGAAGCAGGAATATAGACAGAATGCGGATCTAACTTATTAACAATATCTTCGATGACTTTACCGACCAAACTATCGGTGTTTATCTCGTCAACATAATCATTAGAAATATACTCAAGGAGTTGATCTAAACGTTGGGTGTTGAGAGATCTAAAAGGATTGAATGGTGCTGGAATCTCTTTGCTTCCGACTAAATATCCAATGCCAATTGACAACAGCACAATGGCAAATAGGTAGAGGTCGTTTTTTTTCATATTCATTTCGTCGAGGCGACAGATTTACTCATTCAAAAGGAAGGTGGGTAAGAATTACCCCCGCCTTATCTAAAAACGCTAACCCTGAAGTGTCTTTATATGCTTTGGCATAGACCACTCTTTTTATTCCTGACTGGTGGATTAATTTACTACATTCTTTACAGGGAGAGAGTGTGATATATAATGTTGCGCCAACACAAGACTGGGTGGAGGCAGCAACTTTTAAAATTGCATTGGCTTCTGCATGAAGCACATACCATTTAGTGAAGTGTTCCTCATCTTCACAATCATTTTCAAAACCTGTGGGAGTTCCGTTATATCCATCAGAAATGATCATGCGGCCTTTTACGATCAATGCCCCCACTTTTTTTCTTTCACAGTAGGAAAGTTCTCCCCAAATATTCGCCATTTTTAAGTAGGCAGAATCGTATTTTTTTTGTTTTTCTAAAGGCATTTAGACGAATATAAAGATTTTTTAAATGAAAGTTGAAAAAATAATTTAAAATGGGACATTATTCAAAGTCATCCTAATGGCTTCTGACAACACCATTGCTGAGATGATCCACTGCCATTTTTGTGAATTAAATTTTAGAACATTAAGGGCGATAAAATTAATTGCAATCATAATGATTACGATCATTAATTGAGCAAATTCAACCCCAAGCGCAAATTCTAATAGTGCCAATATCGCATCATCATCAAAAACAATCTGGGAAAAATATTTAGCAAAACCAAGCCCGTGAATGATTCCAAAAAACAAAGTGATTCCGTTGAATTTCCATCCAGCCGAGAAGGAATGATTTTTATTAAAAAGTATCGACAAACAAGTCAATCCGATTGTAATTGGGATTAAAAATTCTACCCAACTTCCTTCAACCTTAATCCAACCGAAATAAGATCCAATCAATGAAATAGAGTGTCCAAGCGTAAATAAACTCACCCAAAGCAGTAGTTTTTTCCAATCCTTGAACTGAAAAGGTAAACTCAAAGCAATTAGGAAATAAAAGTGATCCAAACCATTCCAGTCAGTAACATGATTTAAACCCAGATTTAAATAAAACCAAAAAGTATCCATAATTATTATTTTTTATTTACGCTTTTCCATGATTATTTCATAAGCCTTCCGAACCGCTCTAAATTTTTCTTCTGCTCCCTTGACCATCGCAGGGTCACTACTTCTCAATTTGTCTGGATGGTATTTTTTGACCATTTTTCTATAAGCACTTTTCACCTCATCCACTGTGGCAGAGGGTTGAATTTCTAGAATTTTATATGCATTATCGGCATTTTTAATGAACATTGCTTTAATACTATCCACATCTGGTTGACGCAGCTTTAATGCGGCAGCGATTTGAGCTAATTTATACAATTCGGAACTAGAAATGTTTCCATCAGCATTGGCAATTCCGTACAAGAAATGAAGAATCTGAAGTCGGGTTTCGTATTGGGTTTTTTGCACAAAAACCTGAGCCAATTGATCCAAATGTTGTGTTTCTTGTTTTATCTGGGCATTGAAAGTCTTAAATATTGAATCGGCTTTTTCTTTGCCGTATTGAGTGATGAAAAAATTGCGAACAAAGGTCAACTCTTTTTCCTGAATTTTACCATCAGCCTTAATGATTAGTGCCGATAAAGCGAGAAGATTTAGCTCAAATTTTTCAGGCTTAATAGACCCGTTTAATGAGGTAATCTTAATTGAGCCCTTACTGAGCAGCTCAATAAAACTTCCGATAAAAAACCCCAATATTGCTCCTGGAAACCTTAAAAAAGAATACCCAAGAAAAGCTGCCAGCCATTTGATCATTTGGAACGAATTTTTTGAATAACAAAGATACAAATGTCTTTAAAAGATTGGCTTTTAGATAGGTCTAAAAACAGTAGTTTTTTCTATATTTGAGAAAAAATAGCTATGTATCCAGAAGAAATTGTAAAACCGATGAAAGAGGAGTTAACAATGATTGGATTTGAAGATTTATTGTCTGCTCAGGATGTCGAATCTGCATTATCCAGATCAGGAACAACACTTGTTGTGGTTAATTCAGTCTGTGGATGTGCTGCTGCAAATGCACGTCCAGGAGTTAGATTTTCTCTTACCAATGACAAAACACCCGACCACTTGGTTACTGTTTTTGCAGGAGTGGACAGAGATGCTACGGACACAGCACGTAGCAAGATGATTCCTTTTCCACCTTCTTCACCCAGTGTTGCTTTGTTTAAAGATGGCGAATTGGTGCACATGGTAGAACGTCATCACATCGAAGGTCGTCCGGCAGAAATGATATCGGAAAATCTCAAGGAAGCTTATGACGAGTTTTGTTCATAAAAAACAAACTTCTTAATCTAGAATCCTAGAGCAATTTTATTATCGTGAAAAAAATCATTTTATACTTCTTCACGGTAATATTTTATTTAATGTTTGGTATCTTATTGCTGGTTTTTCATCCTATTCAGGTATTATCCTTAAAATTTCTAGGCTATAATTCCCACAAAAATTCAGTTGATTTCCTAAACTTTTTGTTGTTAAAATGTCTTAATCTTCTTGGAACAACATTTGAGGTTGTAAACAAGTATGAGTTGCCCAAAGACACACCTCTTATTTTTGTTGCTAACCATCAGAGCACCTATGATATTCCTCCAATAATTTGGTATTTAAGAAAACACCATCCTAAATTTATAAGTAAAATAGAACTCGGTAGGGGAATCCTTAGTGTTTCTTTTAATTTACGAAATGGAGGATCTGTTTTGATTGATCGTAAAAAGCCAGTAGAATCGATTAATAAGATAAAGACTTTTGCTCAAAAAGTGAATCGAGAAAAATGGTCTGCTGTCATTTTTCCTGAAGGGACTAGAAGTAGGGACGGTAATCCGAGAAAATTTCACAGAAAGGGATTGATGACTTTAATTGAAAACATGCCTGATGCACATGTCGTTCCTGTCAGCATTAACAATTCATGGAAGTTAGCTAAGTATAAATACTTTCCACTGCCAATAGGGGTAAAGCTGACTTTTGAGTTGCATCCGATAATCACCTTAAACAATGGGTATGAAGTAAATGATTTGATTGATAAAATCGAGGGAATAGTTCACTCTGGAGTGGTAGTAAACTAAAAATTTGGTTTTCTTTTTTCTAGAAAAGCTTGAACTCCCTCCTTAAACTCTTCCGTACCAAAACAATTCGAAAACTGATCCATTTCTAAATTAAAACCTGCAGTTGTTTGATCTGCAGCATTAACTGCGGCAATAGCGTTATTAAGTGCATTTGGGGAGTTTTTAAGTAGATTTCCAGCAATTGAAGCAGCTTTGGACAATAGTTCTTCTCCATCGACAACATGGGTTACCAAGCCCAATTCCAGCGCACGTTTTGCGTCGATCATATTACCTGTTAAAATCATTTCCATTGCATTTCCTTTTCCAATCAATTGGGGCAGTCTCTGGGTGCCACCATATCCTGGGATAATCCCTAAAGAGACTTCAGGAAGTCCCATTTTTGCATGAGTCGCAGCAATTCTAATCTGACAGGACATGGCGAGTTCTAATCCTCCTCCAAGGGCATATCCATTGATGGCAGCAATAACAGGTTTGCCTATTTTCTCTATAAAGTTGAAGACCTTTTCGTTTCCATGCTGTGACAATTCGCGCCCCTCTAATTTGTTAAAAGATGAAAACTCAGTAATGTCAGCACCTGCAACAAAAGCTTTGCTTCCACTTCCTGTTAGTACAATTACTTTAACGTTAGGATCTGCCTTAAAAGCTGCAAATCGTTCATTCAATTCAGACAAAAGAGCTTTGTTAAGTGCATTTAGCTTTTCTTCTCTATTTATTTTCAACCAAGCAATACCATCCTGAATTTCTACCAAGGTCATTGAATGTTCCAAGCTTTATAAATTTAATGTTATTGAAAAAGTGGTTCCCTTTTCTCCTGTTTTATAATCAATTTTCCCACCATGCGAATCTATGATGTTTTTCACAATACCTAGTCCCAATCCCATGCCTTTGCTCTTTGTCGTAAACTTGGGTTCAAACACCTTTTTTTGTATTGAAATAGGAATTCCATTTCCATTATCAGTAAAATAGATTTTAACTTCGGTGTTAAGAACTTCTATTTTCACTTTCACTCTAGCTTTCTTTCCTTGAGGTACCGCTTGGAGGGCATTTTGAATTAAATTGGTGATCACTCTAATCCATTGTGTTCGATCTAATTTAACCATCACAACGGGATTAGAAGTTTTAAAGTTGATCTTGTTTTTCTCAAAAATTTCTAAAGATCTTCTTGTGACCTCAACCAAATCTGAACTCACCAATTTAGGAACGGGTAGGGTTGCAAAGTCCGAAAAAGCATTTGCAACATTACTCATCGTGTCAATTTGTTCAATCAAGGTTTGAGAAAACGCTTCAATTTTACTCGTATTATCCGTGTCCTTTTCTGAAAATTTTCTTTGAAAACTTTGGACGGTTAAACGCATCGGAGTTAATGGGTTTTTTATCTCGTGAGCCACTTGTTTTGCCATCTCTTGCCACGCTTGTTCCCTTTGGTTTTTAGCCAATAGTTCGGCACTGCTTTCGATGTCATCAATCATTTTATTGTAAGAATTGATCAAACTAGAAATCTCTCTTGTGGCGTTTTTAAGATGTATTTTTTCATTTTGTTTTAACAAGCCCGTTTGGTCGATTTTCATACGTATCGTTTCCAAAGAACGCGAGATGTATCTTGAAATAAAATAGGCTAAAATAATAGCAAAGACCAGCATCAAAAGATAGATCTGATAAAGACTTTGCAAAAAAGTACTCAATTCATTTTCTGAAAAAGAAACGTCCTCAAAGTAGGGGAAAAACAACAGCGCGAATGGCCTACCATTTTTGTCTTTTAATAGACTATAAGAAGACTGAAACTTACCAATTTCATCATTATTCTGCTCTAAGAATCTCCCTTCAAAACTATTCTGGATCTTCTCAATGAGCTCTTGTTTGAGGGTATAATTATTTGCAATAATTTTTAGCGGTAAAAACGAGGTAAATAATGGTTTTCCTTCAAGATCAAATAGCGAAAAATTTACTTTATGAATTTTTATTATTGCGCTAAAATCATTTTCAAATTTGGACCAAACAGGTTTAGGTTTGTTGATCAAACTGTTTTTATCGACCAAATAATTGATTTGACTCCTCAACTGATTTTCCTTTCGGTTAAGTCTGAAAAGGTTATAATCCTTGGACTCATTTTTGTATTGAAAAAAAGTCGCTCCAAGAATCAAAAGACAAGCAATAAAGACGAGAAGAATCATCGAAATGAAAATCTGGGTTCTTAATGAAATCTGTCTTAAAAAAGGTGCCATTTGATTAACGATTCTTCAATTAATTTTTAGATCTATATTTTTTATATAATTTAATTCCCACCACAAGAAAAACGATAAGACCTATTATTCCTCCAAATGCAAATACCCAGTGGATACTGCTTTTCAAAATCGCCAAAAAGACAATGGCGAACAAAAACAGTGTTGCCCCTTCATTCCATAACCTCATGAAAACTGAAGAATAATTTATGACGTTTTTTTGTAGCTGTAAAAACATTTGATGCGTTTTTAAATGATATAAAATCAACAATAAAACAAACCCGAGCTTGATGAGCATCCACGATTGAGAAAGCCAGCTTGGCATAAGAATCAACAACCATACAGCAAACGTAGTTGCTAGAATTGCAGAAGGCCAAGTGATGATATACCATAACCTTCGCGCCATTAGTTTGAGCTGTTTTTCCAAGATTTCCTTTTCAGGAGACTCTTTTTTCGAGGCTTCAATGTGGTAGATGAAAAGCCGAGGTTGGTAAAACAAACCCGCAAACCAGGTTATTATAAAAATTAAGTGTAATGATTTAATGTAATTGTAATACTCCATAATTCCACTGGCGCTTTATAGTGTTACAAATTACAAAAACATATTCAATGAATGGGAGGTTTTGCCGAGGGATCAAATTAAGTAGATTTTAAATATTTTTTTACTTCAAATAACAAGAAGCATCCTGTGACCAAAGCCGCTAAGAACTCTGCAACGGGAAAGGCAAGCCATACCCCATTAATCCCCATGAATTTAGGAAAAATATAGAGTAGTGGAATGAAGAAAAACCCCTGACGTGTCAAAGTTAATAATAGTGCGGGAAGTGCTTTTCCGATGGCCTGATAATAGGCTGCACCGATTAGTTGAATTCCAACAATGGGAGTAGCTGCAAAAACCCAACGGATTGCCGAGGGTGCTTGAGATAATACCAATGGATCTTCTGTAAAAACCCTTCCGATGGATTCCGAAAAGATGTTTAATAAGATAAAAATCAGCGTAGCCAATGAGGTAGAATAGATTAATGCCGTCCGAATTACTTTTTGAACACGGTCTTTGTTTTTTGTACCAAAGTTAAATCCTGCAATGGGAATAAAGCCCTGTGTAATCCCCAGAACGGGGAACAATGAAAACATTAGTAATCGGCTAATAATTGCATAAATTGCGACAACAGAAGCGCCACCTAGACTATAGAGCAGGTTATTGACAAGTAAGATTGAAATACTCAAAACTCCTTGTCGAGCAAGAGTTACAAATCCTAGGGCTCCAATTTCTTGTGTTATTTTTAAATCAAGTTTAAAGTCACTTATTTTTAAATGAAGCTCTGATTTTTTAGAACTAAAAAAGTTAAATATATAAAGTGCACAAACGCCATAAGACAGAGTGGTCGCCCAAGCAGCTCCGGCCATTCCGTAATCCAAAACATAAATAAAAACATAATCTAAAATTAAGTTGGAAACCGAGGGAAGCATCATGGCATACATTGCATACTTTGGTTTACCCTCTGCCCGAATTACGTTGTTCCCCATCATACAATATCCCAATATTGGAACCCCATAGAGAAGAATTTTATAATAGATTTTAGCAGGTTCAAAAAGCAGGCCTTTTCCTCCAAACAAGGGGATGATTGAATCTACAAACCACAAGCCAAAGATCATAAAACTGACTGTGAAAAAAAGTGTAAGAATGATTTGATTTCCAAAAGTTTTAGTTGCTTTTGGTAAATTCTTATCCCCTAATGAGCGGGAAATGATTGAACCTCCTCCCAGTCCAATTGCCATTCCCAGCGCAGCAATAAAAAAAGAAACTGGAAGCACGACGTTGATTGCAGCAATTGCATTGGAGCCAATCCATTGTCCAACAAAAATGGTGTCAATTAAAACATTTAACGACATTACAAGAATACCAATAGAAGCAGGAACAGCTTGAGTGATTAATAACTTTGGAATGGGTTGGGTGCCAAATAAGGCAGAAGCTTTTTTCACTTTAGACGTCGATTTCGGCAAGCGCCCAATCATCGATCCACCTGCTCAGGACTTTCACCCAATCAGGTCTGTCGTTAATACAAGGAATGACATGAAGCTTTTCGCCTCCTTTTTCTTCAAAATCTTCCGCAGCCTCCATTCCAATCTCCTCGAGTGTTTCTAAACAATCTGACACAAAAGCAGGGGTAGCAATCGCTAAATTTTTCATTCCATTTTTAGCAAAACGGGCAACTGTTTGATCCGTATAGGGTTGAAGCCAGGGGTCAACGCCCAGTCTCGATTGAAAGCTTGTGGAGAAAGTCCCCTCTTTAAGCTCTAAATACTCGGCCACCTGTCGTGTGGTTTCTTTACATTGATGTCGGTAACAATATTGATGCGCATCTGACTTGGTTTGACAACAACTTTTATCGATTTTACAATGAGACTTTGTAATGTCTGATTTTCGGATATGTCGTTCTGGAATTCCGTGGTAGGAAAACAATAAATGCTCCCAATCCTTTCCTTTTAAGTCTTCTTGAATGCTATCCGCCAAGACCCTAATGTAGTCCGGATGATTGTAAAAAGGAGGGAGAATTGTGAAAGACAGATCAGGATATTTTTCATTTCTAATTTCTTCAGCAAGCACAACAATGGTCTCTGTGGTTGCCATCGCAAACTGAGGATAAAGCGGGACCAACATGATTTCGTCCACGCCTTGATCAACTAATTTTTTTATTCCACTCTCGATTGGAAGTGATCCATAACGCATGGCCAATTCAACAGGAACAGCAACTTGTTTTTGGACAGCTTCTTGGAGTCTCTGAGACAAAACAATAAGTGGAGAACCCTCCTTCCACCATATTTTTTTATATGCTTTTGCGGATTGCTTTGGACGGGTATTTAAAATAATCCCTTTTACTAAAAAGGTTCTAAACGCTTTGGGCAAATCGATCACCCGCTCGTCCATTAAAAACTCCTCTAAATATTTTCTTACATCTTTCTTTTCTGGACTGTCTGGAGAGCCCAGATTGATCATTAAAACTCCTTTCATTCAATATTTTTTACGAAGATACAGACATTAAATATTTTTTTGGTGTGGTCCCAAATTTCTTTTTAAAAGCAGATATGAAATGACTGGAAGTGCTGTATCCTAGCCTAAGACTGATCTCATTGATGTTGTGTTGCTTGGCATTCAACATTCTTCTGGCTTCATTCATTTTGTGATCTAGCAAATAGCCGTAAACCGTTTCACCATAAATTTGTTTAAACCCTTCTTTAAGTTTTTTTATATTCAATCCAATCTCCGTGGAAAGCTCTTGTAATGTTGGGGGTTCTGACATTTGAGCCAAAATGATTTCTTTGGCTTTCCTTATTTTTCTAATATTCTCTTCGTCCACCAAAAAAGGACATTGCTCTATATTGGTGTTTTCATTCTTGTTAAAAAACAAACTCAATAATTCATACACTTTGCCCTTAAAATATAACGACTTCATGCTGTCGTGAATCTTGGCTTCCAGAATTTGGCTTAACACCACGCTCATGGCTGGGCTAAATGGCCGGGTGTCATAATATTTTTTTGAGTTATTTTCTGGATTCAAAAAGTGAATTTCATCCGAATCTTCTGAAAAAAGGCCATGAAATTTTTTAATTGAGATTGCAAGGCTGACCATTGAGGAGTCTGGATGTAAATCTAGATTTATGGGAAGTGCTTGTATAGGATTATACAAAACGATTACGTTTTTCCCTTGAACTGGAAAACTATAGTTTCCCTCATTGAACAGAAAAACCCCTTCTCCTTTTTGACAAAAGTGAAACTGAATAAATTCTTTACTCACTTCTTTCTCATAAGTCTCATTTTGAAGACTCTCATTCCTGTAACGTGAAATGTAAAACCCATTTTCTATTTTTGTAGTTTCCATTGTACTTTTGTCGTTGTTTTTATCAGCCACCTTATTTAGAGACAATCTAATTTGCAGCTGACAATCTTTTTCAAAATTATTATATTTAAAGGAATTTAAATAATAAATTGACTAAAAAACCTAAGGGGTTATAATTAGTCCTTCTAGCGTTGTTTTTTAAAAGATCCTCGTTTTATTTTTGTGTTAAGAAATACAAAAAAAACTCTTGAAAAACGGCATCCAATATTTTGTTGTGGGACTTTGTTATAAAAACGCGGATTTGCTGACCCGTGGGAAGTTTACGTTAAACAAAGAACAAACCAAACTTTTATTGGAAAAGGCCAAAACAGATGGGTTAACCGAATTAATGGTTAATTCCACTTGTAATCGTACCGAAATATATGGTATAACTCCGGATCCTAATTTGTTAATCTCTTATTTGTGTGAATTTTCTGAAGGCAATTTGGAATGTTTTAGAGAAAAGGGGTACGTTTTGGAGGGCAAGGAAGCAATTAACCATGTTTTTCGTGTTGGTTGTGGGTTGGAAAGTCAAATTTTGGGAGATTTTGAAATCATTGGACAACTTAAGAAAAGTTTTTATTTTTCTAAAAAATTCAAAATGGTCAATGGTTTTTCTGAGCGATTGGTGAACTCGGTCATTCAGTCCAGCAAACGAATTAAAACCGAAACCGAGATATCAACTGGAGCTACTTCTGTTTCTTTTGCCTCAGTTCATTACATATTAGAAAACGTTGACGAGGTTTTTCATAAAAACATTTTGCTTTTTGGAACCGGAAAAATCGGTAGAAATACTTGTGAAAATCTAATTAAACACACCCAAAACGAACATGTCGTTTTGATTAATAGAACCGAAGAAAGTGCTCAAAAAATTGCAGGAAAATTTAATCTTATATACAAGAAATTTGATCATTTAAAGGATGAAATTCAGAAAGCAGACATTATGATTGTCGCCACAAGTGCCGATTATTTTTCTGTAACTCCTGAGTTAATTAATCCTGAAAAATCCTTATTAATTATAGATCTTTCAATACCTTCCAATGTTGATCCTAAGGTAAAGTTAATGGAGTCAGTTACCTTAATTAATTTGGACGAGTTGTCTCAAATGACCAATGCAACGCTCGTCAAAAGAGAAAAGATTGTTCCCATTGCTGAGCAAATTCTTAATGAGGTTAGGGCTGAATTTCTACAGTGGATTGAGCATCGCAAATTTGCGCCAACGCTCAAGGCCTTAAAAAATAAATTATTAAATGGACAGTCACAAGACTTCCCTGATCAAGATGATTTTTCTCAAACTGTAAATAGACTAGCAGGTCGAGTTGCTAGTTATCTTAAAAAGAATCCTTCTAAAGCCGACGAAACCTTGTCAATGCTTCAGGATTTATATCAATTGGATTCCGAAATTGATGCTTAATAAAACACTCCGAATAGGAACCCGTGAAAGTCAGTTGGCACTTTGGCAGTCTCAAAATGTCGCTAATTCTCTTGAAAAAGAGGGAGCTTCTTCTACGCTTATTATGATTAAAAGTGATGGCGATACAGATCTTGTAAAGCCACTTTACGCCATGGGAGTTCAAGGAGTTTTCACTAAAACCTTAGACACCGCACTATTACAAAACAGAATTGACATTGCTGTTCACAGTCTAAAAGATGTACCCACGCAGCTTCCAAAAGGAATTATAATTGCAGCCGTTCTATCCCGAGGAAGTGTCTCGGATGTTTTGTTAAAAAAAACAGATGCCAATAATCAGAATTCAAACACGACCATTGGAACCGGGAGCCTTAGAAGAAAAGCCCAATGGCTAAATAAGTACCCCAATTATGAGGTTGAAAACCTCAGGGGTAATGTTCAGACACGCATAGAAAAGTTAAATCAATCCGATTGGCATGGAGCAATTTTCGCAAAGGCTGGCCTGGAAAGAATGGAGCTTTTGGGAAATGATCACCAAGTTTTAGATTGGATGATTCCAGCTCCTGCCCAGGGCGCAATTGCTGTTGTTTGTAGAGAAGAAGACCTGGAGATTAAAGCACTGTTTAAAAATATCCATTGTGAAACGACATCGATCTGTGTGGGTATTGAAAGAAGTTTTTTAAATATTCTTGAGGGAGGATGTACAGCCCCCATAGGGGCAATTGCAAAGTATGAAGGAAAAAAAATAACTTTTAAAGCGGGATTGTTTTCTACTGACGGTGTGCAAGCGGTGACCACAGAAAAGACAGTCAACCTTGATTCTATTGACGAATTAGCACAATCCACAGCCGATGAGTTATTGTCTCGAGGCGGTAAAGCAATCATGGAGGAAATAAAAAACAACCGTTAATATGCGTTTGTTATCTACAAAAATAATATCTCATTTTTTAAAAGAACGATTAGTTCTTCACCAATTCAGTGTCGTTGAAAAAGCATTTATTGAAGTTCGTCCGACAAGCGATGTGGCAGTTGGGCAAGTAGCAAAAAACGTTATTTTCACGAGTCAAAATGCAGTTAATATTGCTTTTAAAAACGAAAAAATAAGAACTGTTTTAGAAGATAAGTTTTTTTTCTGTGTGGGTAAAAAAACAAAAGCACTTTTGGCTAAAAATGGCAAAAAAGTGATAAAAATTGCTTATAAATCATCAGAATTGGCTGATTTTATTTCAAAAAACAATAAAAATGATCACTTTTCATTTTTTTGTGCTGGTGGAAGATTGCCCGATTTAGAACGTATTTTATCGACGAACAACATAAAAATCACACCAATAATATTATACAACATCTTGCTACAGCCTCATGTGATTAAAGGTCATTTTGATGGAGTATTGTTTTTTAGTCCCAGTGCAGTGAGGAGTTATGCAATAAAAAATACTTTTAAAAATACCCATGCGTTTTGCTTGGGCCCTTCCACAGCAAAAGAAGTTGAAAATTATACAAAAAATTTTTCTGTTGCCAAAACACCAGAAGACGCCCAGATGCTATTGATTATTAAAAATTATTTTAAAAAAGGATATGAATAAGAACGAATTGTTTTTAAAAGCTTTAAAAGGAGAAGTCCTAGAGCGACCTCCGGTATGGATGATGCGTCAGGCGGGAAGATATTTACCTGACTTCATGAGGCTTAAAAAGAAATATGATTTTTTCACCCGTTGTCAAACACCAGAATTGGCTACTGAAATCACTCTAATGCCAATTGATCAAATTGGAGTAGATGCAGCCATTTTGTTTAGCGATATTCTTGTTGTGCTTCAGGCGATGAACATTCCTGTGGAAATGCGAGAAGGAGTTGGACCGTTTTTACCAACACCCATTAGGACCAGCGTAGATCTCGATCAAGTGATTGTTCCAGACATTGAGGAAAGTTTGGGTTATGTGCTAGATGCCGTAAAAATGACCCAAGCCGAACTAAATGGTAGTGTCCCCTTAATTGGTTTTGGCGGTTCTCCATGGACGCTTTTGTGTTATGCAGTTCAAGGACAGGGATCAAAGACTTTTGATATTGCAAAAGAGTTTTGCTTTAAAGAAGAAGTGCTTGCACATCAGTTATTGCAAAAAATAACAGATACTTCAATTGCCTATCTTAGAGCTAAAGTAGCCGCAGGTGCAGACGCAATTCAGCTTTTCGATTCTTGGGGAGGATTGCTTTCGCCAGAAGATTACCAAAAATTTTCTTGGCCTTATCTACAGCAAATTGTAGATGCTTTAAAGGACATTACTCCAGTAATTGTTTTTGGGAAAGGCTGTTGGTTCGCCTTACCAGAAATGGCCAAATCCGGGGCTTCGGCGCTGGGCGTAGATTGGACTTGTTCTGCTCGAAATGCCCGCTATTTGTCTGGAGGTCAAATCACACTTCAAGGGAATTATGATCCTGCAAGATTATTTTCTCCAATTTTTCAAATTAAGAAAGACGTAAAGCAAATGATTGATGCCTTTGGTAAAGATCGTTATATTGTCAATCTAGGACATGGAATTCTCCCCAACATTCCTGTAGATCATGCCAAAGCGTTTGTTGACGCAGTTAAAGAATATTAATCTTAAACCCCTAATCGATGAAAAAAGAATTCCTTGATTATATTGAAAATCTCCAAGACCGAATTACTCAAAAGCTGACTCAGATTGATGGTGGAGCAAAGTTTCGCGAAGACAAATGGGAACGTCCGGAAGGAGGGGGAGGTAGAAGTAGGGTTATTGAGAATGGAAATGTTTTTGAAAAGGGAGGCGTTAACATCTCAGCAGTTCACGGGGTGCTTCCCGAGAGCATGAAAAACTATTTTAAAGTCAGCGAGGGCAATTTTTTTGCTTGTGGCTTGAGTTTGGTAATTCATCCTAAAAATCCAATGGTGCCCACGGTTCATGCAAACTGGCGGTATTTTGAATTGTATGATACCGCAGGCAGTCTCAAAGACTCTTGGTTTGGAGGAGGACAGGATTTAACTCCATATTATCTTTTTGAAGAGGATGCACGTCACTTTCATAAAGTTTGTAAGAAGTCTTGCGATGCCCATGATCAAAATTTCCATGAGATTTACAAGCAAAAGTGTGACGATTATTTTTGGAATACTCATCGAAATGAAGCCCGAGGAATCGGAGGATTATTTTTTGATTATTTAAGGCCAACGGATTCCTTTACTACAAAAAATTGGTTTGATTTTGTTACAGAAGTTGGAAATAATTTTTTAGCAGCCTATGTCCCAATTGTTGAAAAGCGAAAAGAGCTTCCTTATGATGATCAGCAAAGAAAGTGGCAAGAAATTCGACGTGGGAGGTATGTTGAATTTAATTTAATTCATGATAAAGGAACTCTCTTTGGACTTAAAACAAATGGACGAATCGAGAGTATATTGATGAGTTTACCCCCTCACGTCCAATGGCACTATGATTTTCACCCAAACCCGGGAAGTCCTGAAGCCGAATTAGAAGATGTTTTAAAGCATCCAAAATCTTGGATTGATAAATAAACGAGAATTAAATTATAATTCTTAATTTAAGGTCAATCTAAAATTAATAAAAAGTGAATACTGTTTCTATTCTTTTTGCTTTACCATTGCTGGTGATTTTCTCCTACCTCTTTGATGCTTTTGCTAGGAAAACAAAATTTCCAGCTGTCATATTACTTTTGCTTACAGGAGTTCTCATTCGCGTCATTACTTCAGCAAATGGTTATGAAGACTTTGAGTTTTTAAATGATTTGATTCCTGTTTTGGGAACTATAGGCCTTATTTTGATTGTCTTAGAAGGAGCACTAGAGTTAGAAATTAATAGACAAAAATTACCCACTATCCTCAAAGGATTTTTATCCGCTATTGTTATTTTACTTCTAAATATAGTTGTAATCAGTTGGTTTTTTAATTATTTTCTAGGAATGGAGCTACACACGGCAACCATTTTCGCAACTCCTCTTTCTATTATCAGCAGTGCGGTTGCAATACCATCCGCCGCAAATCTTTTAAATCAAGACAAAGAATTTGTTGTTTATGAATCTACTTTTTCTGATATTTTAGGAATCGTTATTTTCAATTATGCAATTCGCCAAGCAGAGTCTGGACAACCGATGATAGCGATCGAGTCGATTGTAGGATTGGGTCTTCAAATCCTTGGTATCGTTGTAATCTCCATACTTATTACTTATGTTCTTTTTCGATTGCTTCAGAATATTGAACACCACGTAAAATTTTTCCTCATACTTTCACTTCTTATTTTGGTCTACGCAATTGGTAAGTTTTTCCATCTTCCTGCCTTATTGACCATCTTTATTTTTGGGGTTTTCTTGTCCAATATCAAAGAGTTATTGCCAAAATTTTTACTGCGATACTTCCAGTTAAATCATTCTGAAAAAGATCTTCACGAGTTTCATATCCTAACTGCTGAATCTACTTTTATTGTGAGAACATTTTTCTTTTTGTTCTTCGGTTTTTCTATAGTAATCTCTGACTTTGACAGTTTTATGCCGCTTGTTTATGGTGTATTGGTTTTCGCCATTATGTTTTTAATTCGGTATCTGTATTTTGTATTAACGAGCTTTAAAATCAAACCTTCTGTTCTGCTTTATATGTCTCCACGAGGATTAATTAGTATTCTACTATTCTTGCAAATTAAAGATTTGGAAATTATTAAATTGGAGAAGAGTGTCATAGATGAGCGAATGTTACTGGTTGTCATCTTGACCTCGATGCTTGCCATGACATTGGGAACATTGAGTAATAAACAAAAATCAATCCCTGAAGAAGTAGTTTTGGAAGAGGAAGAAATGATTGGTTTAAATTCTTCCGAAGATTTAATCGAGGAGGATCCCATTGACTAACAGAGTTTTAATTTCATATTTAGCTGAACTGATAATCTTATTTTTTTGCTTTTATAAATAATTAATTTACTTTTAGGAATGTAGAACGTTAAGCCTCATTGCGTCTTGAAAACAAAACCTACTTTAATTGCACTTGCATTTCTCTTCGCTTTTTCATGTATAGGAGAAGATATAATTGATGATTTTGTCGAACCAGCGCTTCGAATCACCAATCCTGTCACTAGTTTTTCTTCCGGAACCAACTATGTTTTTGAGGTTAAATACTTTGATAATGTAGGAGATCCAGTTGAAAACGTTGAACTTATTTGGGAAAGCTCTAATACTGATGTGTTAACGATCAATAACAAAGGAGAAGCCATTGCAAAGTCACCGGGAGATGTCACGATTACCGTAAAGGTCGATACAGAAGAGGGTTTAACAGTATTAAATGAATACAATATTACGATAACGAGTAATGTAGTCACCGACCCTCCATCGGGAGAAGAACCACCAACGGGTCAAGGGACAAATACGCTTACGGCAAGCGTTTTAATTTCTAACCCAATTTCTTCTATTGTTGCTTCTTCGTCCTATACCTTTGAGACAGTTTATACAAATATAATGGGGGAACAGGTTTCGTTACCAAATGTCAAATGGACCAGCTCAGACCCCAATATATTAACAATAGACAACAACGGATTAATTGAGGCAATTGCTGCCGGAACGGTTAGTGTAAGCGTTACAGTTCAAGTTTTAGACACCCTGACAGTGACGGATCAGACCTCATTTGAAATTCTTCCTTCCGAAGTAGTTAATATAACTTCTTTTAGCGGAACCATTGCGACCACAAGCAGTTATGCCTTGAAAGGCAGTTTTGTCTTGGAGGAAACCGAAGATGGATTGACACTTTCAATAGCAGAGGACTATGAGGCTTCTACCGCCTTACCGGGCCTTTATATTTATTTATCCAACAACCCCAACACGACTTCCGGAGCCTATGAAATAGGTGCGGTAAAAGTTTTTAAAGGAAGTCATTCTTACCTGCTGCCCAGTTCCATTAAATTAATGGACTATAAATACATACTCTATTGGTGTAAACCATTTAATGTCCCCGTAGGCGAGGCGAAAATTTATTAGAATGAAGCACCTTCAAAATCATAAAAGTAATTGGCTCATAACCCTTCTGAACATCTTTACGTTGAAAAAGAATTTTGCATCATTCCTATTTCTATTCGTTATTGTTATCCAACCGCTCCACACACAGTGGTTAAAAGAAAAAGGTAAAGGATTTTATAAAATTGGGGCATGGTCCTTATTGGCTGACGAACATTATACCAACGAAGGTAAAATTGACCCCAACGCCACAAGAGGATTATTTATATCAAGCTTATATTTTCAACATGGCTTGTCCAAAAAAATTAATTTGATTGGATACATTCCTTTTTTTGTTCGAAATTATCAATACGATCAAGTCTCAAAAACAAAAGATAGAATCATTGAAAAAGGTCAAGGGATAAATGCTTTTGGAGATGTCAATTTAGGGTTAGAATTTAAAATAAAAACATTGGGACTTTGGCACTTCTCAACAACCCTTACCTTGGGAATTCCTAGCGGAGAAAACAAGGGCGGTACCGATGGAAGTTACCAGACGGGTGACGGAGAGTTTAATCAACACGTGCAGGTCAATGCAGGAACTTCATTTGATTTAAAAGGATTTCCTGTCTATTCTAAGATGGATGTTGGGTTTAACAACCGCACCAAAGGTTTTTCAGATGAATTAATTATTGGAGGGGAATCAGGGGTACAATTATTTAAAAATAAATTATTACTATTAGCAAGAATCCGATGGATCCATCCGCTTTACAACGGATCATTGGATGCCACGAATTCCAATGGTTCTGTTTTTGCAAATAATATAGAAAGCCTTGTTTTGGGAAGTGAAGTTGCATGGAATTTTTACAAAAAAATAGGAGTTACTTTTGCCTATACTGTGCCCATTTATGGAAAAATAATTTATCATGCTCCGAGTCTTTCCTTAGGGTTTTATCTAAATCTTTAGTCGTTTATCCCGTTTCAATAATCTTTTTAATTATTTTTGATTCACTGTTATTAAAATGAATCTTAACAATATATCAATGTATCCTATTCAACGCAATAGACGATTAAGAAGTAGTGAAATCATCAGGAGTTTAATACGAGAGAATGTACTAACCCCAAATGATTTTATAGTTCCACTTTTTGTCGTTGAAGGTAAAAACTTAAGAGAGTCAATCCCTTCTATGCCTGGTTACAGCCGGATGAGTTTGGATCTTTTGGCAGGAGAAGTTAAATCACTTTGGCAACTTGGTCTAAAAGCGGTTTTAGTTTTTGTCAAAGTTCCGGATCACTTAAAGGACAATAAGGGAAAAGAAGCATTAAACAAAGATGGACTCATGCAACGTTCCGTCAAAACAATAAAAGATGCTGTTCCTGAAATGGTCGTAATGACCGATGTAGCCTTGGATCCTTATTCTTCTTTTGGACACGACGGTATTGTTGAAGAAGGAAAAGTCGTCAATGACCCAACTGTTGAGGTTTTATCTCAAATGGGACTTTCTCACGCACAGGCAGGTGCTGATGTTTTGGCACCTAGCGATATGATGGACGGTAGAGTATTGAAAATCAGAACTGCATTAGAGTCAAATAATTTTAAGGACACCCTCATCATGAGTTATAGTGCAAAATATGCTTCTAGTTTTTATGGTCCTTTTCGCGATGCGTTAGACTCAGCTCCAGGGTTTGGTGATAAAAAAACCTATCAGATGGATCCTGCCAATCGATCGGAAGCAGTTGTAGAAGCTTTACGTGATATTGAAGAGGGAGCTGATATTGTTATGGTGAAACCGGGGATTGCCTATTTGGATATCCTAAGAGAAATTAAGAACGCTGTAAACACTCCTGTTGCTGCCTATCAAGTTAGCGGAGAGTATGCGATGCTAAAGGCCGCTGCAGAAAAAGGATGGCTAAACCACGATACGGTCATGTTAGAGCAGCTTCTCGCTTTTAAAAGAGCTGGCGCCAACCTGATTGCAACTTATCACGCCAAGGAGGCTTCTCTGCTAATTTCATAATTATCAAAATTTAATTCTTTACTTTACAAAAAAACAATGAAAAAATTCTTTGCTTATTTGGGCTTTTTACTGGTTATTGTTTTTTCGTTACTCTATATCTCCAAGTATGATTATATTTTAAAAGGGATTACTAAGATTTATTTAAAAGGTCATACGACTGCTTATTTGTCAGATTATCAAGCTTTTTCAAACCATACGGTTTCTGCTTCTTTAAATCCGCAGCCTTGGCCGATTCATGAGTCCTATAATAAGGCAAATGTTCCCAATGAACTGGCCGATTATCACAAAGAAAAAAAAACAGTTGCTTTTTTGATTTTTAAAAATGACAGTATTTTTCATGAAAAGTATTATGAAGGATATGGTTTGGATTCAAAAAGTAATTCTTTTTCAATGGTTAAAAGTATGGTTTCGGCAATGTTAGGGAAAGCCATTGAAGAAGGGTATATTAAAAGTTTGGACCAACTTGTTCAAGATTTCATCCCTGAACTAAAAGGACCCTATGCAAGTCAAGTGACGGTTGGAGACCTCTCCAGTATGGCTTCAGGTTTAAAATGGACCGAAAAATATTATTCACCTTTTTCGGTTACTTCAGCTTCCTATTTTGTTGACGACTTAAATGGTTTGATTCTCGATCAACCCATAGACATAATGCCGGCTAAGGCCTTCAATTATAAAAGCGGGGCCACACAGTTGTTGGGTTTGGTGATTAAAAACGCCACAAAAAAATCTTTAAGTGACTACCTTACTGAAAAATTCTGGCAACCTCTAGGAGCAGAACATGATGCAGTCTGGCAAATAGATAGTGATGAAAAAGAAATGGAAAAAGCTTATTGTTGTTTGGCTTCAAATGCTCGAGATTTTGCTAGGTTTGGAAAACTTTATAAGGACCATGGAAGGTGGAACGGAAAACAAATTTTGGATTCGACTTTTATTGCAAAATCATTAAAGCCCCGCTTTGAAGAAAGTCCAGAATATGGTTATGGTTGGTGGCTCAATGAATTTGAGGGGGAAAAGATTTTTATGATGCGCGGTCACCTAGGTCAGTATGTTATTGTCCTCCCAGAAAAGAACTTAATGGTCGTAAGACTAGGTCATCTTAACGATGAAATTAATAATGTTGGATTCTTAAAAAAGGATATTTTTATTTACCTTAAGGCTGCGTTGGAAATGACTCAGGATGTTACACAAAATTGACCTTAAAAGGATATTATTTTTAGATATTGAGACCGTGCCAGAAGTGGAGCGATTCGACCAACTCTCTGAGGAAACTCAAAAGCTTTGGGATGCAAAATCAGCTTATCAAAGAAAAGAAGATCAAACTCCAGAGTCATTCTATGAACATGCGGGAATTTGGGCGGAATTTGGAAAAATCGTTTGTATTTCTGTGGGATATTTTAGCGAAAATAAAAAAACCCGAAGCTTTAGAATGAAAACTTTTTTCGGTGGAGAAAAGGAATTATTAATTGCTTTTAAAGAGCTGCTAGAAAATCATTTTAATCACCCATCAAATTTGCTTTGCGCTCATAACGGTAAAGAATTTGACTTTCCCTATATCGCGAGGCGCATGATTATTAATAGCGTTTCGATTCCCTCCCATCTAAATTTATTCAATAAGAAACCATGGGAAGTCCCCCATTTGGATACCCTTCACTTGTGGCGGTTTGGTGATTATAAACATTATACTTCTTTAAAATTAATGGCCCATGTATTGGGAATTCCATCCCCTAAAGATGATATTGACGGCAGTCAAGTTGCTAAAGTTTTTTATGATGATAAAGACATCGATCGCATTGTAGTTTATTGTGAAAAAGATGTAGTTACAATAGCTCAAGTAGTTTTACGATTGCGAAATGAACCACTTTTAACTCAAAATGAAATTATTAGTATATGAGAAGTAAGAAACCGCTATTGACACTAAATAAATTGGGGATAACTGTTGGAGAAAACGAACTTTTAAAAGACATTTCTTTTGAGGTTTTTCCAAATGAAATCGTTGCCATTGTTGGTGAGTCGGGTAGTGGAAAGTCGCTCACTGCACTTTCAATTGCAGGGCTTTTACCGGAAACCAAATTGAATGTTACTAGCAATCAATTACTATTTAATAATGAATCCCTAAAGGAGCTTTCTGAAAGTGAGTGGCAAAAAATAAGAGGGAACAAAATCGGGATGATTTTTCAAGAACCACAATCGAGCCTTAACCCCAGCATGAAATGTGGTATTCAAGTTATGGAAATGCTCAATCAGCACACACAAGATAGCGCAGAGAATAAGAAAAACAAAGTTTTAGCTTCTTTTGAGCAAGTTTATCTGGATAATCCTGATCGTATTTTTAATGCCTATCCACATGAACTGAGTGGAGGGCAAAAACAAAGAGTAATGATTGCCATGGCATTGATTTGTAATCCTCAATTGTTGATTGCAGATGAGCCTACTACCGCCCTTGATGTCACAGTACAAAAAGAAATAATTAGTCTGATCATAGAGCGACAAAAGGCCAACAAGATGAGTGTTTTATTTATCTCACATGACTTGACGCTTGTTTCCCAATTGGCTGATAGAGTGCTGGTAATGTATCAAGGAGAAATCGTTGAAAGCGGAACAGTTACTGAAGTTTTTAATACTCCTAAAGAAGCTTATACACTTGGATTATTGCATGCACGTCCAGATGTAAAAATAAGACTCAAGCGACTGCCTACAATCGCTGATTTTATCAATGAGGTAAAACAAACTGATGAAGTTAGTGAAGATGTAAGAAAAAAGAGACATGAAGAAATATATTCTGCACCCCCTTTGCTTCAAGTAAAAGATTTAAAAAAAGAGCATGTACTTTCTGTTGGCTTGTTTAAAAAAAATAAATATTTAAAAGCAGTACAGGGCGTAAGTTTTGATTTATTTAAAGGAGAAACATTGGGTTTGGTCGGTGAATCTGGGTGTGGAAAATCAACCCTAAGTCGCGCATTGATTTATTTAGATCCTCCCACCGAGGGCAGCATTCTGTTTCAAGGGAAAGAGTTAAGCAGCATGACTTCCGAGCAAATTAGATCGATTCGTAAGGACATTCAGTTTATTTTTCAAGATCCCTATTCAGCATTGCATCCTCTTAAAAAAATAGGTCAAGCGATTGCCGAACCCCTTCAGGTTCATCAAATAACCCTTGGTTCGAAGGAAACCAAAATACGTGTTTTGGAGTTACTGGAAGCGGTAGGGCTAACGGCCAGTTTTTATGAAAGGTACCCTCACGAATTGTCTGGAGGACAACGCCAAAGAATTGTAATCGCCAGAGCATTGGCGACTGAGCCGAAGTTGATTATCTGCGATGAAGCAGTTGCTGCATTGGACATTTCAGTTCAAGCTCAGGTACTCAATCTTTTAAATGATTTAAAGGAACAATTCGATTTATCCTATCTGTTTATTTCTCATGATTTAAATGTTGTTAAATATATGTCAGACAAAATCATGGTCATGCAAAATGGACTTCTGGTTGAACATGGAGAAGCCGATGATCTTTATATTAATCCAAAAAACACTTACACCAAAAAACTAATTGCCTCGATTCCAAAAGCGCAGTAGTTTCTTTAAGGCGCCGGATCTGGAATTATATTATGAATGGCCTCAATCTCTTTTAAAACCTCTTCAGAAAGCGTGATCTCGTGACTGGCGATGTTTTCTTTAAGTTGTTCAATTTTGGTAGCACCAATAATATTACTGGTAACAAAGGATCGATCATTTACAAAAGCTAACGACATTTGAGTAATCGTCATGTTATTATCTGCAGCCAATTGAGCATACATCTCTGTAGCGCGATTTGACTGTTCACTGCTGTATCTCGCAAAGTTAGGAAATAGTGTAACCCTTCCGTCTGCAGGTTTTTTTCCATTGAGGTATTTTCCAGAGAGCACTCCAAACCCAAGTGGGGAATAGGCCAAGAGACCTATATTTTCTCGATGGCAAATTTCAGCACTACCTATTTCGAAAAGTCGATTGAGAAGAGAATAAGGGTTTTGAATCGTACATATTTTTGTAGCGTTACTTTTAGAAGCTGCTAAAAACCGCATGATGCCCCAAGGATTTTCATTTGATAGTCCAATATGTCGAATCTTACCTGCTTTAATGTTATCATGAAGCGCGTCAAGGACTGCTTCAAAATTTTCAATCCAAGGATCGTTTTCGTCGTATTTAAAACCTCTTTGTCCAAAAGTATTGGTTTTTCTTTCCGGCCAATGGAGTTGAAAAAGATCAATATAATCGGTTTGTAATCTTTTTAAACCTTTGTCAATGGCACTGTCAATGTGTTCTTTTCTAAAGCTTAAATCTTCTCGAATGTGTTTTGTGTATTCTCCTGGTCCAGCGACCTTAGAGGCCAAAATAACTTTATCCCGATTTCCAGTTTTTTTAAACCATGATCCAATGATACGATCTGTTTCTCCCTGTGTTTTTGCATTGGCAGGAACGGGATAGAGCTCGGCGGTATCAAAAAAATTCACACCATTGTCTATTGCATAATCCATTTGCTCATGTCCATCTGCTTCTGTGTTTTGATTACCAAAGGTCATTGTACCCAAACAAATTTTACTCACTTTAATGTCCGTATTTGGAATTGTATTCTGCTTCATCTTAATCAATAGTGTTTAAAAGTTGTGTGATTTCATCTAGTTTTGGACTTAGCACCACTTCAATTCTTCTGTTGATTGCACGTCCATTTTTAGAGGAGTTTGGAGCTACTGGGAGGAATTCTCCACGACCGGCAGCAGTAAGGTTTTGAGGTAAAATCTCTTTATTTGTCAAAAGAAGGGTAACAATTGAAGTCGCTCTTTTGGTAGACAAGTCCCAGTTTCCTTTTAAAGGGCCTTTACCTTGGTAAGGAACATTGTCCGTATGACCTTCAATCAAAATAGAAATATCAGGGTTTTCCGCCAGTACTTTTCCTAGACTTGAAATGGCCTTTTTGCCTTCAGATTCTACTTCCCAGCTTCCGGATTTAAACAATAGTTTGTTTTCCATAGAAACATATACTTTACCGTCTCTTGCCTCAACAGTAAGCCCTTTGTCTTCAAAATTCAACAAGGCATCAGTAAGTGTTTTTTTGAGCATTTGCATGGCTTCTTGCTGATTCGAGATTAGGGTTTCTAGTTCCTCAACACGAGAAATACGCTCCTCCAGTTCGTTTTCCCTTTCACCAATTTTTTGAAGCAACAACTCATTCTCAGCAATTCGCTCTTTTAATTCACTATCACTATTTTCTGCCAAAGCATCATAGGAATTTTGCAATTGGTTGAGCTTTTCAAGATTACTTTTTAAGGCTGCTTGCTTATTTTCTAAATCAGTGTTAAGATCAAATAGTTTGCCTTCCAAATCCGCTAAATTTTTGGTAAGGGTGTCATTGATGATTAGTTGTTCGTTGTAATCTCCTTTCAGCGATGCATATCGTGACTCCAAGTCATTGAAAACTTTAGAAGATACACATCCAGTTAGCATTAAAGAGAACAGTGATAAGAATAAATATTTTTTCATTTTGTAATTAATTTAATTTTAATTCTACTCCAACAGGACAATGATCTGAATGTTTTGCATCTGGAAGTATGTAGGATCTTATAATGTTATCCTTAAGGTTTTCACTCACTAAGTTATAATCAATTCTCCACCCTTTGTTATTATTTCGCGCATTAGCACGATAGCTCCACCAACTGTAATGATGGGGATCAGGATTTAGATAACGGAACGAATCAATAAATCCACAGTTCATGAATTGATCAATCCACGCTCTTTCTTCGGGAAGAAAACCAGAAACTTTTTTATTTCTAACAGGATCGTGAATGTCAATGGCTTTATGACAAATGTTATAGTCACCACAGATAACCAAATTAGGCTGCGATTTTTTTAATTCATCAATATAATTTTTAAAATCTGACATGAATTGAAACTTGTACTCCAAACGGTCAATATTTGTGCCAGAAGGCAGGTAGAGACTTATCACAGAAACTTTATCAAAATCGGCGCGGATCACTCTTCCTTCAAAGTCAATGTGATCAATCCCAGTTCCATAAGTAATTTTTTTAACTTTTTTCTTAGTCAATATTGCAACGCCACTGTACCCTTTTTTTTGGGCAGAATGCCAATAGTGTTGGTAGCCTAATTCCTCAAAAACTGAAGTTTCAACTTGCGACTCCATTGCTTTTATTTCTTGAAGACAAATGACGTCGGGTCGAGCGGCATCTAACCAATCGGAAAAACCCTTGTTGAGGGCGGCACGAATTCCGTTAACATTATAGGAAAGAATTTTCAATAGTTATTTTTTACTAAGATAAAAAATCAAAGTTCTTAGAAAGAATCAAAGTCTTAGAAAATGATTTTAAAGCTGTTTTAGAAAATGTTTCACGTCTAGTTTCTCTTTCAACAAGTCCGAAAGTTGATCGATTGCTATGCGTTCCTGTTTCATTGAGTCCCTTTCTCTGAGGGTAACGGTTTGATCTTCTAAGGTTTGATGATCTACGGTAATGCAATAAGGGGTTCCTAGCGCATCTTGTCTTCGGTACCTTCTTCCTACGGCATCTTTTTCATCATATGCAACGTCCATGTCCCATTTGAGTTGACTTACAATTTCACGCGCGATTTCAGGAAGTCCATCTTTTTTAATCAATGGAAAAACAGCCAGTTTAGTCGGAGCTAAAATTTTTGGTAACTTTAAAACCGTTCTTGTTGAGCCATCTTCAAGCGTTTCTTCCTGCAATGAATTAGAGAAAATTGCCAAAAACATTCGATCTAAACCAATCGAAGTTTCTACCACGTAGGGGACATAATTTTCGTTTTTTTCATGATCAAAATACTGAAGCTTTTTACCTGCAAATTCTTCGTGACTTTTTAGATCAAAATCAGTTCTGGAATGAATTCCTTCGAGTTCTTTAAAACCAAATGGGAATTTGAATTCTATATCAGAAGCTGCATCAGCATAATGGGCTAATTTTTCATGATCATGGAAGCGATAATTTTCACTACCCATCCCCAAAGATAAATGCCAATTCAATCTTTTTTCCTTCCATTTTTCGTACCACTCTTTTTGAGTCCCAGGTTGAATGAAAAATTGCATTTCCATTTGTTCAAACTCACGCATTCTGAAGATAAATTGACGGGCAACAATCTCGTTTCTAAAAGCTTTTCCTGTCTGAGCGATTCCAAAAGGAAGTTTCATTCTTCCTGATTTTTGAACATTTAAAAAATTGACAAAAATCCCTTGGGCTGTTTCTGGTCTTAAATATAAATCCATGGCAGAATCTGCCGAAGCCCCCAATTTTGTGCCAAACATTAGGTTAAATTGTTTTACATCTGTCCAATTTCTAGAGCCAGATTCTGGACATGCAATTTCTAATTCTTCAATCAAAGCCTTTACATCCTCTAGGTTTCCTGCCTCTAAAGACTTCCCTAGTCTTTTCAGTATGGCATTTGCTTTTTCCTGATAGTCTTTAACACGCGTATTTGTGTTTATAAACGCTTCTTTGTCGAAAGCGTCTCCAAAACGTTTGCTAGCTTTGACAATTTCTTTCTCGATTTTACCATCGATTTTAGCGACATAGTCTTCTACTAAAACGTCAGCTCGGTATCTTTTCTTGGAGTCCTTATTGTCAATCAAAGGATCGTTAAACGCATCAACATGTCCTGAAGCTTTCCAAGTGGTTGGGTGCATCAATATGGAAGCATCAATTCCTACAATGTTTTCGTTGAGTTGAACCATTGCTTTCCACCAGTATTGGCGGATGTTGTTTTTTAATACAGCGCCATTTTGACCGTAATCATAAACTGCACTTAGTCCGTCATATATTTCGCTTGAAGGGAAGATAAATCCATACTCTTTGGCATGAGATATAACTTTTTTAAAAATCTCTGATTGTTGTGTCATCTGACAAAAATAATCCTTTTTCGTATTTTTAAAGAGGCCTTATCTGTTTTTCCATGAAAAATTTGACTGTTTCTATATTTAAAGAATTTTTTTCACTTTTTTTTCCTCGGATATGTCCTGGCTGTTTGGAGTCATTAACGACATATGAGAAATGTATTTGCACCCAATGTCAGTTGTCAATGCCATTGACAAATTTTCATTTAAATTCTAACAATGAGCTTTGGCGGAGACTCAATCAACAGCTTCCTTTGGAATTTGCAGTGCCCATGTTTTTCTTTCAGAAGGACAGTCTTGTTGAATCAATGATTTATCAATTGAAGTATAAAGGTCAACAAGAAATCGGAACATTTTTAGGGAATTGGATGGGTAGTTATTTAAAAGAATCAAATATTTTTTCTGAAATTGATGGAGTCATTCCGGTTCCCTTACACCCCAAAAGATTTAAAAAAAGAGGGTACAATCAGGTGAGCTGTTTTTCAAAAGCCTTGGCAGATAAATTAGAAGTTCCCTTTGTTGAAGATTATGTTTATCGAAATAAAAACACAAAACAGTTTGCGCGCTTTGTTAAAAGTAATCGTTGGGAGGAAGTCAAAGACGCTTTTTCGGTCAATTTTGAGTCAAAACATGAGGGGCGTCATTGGCTCCTAGTCGACGATGTGATTACCACGGGAGCAACACTTGTGAGTTGTGGGAAAACAATATTAAAACAAAGTAAAGGACGTTTGAGCATTGTCACACTAGCCACTAGGTTGTCTTGATAATATTGCTTTATTTTGCCTTAATAATTATAGTTGATGCAGACTTTAGTTCGTTATTTTATTTTAATTTTCCCTCCTTTGTTGCTTTTTCAATGTGCAAGGGTCAGTTCTCCGACTGGAGGTGAAAAAGATTCCCTCCCGCCAGTAATGACGAATGCTTCACCAAAAATGAACACCATTTTTTTTGACAAAGAAGAAATCACCATCACTTTCGATGAATTTATTAAGCTTAAAGACATCACAAAGCAGTTGATTATTTCCCCTCCAATGGATCAGGATAAATACAAAATCAAACCTCAGAGTTCGGTCGCAAAAAAGATTAAGATAGAATTATTGGATTCATTAATACCAAACACAACCTATACTTTTAATTTTGGGGAAAGTGTCCTAGATAACAATGAAGGGAATTTATTGCCTTTTTTTCAATACACCTTATCCACAGGTGCTGTAATTGACTCCTTAGAAATAAAGGGTGTGGTTACGGATGCTTATGAAATTGAAACAGAACCTTACACCTCAATTCATTTATATCCGATAGACAGCACCTATACCGATTCTACAATCTTTTTAAAGAAGCCTTTTTATGTAACCAGTACGCTGGACTCTGTAATTTATAATTTTAGAAATTTAAAGGGAGGTTCTTATGAAATTCTTGCAATCAAGGACGTTGGATCGAATTATGTTTTTGACCAAAATGTTGACAAAATCGGTTTTTTAGAACACCCAATAACGTTACCTCAAGACAGCATCATTAACTTTAGACTCTTCCAAGAAGAGCCGAATTTATTTTGGGGACGCCCTTTTTTCATCAACAAACGTCACATCGGGTTTGGTTATTATGGAACTCCAGACCCAAGCCAGATTGAGGTTCTAAGTAAAGTCGCCACTAATTTCTCTTCCTTAATCACAAGAAATCGAGAAACAGATACACTCGATTTTTGGTTTAAAGGTCCGGCTTTAGATTCGCTTAAGTTTGGCATAAAAGAAGTAGACACAACAAAAGTATTTACAATCAAATTCAAAAAGGAAATAAAGGACTCATTGATAATTGAACCCATGTTTTCAAAAATAATTGAGCTTAGGGATACTTTTAAAATAAAGACGAATCTCCCCATCACAAAAGTCAATCCTGATTTGATAAAAATCACCAACATTGACACTTTGGATGTGCCTTTTTCTGTGCACCTCGATGATAATTTTGATCGGGTTGCGCTCGAGTTTGATCTTCAGCCCAATGATCATTATAAAATCCGACTGTCACCCCTAGCATTAGTAGACTTTTGGGGAAATACTCACGACACGATTTTTTATCAAGTTAAAACCAAAGCCATCAGTGATTATGGCAATCTCAATCTCCAGCTAATTAGAAGTGATTCAGACCCGTTTGTGATAGAATTATTAAATAAAAAGGGAGAGGTTAAAGGGAGTTATGACACTGCAAACGAATTAGACTATTATCAATTTCCTCTCTTGTCTCCAGGAGAATATTTATTTCGTTACATCAGAGACGAAAACGGTAACAAAAAATGGGATACGGGAAATTATTTAAAGAAAATTCAACCCGAAGAAGTTTTATATTCTGTCAAACCAGTGGATTTACGTGCCAATTGGGACGTTAATGAAACACTCAGAATTCCTGATAAAAACACTCAAATTATAAAAACAACAACCATCATAGACACTACGGATACAGAAAAAAAGTTCCAAAATTAGAGGCAGAGGATGAAAAAAAATTGATTTATTTGAAAGTCAATGAAACGTTATAAATAAATATTAATTTAAAATTAAAAAAATGGGAATAGGTTCAATCGTTATCGCTACCGTAGTACTTTGTTTGGTTTTGGGAATTATTGCAGTGCTCCAATCTAGAAGATAAACTGTTACAAAACTTTCTCAAATCCTTTAACTCCCTGAACAGTAGTATACTTCATTGTAAACTTTTTGTCAGGATTAATGATTTTATAACAGGTTTGCACGGCAAGTGTTGCTTCGTGAAAACCACATAAAATTAATTTTAATTTCCCGGGATAAGTGTTTACATCACCAACAGCAAAAACTCCCGGAATGTTAGTTTCATAGTCGAGCGCATGATTTACTTTTATTGCGTTTTTCTCGATATCTAGTCCCCAGTTGCCGATGGGTCCCAGTTTTGGAGATAAACCGAAAAGAGGAAGCCAGTAGTCCACATCAATAGTTTTAGGCGCTCTATTCTTTTGATGCAGTTCAATGCTCTCTAGTGTTTCATTTCCGTTTACTTTATTAATTTCTGCATGGGTGTACAGATCAATTTTCCCTTCGTTTTGAAGTTGATAAACTTTTTCGACCGAATCTTTATGAGCACGAAACATATCCGATCGATGAACTAATCCTACAGGGACAGTGCTGTTTTCGGCAATATAAACCGCCCAATCTAGTGCAGAATCTCCACCACCAGAAATAAAAACTTTTTTGTTTAGAAAAGTCTCCGGCTCTCTAACCATGTATTCAATTCCTTTCTTTTCAAAATTAGTAAGCCCATCTACGATGGGTTTTCTTGGCTCAAAACTGCCCAATCCTCCAGCAATGATTACGGTAGGTGCATGGTGTTCAGTTCCTTCAATTGTTGTTACAACAAAAGATCCATCTTCTTGTTTCTCAATAGTTTCAGCTCTTTCTCCCAAGGTAAACCCAGGTTGAAATGGAGCAACTTGTTGTTCTAAATTATCAATAAGATCCCCTGCCAAAACACTTGGAAAACCCGGGATGTCATAAATGGGTTTTTTAGGGTAAATTTCTTTTAATTGCCCTCCGATTTGAGGTATGGCATCAATGACATGACAATGCAATTTCATCAATCCAGCTTCAAAAATCGTAAACAATCCTACGGGGCCTGCTCCAATGATGATAATGTCAGTTTTAATCATAATTATTTTATTAAATTTTTTGTAACCTCATTCATCGCTTTTACTTTATAGTCAAAATCTCCTTTTAAGGTTTTGCGATATTGCCTTAATGTCTCTAGAAGATCGTCAATTTCGTCTGGTAAAACAGCCTCAAGCCATTGGCGCAATCTCTTCGCAACAGTAGGCGATTTCCCATTGGTAGAAATTGCGATTTTTAAATTTCCCTTGGTAACAATTCCTCCCATATAAAAATCACAAAGATCGGGAGTATCGGCCACATTGACCAAAAGATTTCTTTTTTGACAATCGCTGTGAACCTTTAAATTCACTTCATGTGCATCAGTCGTAGCAACAACGATGTGTTGGTTTCTTAGAAATCGTCTGTGGTATTTTTTAACGATGATTTTCACCGATTTATTTTGAATAAAAGCAAGGGTTTCCTCTCGGATAAAAGGTGCCACCAAGGTGACTTGCGCGTTGGGACTTGATTTAAATAAAAACTCAAGTTTTTCTAATGCAACGAATCCGCCCCCCACGATTAGAAACTGTAACTGATCTGCTTTTACAAAAATGGGATAGAGGGTATTCATATTGAAATCACTTCTTTATTCACCAAGTTTTTAAAGTCGGTTACAGGATCTATTACTGCGGAACCGAAAATTAAGGCAGCAGGATTATCGATATTAAAAGTATTCACCAAGTCGACCAAGCTGTCTAAATCTGCAACTAAAGATTTCTCAGCTGGGGTTGTGCCATTTTGAATCACAGCAACAGGATAATCTCCTCCTTTGTGTTGTCTAAATGTGTCGACAATTTCAGGCAAAAAACGCATTCCCATTAACACGACCACTGTAGCGCTAGACTGCGCAGCAAGTGCAATGTCGGAAGAGATTTTCCCCGATTTAGTGTGACCAGTTACCACCCAAAAACTCTCGTGAGCAGCCCTTTTGGTTAAGGGGATTTGATGTTGCGCAGCGATGCCCGAGTAAGAAGAAATTCCAGGAACAATCGCCGTTTGAATTTCAAATGACCTAGCGACTTCAAGTTCTTCACAAGCACGTCCAAAAACAAGGGGGTCTCCGCCCTTTAGTCTAACAACATTAAATCCTTTTAGTGCATATTCAACAATCAATTCATTGATTTCAACTTGTGTCTTTTTAGTAAAACCACGTCTTTTACCAACAAATATTTTTTTTGCAGTTTTATTGTGATCTAACAATTTAGGATTAATCAAAGCATCATAGAGGATTACTTCTGCTTTTTGAAGCGCCTTTAATCCTTTAATTGTAAATAAGTCTGGGTCACCTGGACCTGCACCCACAAGGGTGACTTTACCATTATTCAATGTTTGCATGACATCTATTTTCTATCCACAGCAAAATAGGCTGAGTTTGTTCTACATATTTGGAAGCAAAAGATTTGGAAGGACCTTCTTTTTTAAATTCTAAAACCGTATCCTTAAAAGCAATCTTGTTTTCTGATTCGTATTCTGGAAACTCAGGATCGAAGGCAGCAATGATTGAGGCATGACTATTGATTTTTGCATCAGTTCGAGTTAAAACCGCTTTTGCGCCACGAATTCTCGCATTATAGGCATGATAGATGGCGTCTGAATACTGTTCATTGTTATAAGCTTCCGTTGCCCAATCAAAAGATTCTTTAGCATCAAATAAAAGCGTTTGAACTAAGTCGATGGTAACGCCAGCACACTCTCCAATTCCAATTTCTTTTTTATATTTTTCTTTAACCCCCCAGTCGATTAAATCCGAATCTTTGAGATTGGTCACATCACTGTAGTGTTTTAGGTTCTGATAGAAATAATCTTTGGTTCTCCGGTCATAGTAGGCAAAGAAATCTTCCTCAGATTTTCTTTCCGTATCATAATCATTAAGAATCCAGCGTAAGACTTCAGGGGTTCTCTTAGCAGGTACTTTTAAAACCTTATCGGCAAATCTTCCCGTTCCATTTCCTAACACACCACCACCCAATAATATTTGGGTTGCTGGGGCAATATTTTCATTCGCCTTTACTGTCATTCCTTGAAATCCAATGTGCGCTAATGTATGCTGTCCACAGGCATTCATACAGCCACTTATTTTTATGTTGAGGTCGTATTTTTCGATTAAAGTATGAAACTCTGTTTCGATCATTTGCTGTAAAACTTTTGCCAAGCCCATGCTGCTTGCAATCCCTAGGTTACAAGTGTCTGTTCCCGGACAAGCTACGATATCATTGAGTTTGTGAAAACCGCTTCTGTGCAGGTTAATCTCTTTTAGTCTGGTGTATAAAGCGGGAAGATGCCCTTCTTTTACATCGCGAAGTAGGATGCTTTGACCCAATGAAAATCGATTGTCGTCACGGGTAAATTCTAGCATTACTTTTGCTAATTCTCTTGCTTTAGATGAGGAGATATCCCCAACTTCAATTGGAATTCCAACAGAAAAATATCCAGCTTGTTTTTGTTTAAAAAGATTGGTCTTCTTCCAAAGATTAAATTCTTTAGTGTTTAATTTAATTGTCTCTCCTTCGCTGTATAATGGTTCTTTTAAATCTCGGTCATAAACCGCAATCGGATAAGTTTTATGTAGCAGAGAACTTTCTTCTTCAGCAACCCATTCCAGAAAAGTGGTCAATCCAATTTCTTTTACAAGAAATTTTAACCGCGCTTTATTTCTTTTATTTCTTTCTCCATGACGATCAAAAACTCGAATTACTGCTTCGCTAAAAGGAATCATTCGATCTGCTTCTAAAAACGAAAAGACCTCATTTGCTTCGACAGGCTGAGAGCCGATCCCACCGCCAAGCATGACGCGGAACCCTCTTTTACCCTTCTTAATTACGGGGATAAATCCTAAATCATGAATAAAGGTTAGGGCTTGATCCGAGGCGGCACTTGAAAAAGCAGCTTTAAATTTTCGACCCATGTCTTGACAGATGGGGTTCCTTAGAAAATATTCATAAAATGCATAAGCATAAGGAGTAACGTCAAAAGCTTCGTCAGGATCGACACCCGCATAGACTGAGGCTGTTACATTTCGAACCGTATTTCCACAAGCTTCTCGGAGTGTGATTTGATCTTTTTCTAATTCTGACCAGAGTTCGGGCGTTCTGTCCAAAGAAACATAATGCAATTGAATGTCTTGCCTTGTGGTGATGTGAAGATTACTACTTGCGTATTCATCAGACACTGCTGCCATACGTAACAATTGTTTTGCCGTAAACCGACCCAAGGGTAATTTGATTCGAATCATCTGAACCCCCTGTTGTCGTTGACCATAAACTCCTCTTGCCAATCGAAGGCTTCTGAATTTTTCTTCGTCAATCTCCTGATTGTTAAAAGCATTTATTTTTTTCTCCAGTTCCAAAATGTCTTTTTCGACGATTGGATTTTCTATTTCTGTTCTAAAGCTTTGCATTTTTTATTGAATAAAACCGACACCTGCGGTGTTGTTAGTGTTTGGATCGATCAAAATGAAGGCTCCAAGTGTTTTGTTTAAATGAAATGGCGCATACAATAATGGCTGTGCAAGTTGAAAGCTCACTTCGCCTATATCATTCATCTGTAGAGATTCTGTCGACTCAGAAATCCATTCTTGCCAATTCATTTTTGTGTGAATCTCCTTAGTTTTCACCATACTTTTTTGAACCCCATGTTGCAACCAATATTTATTGTTTGGATTCAAAGCGTTAGATTGCATCCAACATATTTTTGCATTAATTTGCTTACCTGATTGTAGAGAGTGATTAGATTTCACAATTGTATTTCCCCTGGAAGCATCTATTTCGTCTTCCAACAAAAGGGTTGCATTTTCCCCTGTTCCTATTTTAGTTTTTTCTTCTCCATACTTTTCAATCGCTTTGATCTTGCTTTTAGAACCAGATGGAAAAACTTCGACTTCATCTCCCTTGGAGAACATTCCACTTTTTACTTTTCCAACAAAACCTCTGTAGTCATGATGAATTTCAGTTTTTGGACGAATTACATGCTGTACCTGTAAGAGTGTGTTTTCTTGAATGTCTTGTTCAATCTCAATGGTTTCAATGAGACTTAAAAGTGTCTCTCCTTCATACCAAGGCATGTTTTTGCTTTTTGAAATAATATTATCCCCTTTTAAAGCTGCAACTGGAATAAAAAAAGATTGTGTTTCCCAAGTATATTCTCCTAAAAGGTTATCGATTTGAGTTTTAATTTTCAAGAATTTATTATGGTCATATTCAATCAAATCCATCTTATTGACTGTAAAAATCAAATGTTTTATCCCTAAAAGCTGTGTGATGTAAAGATGTCTTTTGGTTTGTTCCATGACTCCCTTTCGCGCGTCCAATAGAATAATTGCCACTTCGGCGTTAGAAGCGCCAGTAACCATGTTTCGCGTATATTCAACATGACCTGGAGCATCTGCAATGATAAACCTTCTCTTAGGGGTACTAAAATAAAGGTTGGATACATCTATGGTGATGCCTTGTTCCCTCTCGGTTAGAAGTCCATCAGTTGCGAGGGAAAAGTCGAGGTAATCGTATCCTAGGGAACGACTCTTCGTTTCTATGTGCTCTAACTGATCCGTTTTGAGGGAATTGGTTTCGTATAATAATCTACCGATGAGCGTGCTTTTGCCGTCATCTACGCTTCCGGCAGTTGTAATTCTAAGGATTTTCATTAAGGGATTTTTTTAAAAATAGCCTACTTTTTTCCGCTCTTCCATTGCGCCTTCCGAACGTTTGTCATCCATTCGCGCACCGCGTTCTGAAATGGCAGAATTTCTGATTTCATCAATAACGGTATCTAGGTCGATTGCTTCTGAGGAAACAGCCGCGGTACAACTCATGTCGCCCACAGTTCTAAATCTTACGCTTTCAATAAAGGTTTCTCCTTTTTCGTTAAATATAAATTCAGAAGAAGGCATCAATTGACCGTCTCGAACAAAAACAGCTCTTTTGTGTGAAAAATAAATTGAAGGAATTTCTAGGTTTTCTTTTCTAATGTATTCCCATACGTCCAATTCGGTCCAATTACTGATTGGGAAAACTCTTACATTTTCACCAGAATGAATTTGTCCATTGAGCATGTCAAAAAGCTCGGGTCGTTGTAGTTTTTCATTCCATTGACCAAAATCATCACGTACTGAAAAAATTCTTTCTTTAGCTCTCGCTTTTTCTTCATCTCTTCTTGCTCCGCCCATACAGGCATCAAACTTTAGTTCTTCGATTGATTCAAGAAGTGTTACGGTTTGCAAGGTATTTCGACTGGCATATTTACCTTTTTCTTCTATTACTTTTCCCTGATCAATACTTTCTTGGACGCTACCAACATGTAATTTAACCTGATATTTTTCAACCAATTCATCTCTTAATTCAATGGTTTCAGGAAAATTGTGTCCCGTATCAACATGAAGTAAAGGAAAAGGAATCCGTCCAGGTAAGAATGCTTTTTTGCAAAGGTGAAGCAAAACAATGGAGTCCTTCCCTCCAGAAAAGAGTAGGGCAGGGTTGTTAAACTGTCCGACGACTTCTCTTATGATGTATATCGCTTCTTCTTCTAACTGCTCTAGGGTATTCATTAAATTATTATTTGTGATTTAAGTGTAATCCACATTCTTTTTTACTTTCTTCCCACCACCATCTTCCAGATCGAATGTCTTCACCAGGTTTCACAGCACGAGTGCAGGGCTCACAGCCGATACTCACAAACCCTTTCTTGTGTAGAGAGTTTTGAGGAACATTGTTTTGTTCCAAGTAGTTTTCAACTTCTTCTAAAGTCCAATTGACCAAAGGATTAAACTTTGGCAACCCAAAAGCATCGTCATAACTGAAAAATGATAAAGTGCTTCTCGAGTTGCTCTGAGAGGCTCTAAGTCCAGTGATCCATAGATCCACCCCTTTTAGTGCTTTTTGTAAAGGATTGATCTTTCTAATCGAACAACATTCTTTTCTGTTTTCAATACTGTCATAAAAACTATAAGGCCCCTTTGAATCGAGTAATGTCTTCAACTCATTGTTATCTGGGACAAAGGAAGAAATACTTTTAATATATTTTTTTTGTGTCTTATCTAATACGTCATAAGTTTGCTCAAATAGTCTCCCAGTGTCTAAAGTAAACACTTTAATAGGATGGTTGTTCTTAAAAATAACATCCGTCAACACTTGATCTTCCTGACCTAAAGAAGTCGAAAATGCGATGTTTTTGAATCCAAGAGTACACAGTGTTTCAAACGCCTCCTCCAAGGATAAAGACGCGAATTGCTGATTTAACTTTTCTATAGAATTATTTTCCATATTATTTATTTTTTACCCCATTGAAACCTGTTCCAAATACGTTCATGGAAAAAGTAAAGCACCATTTTTGTTCCCCATTCAATGAAACCAATTGAGATGGCCTGAGAGATTGTGCCTGTGATAAAATAAGCGATAATCATGGTGTCGATTGTTCCGATAAGCCGCCAGCTAATAGCCTTAAGCAGACTTCTAGAAACCTTTTCTTTAGAAGTGTTTCCTTCTTGACTTTTGTTTTTCCGAAATAAATGCAGGTCGATAATCATGGGTAAATAATTTAATTTTTGGTAAATATAAACACTTAAACAATACTAAACAAATAATTCCTATAAAGTTAATAGGAATTAAGTAGTTTACAAGAAATTCCCTACATTTGGGAAAAGCAATTTATGATTTCTAAAAAATGCAAATATGCGATCAAAGCACTATTGTACCTGGCAGATCATCAGGCTGACGAACGTTCAGTTTTTTCATCTGAAATTGCGGAAAAAGAAAACATTCCTAAAAAATTTTTAGAGACAATATTAAGAGAGCTTCGTAATTTTAAATTATTACAGAGTCAACGTGGTAAAACAGGAGGATATCGACTTATTAAAAACCCTGATGATATTTATTTATCAGAATTAATAAGAATGGTTGACGGCCCAATCGCAATGTTACCGTGCGTTTCACTAAACTATTACGCTTCTTGCGAAGAGTGTGACGAAGAAAACTGTGAAATTAAAACCGTCTTTGAAAAGGTGCGTGATCGCACGCTTGAGGTGTTAACAACTACTTCTATTTCTTCAATGAAAAACAAAGTTTAAGAATTACAGACCACTGATGTAACTGCCCAGCGAATCCCTAAAGTGAAATCCTTCGAGCGTTCTGACCTTGGTCAGTTTTTGATTTGATTCTAGTCCCCACAACAAAAATTCCATAAGGAAATAAGTGTCGTTTGGGTCTAAATCCTTTTGATGTTTCTTTATTAATTCCCCAATAGCAGGAACTTTATCTAAAGCTTTTTTGTATTCCTTTTCACTTAAATCATCCTCCAAGAACAATTCGTTGTCATTGAAAAACCAACCCAACAAGTCATCGTAAGGTCCATTGGCATTTTGCTTTTGTAGTTTCTCAATTTTTGGAAAATAATTTGGAAAAAGTGTTTTAATTGCTTGGGATATCAAATGAAATGAAATTTGTTCTGCTCCCTCCTGTTCTCCTTCATAGACCAATTCAATTTTACCATTGATGGCAGGAATTACGCCTAAAAAATCAACCAGTCTGACCGCAGTTGTTTCATCTTGGGTGATCAACAACCGTCTTTCGGCAGTACTTATTAAGTTTTCAAAAGCTGTGATACTCATACGGGTACTGACCCCGCTTTTTGAGTCTACAAATTCGCTTTTACGTGCTTCAAAACCAATCTGTTCAATAAGCGTTTTGGCCAATTCGGGAATGTGGATGGTTTTCTTGTTTTCCTCGCTGATCACGGCTTCTTGTGCTGTTATTCTTTTAGCGATTTCAATATTGTGCGGATAGTGCGTCAAAATTTGTGAACCTATCCTGTCTTTTAGTGGGGTAACAATACTCCCCCGATTGGTGTAGTCTTCAGGATTTGCGGTAAACACAAACTGAATTTCTAAAGGCATTCTTAATTTAAATCCACGTATTTGAATTTCTTTTTCCTGAAGAATTGAGAACAATGCAACTTGAATTCGCGCTTGTAAATCAGGCAGTTCATTCAGAACAAAAATACTTCTGTGCGCTCGGGGAATCATCCCAAAGTGAATCACTCTTTCGTCAGCATAGGACAATTTGAGCGTCGCTGCTTTTATGGGATCTACATCTCCAATCAAATCCGCAACAGTAACATCAGGAGTGGCGAGTTTTTCAAAAAAGCGATCGGTTCTATGGAGCCAATCCACAGGGGTATCCTCTCCTTTTTCTGCTATTAATTCTTTCGAAAATCGAGAAATGGGTTGAAGGGGATCATCATTAATTTCCGAACCTTCCACTATGGGGATCCATTCGTCAAGTAAGTCAATCATCTTCCGAGCAAGCCTTGTTTTTGCTTGGCCTCTCAATCCTAAAAGGTTGATGCTGTGGCCAGAAAGCAAAGCACGCTCTACGTCTGGAATCACGGTGTTTTCATAACCGACCAATCCGTTGAATGAAGGAATTCCCTTGCGAATCCTTGCTCTCAAATTTTGAGCCAATTCTTCTTGAATATTTTTGGGTTGATAAGAGGAGCTTTTTAATTTTCCTAAGGTCTTAATAGTGGGCTTTTCCATAATTTTATCCAAAACGTTTTTTTCTATTTTTTTCATAGTCCTCAAATATCATTTCTCCAAGGTTGTTAAGTCCTGTAAAGAATGCTTTTCCATTGTTTGCTTTGGTGAATTCCTGAACAAATTGTTTTAAGTAAGGGTCAGAAGCAATCATAAAAGTAGTAATTGGGATGTGTAGTTTTCTCGCTTGACGTGCCATTAGATAGCATTTTTCAACAATTGTTTTATCTAAACCAGCACTGTTTTTATAATAAGTTCCGTCAGGCATTTTAAGACAACTGGGCTTTCCATCAGTGATCATAAAAATCTGCTTATTCGTATTTTTCTTTCGTCTAAGCATGTCCATTGCCAACTCTAGTCCTGCGACTGTGTTGGTGTGATAAGGTCCCACTTGAAGATAGGGCAAGTCCTTAATAGGAATGAGTCTTGCGTCATTTCCGAAAACCAAAATATCGAGAGTATCTTTTGGATACCTAGTAGTGATCAATTCTGCCAATGCCATCGCAACTTTTTTTGCAGGTGTTATCCTATCTTCTCCATAAAGAATCATGCTGTGACTGATGTCGATCATCAACACTGTACTCATTTGAGACTTGTGTTCGGTTTTTTCTACAACCAAATCCTCTTGTCTTATTTGCAAATCATCAATGCCAGAATGGATTTGTGCATTTTTGAGGCTCTCCGTTAAAACGATATTTTCGATAGGATCTCCAAATTGAAAGCTCTTCAACTCACCAGAAGGTTCTGCGCCTTGTCCGAGGTGGTTGGTTTTGTGATTTCCAGTTCCAGACCGCTTTAATTTTCCAAAAATTTGCTTCAAGGCGTATTCTCGAAGGAGCTTTTCTGTTTTGGCAGTCAGTCCCATTCCTTTCCCACTTCCATCGGGTTTGATTTCTTCACGGATGTAAGATTTTTCTAAAAGATCCTTGATAAAGTCGTCAATGGTATAATTTTCATCCGTTAACTGATATTCAACATCCAATTCTCTTAACCAATCAATGGCTTCATCAAAATCCCCTGAGGTATGGGTGATGAGTTCTTTAAAAATCTCAAAAAGTTTTTCAAAAGGAGTTTGCTTGTCTAACTTTGGTTTTAGAAATAGCATCCCCGTTCTGGAATTGGAAAACTTCATTTAATACTTATCTATAGTGAAAAACAACAATTCAAAGATAGTTTAAAAAGATGCTAACTTAAAATGCAGAAGCAACAAAAAAAGAAAGTACTAAAGTGATTTTATATAGGATTCAATAAGCGCTAAACCTTCTTGGTGAAAAGTTGTTCTTCCGATTTCAGGCATCATAACTCCCGGGTCTGTACTTTCAAGTCTGTAGGTTAAAATAGAGTTTTCAGGCTGACCAGGAACAATACTGTATTTAAGGTTACCAGAACCTTTTCCGGCTGCAATAGGAGGTTTAAAAACGCCTCGACTTCTTCCGTCGGATTCCCAATAAGTCAAGTTAAGACCTGAGTTTTTTGCCGGCCCAACGTCACTGTGGCAATGCGCGCAATTGATGTGTAAATAGGCTTTCGCACGATCTTCTAATGATCCTGAAGTTAGCTGGTTCCAAACGGGCATAAAAGGCCAATTTTCTTTTTCAGGAAGCCCCGTCAAAAGTCCTTGACTCTCGAAATATTCCAATTGATTGCGCACCATACCGTGGTAAATATTATCCCTATTTAATTGGCCAGCAATGGGGCCTATTGGGGAGATTTTTTTTCCAGACATATGGCAGCTTTTGCATTGGGTCTGATTCGGTATCACATAACTAATATTTTGTGTTTTACCATTGTAGTCTTTCCAACTGACTTGTTTTTCTCCTCCAATGATATTGAGAAGAGCATCTTCTTGTTTGTCATCCCATACGTAAGATAAAACCTTCCAATCATCGTTTTCTTCCTTAATCAACAATCGGGTTTCAATGATATTTTTATCTCCATCGGGTTTCTTAAAGTCTTCAGGATAATAAAAGTTTTTGATAATAATAGTTCCCGATTCAAAATCTAAAACCTCTTTTTCTTTGTAGTTCATTTTCTTGCCTGAGGGGAGGTACAAAAATCTCCCCTTAAAGGCATAATCTGTAAACAAGGGGGTGTTTAGTTCATAGGGGTGTACGTTTTTAGCGGGTTTGAAATCAGAAATCTTACCCTCAAAAAAACCATATTCAGAAAGTTTTTGAATTTCATTTGAACTCGAATTATCGATTTCCATTTTAGAAACCACTTTTCGAGCTACGGGAACGGTTCTTGTTTTTTTATCAGATTGACATTGAATAAAAAGAACCCCAAGTAAAAGCAACCAAATGTTTTTCATTTAATTTTTTTAGATGGATGTTTTAAATTCAATATCACAGTCATATGGTCCAAGGTCATTTGAGAATTTTTCAAAATCATTTGCTGCATCTAAGACAACAAAATTGATGTCACCATTATTTTTTACACAAATTTCATATTCAGGATTCCTAGTGTTGTTCTTTAAATAATAATCCTCGGCAAGGATTAAGTCATAAGCAACGTCAGGAATTTTGAATCCATTTTTCATCACCCAAAGTAAACCGAAGTCATTGTCTAAGGTGGGGAAAAAGTGTTTGTTTTCAAAACGATTGTCATGAATAGATACCCTGCCAGGGTAGGCATTGTATTGTTCGTCTTGACGATATTCATTATCAACAGCTCTTAGGCCGTTTGCAAGCGCCTTTAGCTCTTCTTTTTTCTTTTTACGATCTTTTTTTTCAGAAGTAAACACTTCATAACTAACAATAGAAGCATTAACAGTTTTATGGTTTTCAACCTTATTGTTATAAAAATCAACTTCTTTGGTAGCCATGATAATCACCCCTGATCCGCGAGGAACCGAGCTAACGATAGATCCTTTAACTCCAAAGTTTTTAATGTTATTGTCGTGGATGTAATTGTCATATGCTTTAATTTTTGATCCATACACGGTTAGGTTGGGCAGATTGAAAATCAATAATCCTCCAGTATTCTGATAAGCTTCGTTGTTGTAAATCTCAACATTTGTACTGTTTTCACTTTCGATTCCAGCTACATTATAATAGGCTTTGTTATTCCTTATAATCACATGATTAGATTGACCTACATAAATTCCTGCATCTGAAGAGCCAATAGCTTCACAATCTTCAATGATAACATTGCTACATAAAACAGGGTAGAGCGCATAAGCACCATTTTTAGAGGAAACTTGTCCCGTCCAAGCCGATCTGATTTTACGCATTATGATTCCGTCGGTGTCAGTAACTTTAAGGTTGTCGCCAGCAGCATCCTCTAGGGCTAAGTTTTCTATGATAATGTTTTCACAATTAGAAATTCTGATTCCCTCAGCACCTTGCTTTTGACCTTTAAAAGAGAGAATTGTCTTGTCCATTCCCATCCCGCGGATGGTAATGCCTTTTTTTCCGTCTAAGATTAGGGATTGACTGAATAAGTAATGCCCCTCTGGCAATTGAATCACACTGGAGTCTTTTGCAGTTATAAAAGCTTCCAGAATTGGGACTTCCATATCGAGATAATCTCTTTCTGGGTTATAAGAAGGGAGTTTGCCAGGTTTAAGTGCAATGTAGATTATCCCCATTAGGATCACAAAAGAATAGAAAAGGTGTTTTTTTTTCAAAATAGATTGGGTTTAAATATATACAATCAAAAATAATAATTAAATTTCAAATGATTGTGTTCCCCAAATAAAATATCTAAGTCTATGATTTTCATTGGAGTAAGAATTTAAGGGAATGCGGTTTTAATTTACTTTTCTTACTTTTTAGATTTTGGAAGACGCTAAAAAATGTTATATTTGCAAAGCATTATGAAAAATCTATCAGAGGCGACTATTAGTCCCTCTTTTTTTTGACATGAATTTTAACCAAAAAGTAGAAGATTTACTTACCGAGGCACTCAAGGAAAACCCACACATTTTCTTGGTTGACCTCAAAATTGGGGGTGACAATTCTATTAAGATAATTCTTGACGGAGATGATGAAATTAACGTTAAGGATTGCATCAATATTAGCCGTGCCATTGAGCATGAGCTAGATCGCGATGAAGAAGATTTTGGGCTGGAAGTGGCTTCAGCTGGTGTGGGAAGCCCGTTGAAATTCCCGAGGCAATATTTGAAAAATATCAATCGAGAATTAGAAGTTATGCTTCTCGAGGGTGAAATCATAAAAGGAAAATTGGTTAAAGCTGATGAAAATGAAATTGAATTGGAGTGGAAACAAAGAGAACCCAAACCAATAGGAAAAGGAAAAGTTACTGTAAAGAAAAATAAAGTTATTGCTTTTGAGCAAATAAATCAAACAAAGGTTATTGTAAAATTCTAACATAATTAGAGATGGAAAATTTAGCACTAATAGATTCGTTTTCTGAATTCAAAGATGAAAAATTGATTGACAGAGTAACATTGATGGTCATTTTGGAAGAAGTTTTTAGAAACACTTTAAAACGCAAGTTTGGTTCAGATGAAAATTTTGATATAATTATCAACCCAGACAAAGGGGATTTAGAAATTTGGAGAAATAGAGTTGTTGTTAAAGATGGAGTGGTTGAAGACCCAAACCAAGAAATTGAATTAACGGAAGCTAGAAAAATTGAGCCCGACTTTGAAGTTGGTGAAGACGTTTCTGAAGAAGTAAAGCTTATTAACCTTGGGAGAAGGTCCATTCAAACCTTACGTCAAAACTTGATTTCAAAGATTTTTGAGCATGACAGCACCAATACATTCAATCAATTTAAAGATAGAATTGGCGAGTTGTTTACTGCTGAGGTTCACCACATTCGTAATAGAGAAGTCATTCTTCTAGATGACGATGGGAATGAAATTATATTGCCTAAGGAACAACAAATACCTAGTGATTTTTACCGAAAAGGAGACAACGTGAGAGGGGTCATCGAGTTGGTTGAATTAAGAGGAAACAAACCAAGAATTGTTCTTTCGAGAACATCCCCTTTGTTTTTAGAAAAATTATTTGAACAAGAAATCCCTGAAGTTTTTGACGGTTTAATTACGATCAAAAAAGCAGTCAGAATTCCTGGTGAAAAAGCGAAAGTAGCCGTAGATTCTTACGATGATCGTATTGATCCAGTAGGAGCATGTGTTGGTATGAAAGGCTCTCGTATTCATGGAATAGTAAGAGAATTAGGGAATGAAAACATTGATGTAATCAATTACACCAACAATTCACAATTGTTCATTACTCGTGCTTTGAGTCCTGCAAAAATAAATTCTTTAAAGATAGATGAAGAAACAAAAAGAGTTCAGGTGTTCTTGAACCCTGATGAGGTTTCTAAAGCGATTGGAAGGGGAGGTCACAACATAAGACTTGCAGGAAAACTGACAGGATATGAAATAGATGTATTTAGAGAAGGAGCAGAGGAAGACGTTGAGCTTGCAGAATTCAGCGATGAAATCGATTCGTGGATAATTGATGAGTTCAAAAAAGTTGGTTTGGACACTGCAAAAAGCATTCTTGAACTTCAAAAAGAAGACATAATCAAGCGAACTGATTTGGAAGATGAGACTGTAAGTGAAGTATTACGAATTTTAAAAGCTGAGTTTGAGGAATAAACAAATGTATTTTTTCCCTACTTTTGACACAGAATAAAAACAATTAATGGCAGATATTTCAACAATAAGATTAAATGTAGCACTAAGAGAATTAAATATTTCTCTAGATCGTGCGGTCGAATTCCTTTCTCAAAAGGATATTGAAATCGAAGCCCGTCCTACTACAAAAATATCAAAGGATATTTATCGTGTTTTACTCGATGAATTTGCCACAGATAAATCCAAAAAGGATGCTTCTCATGAAATTAGTGAGGAGAAGAAAAAAGAGAAAGAATCTTTAAGAATCTTGCAGGAGAAAAAAGAGCAAGAACGAATCGAGTTGCAGCAAAAACGCCAAGAAGTTATAAGGGCTAAAGCTACAATCACCAAGCCTGTAATGCTTGGTAAAATTGATCTTAATCCTCCAAAGGCAGTTGCCAAGCCTCCAATAGAAAAAATGCCAGTGGCTCCTAAACCTCCAGAGGTTATTGCTCAAAAGCCAGTTGCTAAAAAAGAGGTGGAAGTTGTTGTTGAGGAAAAGGTTGCTAAAAAAACAGAAGAAGTTCCTGTGCCAGTTCCTGTCAAAGAGGTGACGAAAATGGTTACTGAAGCTCCTGTGAAAGCTGAGGTTGCCAAACCCGAAGCAGTTGCGACAGATTCAGTAGCACCTGAAGTCAAAGCAGAAACTACTGCAGAAGCAACTCCGACTACAGTGGATCCCCATGCAATAAAAACCAAATACAAAACGCTTACGGGCTTTAAGAAAACTGGACAAACCATCGATTTAGATGAGTTTAAAAAGAAAGAAAAAACAGTAGAAGACGCGCGTAAGAGAAAAAGAAAAAGAATTAGTAAAGATCCCGCACCTAAACCAGGAGCTAGAACTGCTAATACTCAAAATAAAACAAACACCAATTCTAGACAGAGACCACCACAAAAAGGACGGACTCCCCAGCCAGTTAAGGCCGAGCCAACAGATGAAGAAGTTCAAAAGCAAATTCGTGAAACTTTAGAAAAGCTTCAAGGAAAATCTAACAAGTCCAAAGGAGCCAAGTACAGAAGGGACAAACGTGACCAACACCGTCAAAAGTCCGAAGAAGAATTGGCAGAACAAGAAGCTAGTAGCAAAACAATTAAAGTAACTGAATTTATTACAGTAGGAGAAATCGCTACTTTAATGGAAATTAGTTCTACTGAAATCATCTCAGCATGTATGTCATTGGGAATCATGGTGACCATGAATCAAAGGCTTGATGCGGAAACCTTATCTATTGTTGCGGATGAATTTGGTTATCAAGTTGAGTTTGTTAAAACGGAGCTAGAAGAAAATATCGATGAAGAAAAGGATGTAGAGGAGGATTTAAAACCTCGTGCTCCGATCGTTACCGTAATGGGACATGTTGATCATGGGAAAACTTCATTACTAGATTATATAAGAGAAGAAAATGTAATTGCTGGGGAATCTGGTGGTATAACGCAACACATTGGTGCATATTCTGTAACGTTGAAAGACGATCAGAAGATCACTTTTTTAGACACACCAGGACACGAGGCTTTTACAGCCATGCGAGCTCGTGGTGCTCAGGTTACTGATATTGCAATTATTGTAGTTGCTGCGGATGATGATATTATGCCTCAAACAAAAGAGGCAATCAGTCACGCGCAGGCGGCAGGGGTTCCGATTATTTTTGCAATAAATAAAATTGATAAGCCCAATTCAAATCCAGAAAAGATCAAAGAAGCGCTTGCCGGAATGAATCTGATGGTTGAAGATTGGGGAGGTAAAATCCAATCACAAGATATTTCAGCCCTAAAAGGAACTGGAATTAAAGAGCTTTTAGAAAAAGTATTACTTGAAGCGGAAATTCTTGAATTAAAAGCAAATCCTAATCGAAAATCTAAAGGAACTGTTGTTGAAGCATTTCTAGATAAAGGACGGGGTTATGTTTCTACGATTCTGGTTCAAACAGGAACGTTGAATATTGGAGATTATATTTTGGCTGGAAAACATAGTGGAAAAATTAAAGCAATGTTTGATGAACGTGGAAATGCGCTTGACGCCGTTCCGCCTTCCTCACCTGTTTCAGTTTTAGGACTCGATGGAGCACCCCAAGCAGGAGATAATTTTAACGTATTGGAAGATGAAAAAGAGGCCAAACAAATTGCTGCTAAAAGAACGCAACTTCAACGGGAACAGAATGTTAGAACGCAGCGTCATATTACCCTAGATGAAATCGGAAGAAGGATTGCTCTAGGAGAATTTAAAGAACTTAATTTAATACTTAAAGGAGATGTAGATGGTTCAGTTGAAGCCCTTACTGATTCTTTACAAAAACTATCGACTGAAGAAATTCAAGTTAATATAATACACAAAGGAGTTGGTGCAATTACAGAATCAGATGTGCTTTTGGCCTCTGCTTCAGACGCAATTGTTATTGGATTTAATGTTCGACCAATGGGGAATGCAAGATCAATAGCAGACAAAGAGGAAATCGATATCCGGTCTTACTCTATCATCTACGACGCCATTAACGATGTTAAAGACGCCATGGAAGGAATGTTATCTCCTGAAATGAAAGAAGAAATTACAGGGACTGCAGAAATCAGAGAAACTTATAAAATTTCTAAAGTTGGAACTGTTGCAGGGTGTATGGTAATGACTGGAAAAATATTCCGAAATTCTGGAATCAGAATTATCCGTGAAGGAGTTGTAATTCATTCAGGATTTTTGTCTTCATTGAAACGATTTAAAGACGATGCCAAAGAGGTTGCCAAAGGCTATGACTGTGGACTTCAGGTTAAGAATTACAACGAAATACAAGAAGGAGATATGCTTGAATGCTTCCAAGAAGTGGCAGTCAAGAAAAAACTTTAATTCTTCAACGTTAATAGAAAAGCACCAGGATAAACTTTTTTGATTTCATTAAGCTTATTCAATGCGTTGTAGTATTGTTTGAATCGACCCACTTGTACTTTATAGTTTGGCGTTTCAAAACTCAAATCAGCATCCCATTCAGGATAATTTTCTTTAAACGCTGTAATTATCCTTTCTGCAACTTCATATTTCCCATAGTAAAGTTGAATGGTAAAAAAGTGTGAGGCATAGGTCTCGCTATCAACCTCTTTCTTTAAAGTCATTAGCTTCTTTATGAGCACATCTTGATTAACTTTCACTAAGGTTTCCTGAGCCATTATATTTGTGGACAACAAGCAGAGGACAATTGAGGCGACTATCCAAGAAAAAATAACTTTATTCATACAACAAAAAAACAAAAAATTCAGATAGAATCAATAAGATTTGTAATTTAAATAACAAGTCTATTTAGAATGGGTATAAATTAAGAAATTGTTAATTTATACCCTTTAAGTTCACAAGTCTATGACTTATTTTTGTACAATATTTAGAAAGAATATTTTGCACGACCGTATCCATAAAAAAAATAAAATAATGTCAAAGAAGCTATATCCTTTAGGATTGTTCTTCATCTTCTCCCTACTGCTTTCATTAATTTCATTGAACTCATCTTTTGCTCAAGAAGCAGACGTGGCATCGGGTAAAAAGCTTTTCAACGCAAATTGTGCTGCCTGTCATAAATTAAATAAAAAAGCTGTGGGTCCTGCCCTAAAAGGAGTTTCGGCAAAATATGACAAGGAGTGGTTGTACAGTTGGATTAAGAACAGTTCGGCAATGATAAAGGCAGGAGATGCCCAAGCTGTTGCGATCTGGGAAGAATACAACAAAACAGCGATGACGGCCTTTCCACTGCTTTCAAATACAGACATTGACAATATTCTTGCTTACACAGACTATACTCCTCCAGCTGTTCCAGTTGCTGCACAAGGCGCTACTGTTGTAACGGCAGCACCTTCAGGTGTTTCAAATGAGATCATACTGGCGGCCCTAGGGCTTGTATTTGCATTACTCATTGTAATGTTGTTTTTGGTTCAAAAAACTTTGATGAGAATTGCAGTTGCGAGTGGAGTAAATATAACTCCTACACCAATTAAAGAAAAAAGAACTCCAATCTGGAAGTTGTTTATTCAAAATCAATTTTTAGTATTTGTTTCCGTTATCCTGCTTTTATTGAGCAGTGCATATTTTGCTTATGGATTTTTGATGCAAGTTGGAGTTGATCAGGGATATATGCCGGTTCAACCCATTCACTACTCTCACAAAATTCATGCAGGTGCAAATCAAATTGAGTGTAAGTATTGTCATTCTTCCGCTAGAGTTTCTAAACATTCAGGAATTCCTGCATTAAATGTTTGTATGAACTGTCATGAGAATATTGCAGAATACAATGGCGAAGAGGATTTGGAAAACGGATACACAAAAGAATTTTACACCAACGAAATTAAGAAACTATACACTGCAGTTGGTTGGGATGAAGAAAATCAATCCTATACAGGAAAGACCAAGCCTGTTAAATGGGTAAGAATACATAACCTTCCAGACTTTGTTTACTTTAATCATGCCCAGCATGTTGAAGTGGGAGGAATTGAATGTCAAAAATGCCATGGTCCCGTCGAAGAAATGGAAATCATGTATCAATATTCTCCGCTAACAATGGGCTGGTGTATCAATTGCCACAGAGAGACCAATGTGAAAGTTGAAGGCAATGAATATTATGCTAAAATTCATGATGAGTTGTCTAAGAAATATGGAGTAGAGAAACTCACAGTTGCCCAAATGGGAGGGTTGGAATGTGGAAAATGTCACTATTAATGAAAACGGTTAAACTATAATATAATCTATGTCGTCAAATAAGATTTATTGGAAAAGCGTTGAGCAACTCGATCAAGAAAGCGAAGTTGTACAAAAGCTGGAACAAAATGAATTTGTAGAAAAAATTCCAGTAGATGAGTTTTTGGGAGATGAAGAGACCTTAAGCGAGTCGAGCACCAACCGCCGTGATTTCCTAAAGTATGTAGGCTTCAGTACCGCCGCTGCATCACTTGCCGCTTGCGAGGGTCCTGTTATTAAGTCTGTTCCTTATGTCGTTCAGCCAGAACAAATTCGTCCAGGAATAGCCAACTATTACGCCACAACGATTGCAGATGGTTTTGATTTTGCAAGCATATTGATTAAAACCCGTGAGGGGAGACCAATTAAGGTTGAAAATAATCCAGATGCTCCAACACTTGGCGGTGCAAACGCTCGTGTCCATGCTTCTGTTTTATCCCTATATGATATAAAAAGACTACAAGGACCTAAAGCCAACGGAGAGGACATTTCTTGGTCTGATTTAAATAAACAAGTAACGGCAAAATTAAAAGCACTCGCTGCAACCAATAAATCAGTTGTTCTTTTAACGCAAACTTTTGCGAGTCCGACTACTAATAAAATAATTGAAGGCTTTAAAGAAGAATATCCAAACGTATCTCACGTTGTTTATGATGCGATTTCTTCAAGTGCAGCATTGTCTGCCTTTGAAAATGCATATGGAGTTCGTGCCTTAGCGGATTACGATTTCTCTAAAGCCGAAACTATTGTTTCTGTCGCTGCTGATATCCTAGGAGATTGGCAAGGGGGAGGATACGACAGTTCCTATACAAAAGGAAGAGTTCCTGTAAAAGGACACGGTCACTCTAAAATGTCTCACCACATTCAGTTTGAGTCAAACATGACACTTTCTGGTGCAAATGCAGACAAAAGAGTTCCTTCAACTCCAGCAACACATAAAAAAGTAATTGCTCAAATTTATGCGCAGTTAACCAACACTTCATTAAAGAGTGATTTGAACCCTGAAGTTCAAAAAGCAGTTACAAATGCAGTGAGTCGTTTGAAAGCTTCAAAAAATAAAGGTGTAGTGGTTTCAGGTATAAACGACGTAGCTGCACAAGAAATCGTTTTAGCAATAAACAATTACCTCCAAAGTGAGGTTATGGATGTTGCTCAGCCTAGGTTGATCCGTCAAGGAGATGACAAGGCAATGATGCAATTGATTGAAGATATTAAAAGTGGAAAAGTAAAAGGATTACTTACTGCTGGGATTAATCCTGGATACACTTTACCGAATGCTTCTGAATTTATTTCAGCATTCGAAAAATTAGAATTGTCAGTTTCTTTCTCTTCAAAAGAAGACGAAACTGCTGCTTCAGCTCAATATATCGCCGCCACTCCTAATTACTTAGAAAGCTGGGGAGATTATGAGTTTAAAGCTGGGCATTATGCATTGGCACAACCAACAATTCGTCCATTATTTGACACTCAACAGTTTCAAGATATATTGTTGAAACTATCCAATAGCGAATCAAGTTATTATGATGTAATTAAAGCCAATTGGGAAGAAACTATATTAGAAGGAAAACCATGGAGTAAAGTGCTACATGACGGTTATATTTCTTCTAACTCTAATATTAAAGTTGGAGAAGCTAATTTGATTAATATTGCTTCCAATCTTAAAACCCTTTCAGCCAATTCAACAAATGGAATGGCTTTGGTTTTATATTCTAAAACGGGAATGGGAGATGGACAGCAGTCAAATAATCCATGGCTTCAAGAATTTCCAGACCCAATAAGTCGTATATCTTGGGACAACTACCTCACAATTTCTTCTGCCGATGCAAAATCAATCGGTCTGAAAAACGTTAATGTTGCGAATGGTGCATTAAATGGAAGTTATGCTCAAGTTAAAGTCGCAAATAAAACTCTTGTTGCTCCTGTTTTGATTCAACCTGGACAAGCATTAGGAACAGTTGGACTTTCTTTCGGATATGGGGAAAGAAAAGGATTAAACGATGAAATGCAAGTAGGGGTTAACGCCTATACACTTTATAATAACTTCGACAGCGTTCAAGAAGTCAGCATAACTCCAGTAGATGGATTTCATGAATTTGCTTGTGTTCAGTTGCACAACACTTTGATGGGTCGAGGAGATATTATTAAGGAAACTACTTTAGAAATATTTAACACCAAAGACAAAGAATATTGGAATGCAATTCCAAAGGTTTCTAAAAATCATATTGAATTTGAAGTCACTTCTCCTGAAGTAGACATGTGGCAATCTTTTGATCGTTCCATAGGACATCATTTCAATTTATCAATTGACTTGAATGCATGTACTGGATGTGGCGCGTGTGTTATTGCTTGCCATTCAGAAAACAATGTGCCTGTAGTTGGTAAGTCTGAAATAAGAAAGTCAAGAGACATGCACTGGTTGCGGATTGACCGTTATTATTCTTCAGAGGAAACTTTTGAAGGGGATGATCAAACAAAAGATGACATTTCTGGTTTGTCTGATTCGCTTACGACTTTCAGTCAAATGGAAAAGGCTTCTGAGAATCCTCAAGTAGCATTCCAGCCGGTGATGTGTCAGCATTGTAACCACGCGCCTTGTGAAACTGTTTGCCCTGTGGCAGCAACTTCTCATGGTCGCCAAGGACAAAACCACATGGCCTATAACCGTTGTGTAGGAACAAGATATTGTGCCAACAACTGTCCTTATAAAGTAAGAAGATTTAACTGGTTTCTTTACAATAAGAATGATGAGTTTGACTACCACATGAACAATGATTTAGGACGTATGGTTCTTAATCCTGATGTGGTTGTAAGATCAAGAGGGGTAATGGAGAAATGTTCTATGTGTATTCAAATGACACAAAAAACAATCTTAGATGCCAAGCTAGAGGGACGTCAAATTGAAGATGGTGAATTCCAAACGGCGTGCTCAAATGCATGTAGCAATGCCGCGATGACCTTTGGAGATATCAATGATAAGTCCAGTAAAATAACTGAATTAAAGGATAACGATAGAATGTATCACTTATTGGAGTCTGTTGGAACAAAACCGAACGTTATGTACCAAACCAAAATAAGAAATACAGATCAATCTTAAAAAAATAGAATAAAACAAATCGTATGGCATCTCATTACGAAGCACCGATAAGAAAACCCTTAGTAACAGGTGATAAAACCTATCATGATGTTACTGTTGATGTAGCGGCTCCTGTTGAAGGTAAAGCAAATCGCCAGTGGTGGATTGTTTTTGGCATCGCATTAGCCGCATTTATGTGGGGTATTGGTTGTATTATATACACTATCTCTACAGGTATTGGAACTTGGGGACTAAATAAAACCGTAGGTTGGGCATGGGACATTACCAACTTTGTATGGTGGGTAGGAATTGGACATGCCGGAACACTGATTTCAGCAGTATTACTTTTGTTTAGACAAAAATGGCGTATGGCAATTAACCGTTCTGCGGAAGCTATGACAATATTTTCTGTAATACAAGCAGGACTTTTCCCAATCATACACATGGGTCGACCTTGGTTGGCTTATTGGGTATTACCTATTCCAAATTCTTTTGGTTCTTTATGGGTGAATTTCAATTCTCCTTTACTTTGGGATGTGTTTGCAATATCGACTTATCTCTCTGTTTCCTTGGTATTCTGGTGGACAGGCTTGCTTCCAGATTTTGCAATGATTCGAGATCGCGCAGTGCGACCTTTTCAGAAAAAGATATACAGCTTGTTGAGTTTTGGATGGAGCGGAAGAGCGAAAGACTGGCAACGTTTTGAAGAAGTATCATTAGTCCTTGCGGGTTTAGCAACTCCTTTGGTATTGTCAGTTCATACGATCGTATCGTTTGATTTTGCTACTTCAGTAATTCCAGGATGGCACACTACAATATTTCCTCCATACTTTGTAGCGGGAGCGATATTCTCTGGTTTTGCGATGGTAAATACGCTTTTGATTATCATGCGTAAAGTTTCCAATTTAGAAAATTACATCACCGTACAGCATATAGAATTAATGAATATCGTGATCATGATTACAGGTTCTATAGTTGGGGTTGCTTATATTACCGAGCTTTTCATTGCTTGGTATTCAGGAGTAGAATACGAACAATACGCATTTTTGAACCGCGCCACGGGGCCTTACTGGTGGGCTTATTGGTCGATGATGACCTGTAATGTATTTTCACCTCAGTTTATGTGGTTCAAAAAATTGAGAACAAGCATTGTGTTTTCATTTATCATATCAATAGTAGTAAATATTGGGATGTGGTTTGAAAGGTTTGTAATTATTGTAACCTCACTTCACAGGGATTATTTACCGTCTTCATGGACGATGTTTTCCCCAACATTTGTGGACATAGGTATCTTTATAGGAACAATTGGTTTTTTCTTTGTACTATTTTTATTGTACTCCAGAACATTCCCAGTGATTGCTCAGGCAGAAGTAAAAACGATTTTAAAATCATCGGGAGAAAAATATAAAAAATTAAGAGAAGGCAAAAAATGAGTAATCAAGTAATACATGCGCTTTACGATGATGATGATGTCCTTTTAGCGGCAGTCAAAGACATACGAGCAGAAAAGCATCACATCGAAGAAGTCTACACTCCTTTCCCAGTCCATGGTTTGGACAAAGTACTAGGACTTGCAGATACCCGAATTTCAATCATGGCGTTCATCTATGGTTGCATTGGTTTTTGTGTTTCCATTTGGATGATGAATTACATAATGATAGAAGACTGGCCTCAAAATATTGGAGGAAAACCTAGTTTTTCTTACTTGGAAAACATGCCTGCATTCGTTCCAATTATGTTTGAATTGACAATATTTTTTGCAGCGCATTTAATGGTAATAACTTTCTATTTAAGAAGTAAGTTGTGGCCTTTTAAAGAAGCTGAAAACCCTAACCCTTTAACTACTGATGATAAGTTTTTAGTTGAGATCGAAATTCATAACAATGAAGAAGAACTCAAGACTTTGTTGGAAAAGACTGGGGCAATTGAAATAACATTAACAGAAAAAAAGGGATAAAATGAAAAACTATTTCTCTTTATTGACATTTGCGATCGTGACTTTGGTTATGCATTCTTGTTTTAACCCAGCGAAACCAAATTATCAATATTTCCCTAACATGTACGAGCCTGTTGGATATGAGACTTATGCCGATTCTGATGCTTTTTCAAATGGAATTGAGGCACAAACTCCTGTAGATGGAACAGTAGCTAGAGGTTGGGAGCCTTATGATTATGCTGACACAAACGAGGGTTATGAAGATGCCAAACAAAATTTGATATCTAGAATAGAAAAAACTCCTGAACATTTAGCAGAGGGAAAGGAATTGTACGGAGTTTATTGTGCAGTTTGTCACGGATCTAAAGGAGACGGTCAAGGAATATTGATGACTAGAGAAAAATTTCTGGGAGTACCCAGTTATGCAGATCGTGAGATTACTCCTGGTAGTGTTTATCATGTTTTAATGTATGGTAAAAATGCAATGGGATCTCATGCAGGACAAGTAAACGCAATAGAACGCTGGCAAATCGCACAACACGTGATGGAACTTCGTCAAAACTTGATTAAGAAATAATTTATTGAATCGCAGTATGTATACTTTTACAAATAAATTAAGAAACTTCTCTATCGTCTTTATGGTGGTTGGATTTTTAGGCTTGGTCTATGGTTTTCTTTCTATACCAAGCACGGTTAAAGAAGCACAAGCTATGGTTGCCGAAGCGCATCTAGGTGACGAGCACCAGCAAGAAGCTGCTCACGGAGCAGATCATGCAACTGATGCGAAACAAGAAAAAACTCATGACGCTTCTCATGAAGACAATAGTCATGCTGCCGATCCACATGCAGACGATGCTCACGGAGAGCATTTGTTACACCAATTGCAAAATAAGCCTTGGGCTGCTTTGTATGTAGCTGCCTTTTTCTTTTTTATGATATCGTTGGGTGTATTGGCATTTTATGCAATACAAAGAGCAGCACAAGCCGGGTGGTCTCCTGCACTGTATCGTGTCATGGAGGGAATAACAGGCTACCTTTTACCAGGAGCACTTATCGTGTTTGTAATTCTTGTACTCTCTGGTCTTCATATGAATCATTTATTCATATGGATGGATCCTGAAGTCGTAGCTCATGATAAATTGATTGCTTCAAAAACAGGTTTTTTAAACGTTCCTTTTTTCTTAGCTCGTGCCTTATTTTACATAGCAGGTTGGTCAACATACAGGTATTTTTCTAGAAAATTTTCTTTGGCGCAAGATCAAGCCAATGATATTTCAAACCACAAGAAAAACTTTAGAATCTCTGCAGGTTTCCTAGTTTTTTATATCGTTACTGAATCCATGATGTCTTGGGACTGGATCATGTCCATTGACCCGCACTGGTTCAGTACTTTGTTTGGATGGTATGTCTTTGCAAGCATGTTTGTTTCTGGAATCACAGCGATTGCTTTAGTTACAATCTACCTTAAATCAAAAGGATACCTAGAAAAGGTGAATGACAGTCACATTCATGATTTAGGAAAGTTTATGTTTGGTATCAGTGTCTTTTGGACCTATTTATGGTTTTCTCAATTCATGCTGATTTGGTATTCAAACATTCCAGAAGAAGTAACTTATTTCATTACTAGAATTGAGGATTACAACCTTCCGTTTTTTGGAATGTTGGTGATGAACTTTATATTTCCATTGTTACTCCTTATGAATAGTGATTATAAAAGAATTAATTATTTTATAGTAATGGCTGGAATAGTAATTCTTCTAGGACATTATATAGACATATTTAACATGATCATGCCATCAGCAGTTGGAGATCAATGGTTCATAGGGATTCCTGAAATAGGAGGATTTTTATTCTTCTTTGGCCTGTTTATTTATGTAGTATTCAAAGAAATTTCGAAAGCACCACTTCATGCAAAGGGAGATCCTTTCATGGGAGAGAGTGAACGTTTTCATTATTAAACAATAAATTGTAAGAAATAAATGACGGTTATACTGACACTTACGGTTCTAGCATTAATTGCGATAGCCATTTGGCAAATCACAAAAATATTTGAATTGTCTCAAACGCCAAAAGTCAACACTCAGGTTGCGGATGACGATGACAATCAGCTTAATGGAAAGTTGATGTTTGCATTTTTGATTTTCATCTATGCTTTGACATTATTTTCATTTTGGAAGTGGGGAGATGTTTTGCTTCCTGACGCTTCCTCAGAACATGGAGCTGATTATGATAATTTGATGTGGATTTCGTTTGCAATTATCTTTTTTGTTCAAACCATAACACAAGCATTACTCCATTATTTTGCTTATAAGTATCGCGGAGAAAAAGGTAAAAAAGCTTACTTCTATGCTGACAACGATAGACTAGAAGCCGTTTGGACCATCATTCCAGTTATCGTTTTAGCGGGATTGATTCTCTATGGATTGTATACTTGGACAAACATTATGTCGGTGGAAGAAGACGAGGACTCACTTGTCATTGAGTTATACGCTCAGCAATTCAACTGGAAAGCACGTTATTCTGGAGACGATGGTGTTTTAGGAGACGCAAATGTTCGTTTCTTACAAGACTTTGACGGTAAAAATCAAGTGGGAATTGACGCTACCGACCCAAATGGGTTTGATGATATAGTTGTTCAAGAACTTCACTTGCCTGTGGGCAGAGAAGTTATTTTTAAAATGCGTTCTCAAGATGTACTTCATTCTGCATACATGCCTCACTTTAGAGCGCAAATGAATTGTGTTCCTGGAATGATCACCGAGTTTGCTTTTGTGCCTGTTACAACAACAAGCGACATGAGACAAAATCCAGATGTTGTGGCCAAAGTCAAAAAAATCAATAAAATAAGAGTAGAGAATAGCAAAGCATTGGTTGCAAATGGAGAAGAAGCTTTAGAGCCTTATACTTTTGATTATTTATTGCTTTGTAATAAAATATGTGGTGCTTCACATTATAACATGCAAATGAAAATTATTGTTGAAACACCTGAAGAATTTGAAAAATGGATAGCTAATCAGCAAACTTTTGCTCAGGTAATTCAATAATTAATAAAATAAATAAAGGTTATGTCAACAGCAGCACAAATAAACGAAGAAGATCACGGACATCATCACAAAGAAACCTTTGTAACTAAATATATTTTTAGTCAAGATCATAAAATGATCTCCAAGCAATATCTTATTACAGGGATTTTTATGGGTATCATTGGGATTGCAATGTCTTTGCTCTTTAGACTACAGCTGGCTTGGCCAGAGCAGCCAATGGGTGTGATGCAAGTCTTGTTAGGGAAGTGGGCTCCTGACGGTATAATGGATCCTAACGTATACCTTGCATTGGTAACGATTCATGGAACCATCATGGTGTTTTTTGTTTTGACAGCAGGATTGAGTGGAACTTTTAGTAACCTTTTAATTCCACTACAGATTGGCGCCAGAGACATGGCGTCTGGACTTTTAAATATGATTTCTTATTGGATGTTTTTCTTATCCAGTGTTATTATGGTTTGTTCTCTTTTTGTTGAAGCTGGACCTGCCGCTGCTGGTTGGACTATCTATCCTCCTCTGAGTGCTTTACCACAAGCACAACCCGGATCTGGTTTGGGAATGACACTTTGGTTGGTCTCTATGGCAATTTTCATTGCTTCCTCACTTTTGGGATCATTAAATTACATTGTTACAGTCATTAATCTTAGAACAAAGGGAATGACCATGACGCGTTTACCTTTAACAATTTGGGCATTTTTCGTCACTGCTATTATTGGTGTGGTTTCATTTCCAGTTTTGTTATCTGCGGCTTTATTATTAATAATGGACAGAAGTTTTGGCACTTCGTTCTTTCTGTCAGATATCTTTATTCAAGGAGAGGTTTTACATTATCAAGGTGGATCCCCCGTATTGTATGAACACTTGTTTTGGTTTCTTGGCCACCCAGAAGTATACATTGTAATACTACCCGCACTTGGAATTACTTCTGAAGTTATTGCAACGAATGCACGTAAACCCATATTTGGATACCGCGCGATGGTTGCGTCTATTTTAGCCATTGCATTTTTGTCTACTATTGTATGGGCACATCACATGTTTATCTCAGGAATGAATCCATTTCTAGGATCAGTATTTACATTTACAACTTTGCTTATTGCAATTCCCTCGGCTGTTAAAGCTTTTAATTATATCACAACATTATGGAAAGGAAATCTTCAATTGAATCCGGCAATGCTCTTTTCAATCGGTTTGGTTTCTACCTTTATATCTGGAGGACTCACAGGAATAATATTGGGAGATAGCACGCTTGACATCAACGTGCATGACACTTATTTCGTTGTAGCTCACTTTCACTTAGTAATGGGCATCTCTGCTTTGTACGGATTTTTTGCAGGGGTTTATCATTGGTTCCCCAAAATGTTTGGTACGATGATGAACAAGAATCTCGGTTATGTTCATTTCTGGGTGACCGCAGTTTGTGCTTATGGTGTCTTTTTGCCAATGCACTT
>JAFMCL010000020.1 GCA_017857815.1 Flavobacteriaceae bacterium | reverse complement strand
AAAATAATGGGACAGCTGTGCATCATAACATTTTGTTATATTTTATCACATTTTAGTATCTGATTGTAGAAAATATAAAACTCGATCCCCTTTGGAAGCCTCACGAGCAAAAATTATTTTGAAACCCCTTCCAATTGTTTTCTTAAAAAGGATACCTCCTCTTCCAAGTGACTGATTCGGCTTTCATAGAGTTCTTTCATTTCTTTTGGAAAATTGTTGTAAACATCTCCGAATTTCCCAGATTGAGTACAGTGGTGAAACACCAAACTGTCGTCGAAATTGATCATGTCGATGGGATCAATATCTAAAATTTTTGTAATTTGGGTCATCCTGTCCCAATGCAAACGGGTTTCTCCGTTTTCGATCTTACTGTAAGCCCGCTGGCTGATGTCCAACTTACCCGCCAAATACTCCTGAGAATATCCTTTTAATTCTCTGATCTTTTTGATTTTTCTTGATAAAGTATCTTCCATAATATTGTAATATAGTTATCTAAAAATAATACTTCAGTAAGTAAACAATAAGATTTAAAAGTGCTATTTTAGAACTAAATATATTTTATTTTATTTATTTATACCTTTTTCCGAGTATAACAAAATTTGTTTAACTTTTACTTAAATCTTATCATTATGAAAACACTTAATTTACAAGAAATGGAAAATGTTGAGGGGGGAGGTGATGTTCTGACTAATAGATCATCATGTTTTACACTTGCAGGTATCGTTGGTGGGGTAGGGACTATAGTTTCTGCTGTTAGCTGGTGGACTGGCTGGAGAGCTGCTTTAGGCTTGGGTCTTGATTTGGTTGGAGGTGCAATTGCTCTTGGTTGTAGTACTATCGGAGGAGGCTATTAATTTTATACAGTAGGTTTAGATAATTAACAATAATGATTAGAAATAAATGGAAGTTGTTTTAAATAGAACCTCAAATTTTCCTATAAGGCGTTTAAAATTTAGTTTGTATGTCAATGGAGAGTTAGTTGATTATATGAAACCTCATGAAAGCATTAAGAAATTCAATACAGAGGACGGTGAATTACAGGTAAAAACAAGATTTTGGAGTTCAAACTTATTACAAATAAATTCCAAAGATGAAAAAGCTGTTCAAATTAATATTTCAAGCCAGCTAAGTAATTTTATTTACCACTTTGCTTATTTTTTATTAATCTTTTCAGGTCTTTTATTAACTGCGTATAGCTTCAATATTTTAAATATAAAGCAGTATTACTATATTTTCTTTGGTTTTTTACCCATGTTTTACATCATTTATTGGCAGTATTACAGAAGAGGTAGTTATATAAAAATTATAAAGTTAGATCGTGAGTGATCATTTTTATTGAAAGCTGAAAGTCATCTATTGAAAAAGGTATTATTAATTTCTGTTATTTTCGTTCTGTGTATTTTGACTGGTTTTCAAATCAACGATATTGTTTCTCAAGGTGATATCGTGCCTAATGATATGGTTGAGGTTATAGACATTTTGTTTGACCTTTTGATAATCGCTGCCTTAGTGTATGAATGGATAAAGATTTTAAAAAAAGTGTTATTAAATTTTGAGTTTTGATTGATTCTTATATAATATTGTAAATGTTTAATCTCTAAATCTTTATGAAAACACTTAATTTACAAGAAATGGAAAGTATTCAAGGAGGAGCATGTTCAGCAGGCATAGTTGCAGGAATAACAGCAGTTGGCTCTACTTTGTTATTAGCGGCTGCATTTGCTACCGGGCCAGTCGGTTGGGTTGCACTAGCTGGATGGGGATTTACCCATGCAGTTGGAATAGGTTCAGCAATTTATCATTGTGGAGGAGGATATTAATAATAAACATAATAAAGTGAATTTTATTACTAATAATAAAACGATAATTTTAAGTTCAGTTAGTCTAATAATTCTTTCCTTATTAGTAAACCTTTTTAAGGTAGAAATAAATCTATTTAGATCTGGACTAAAATATTTTTTTGTTGCTACTGTTTTGAATATTGCAGTCTTTACTTATATGTTATTGGACAACGACTCTGAATTTGGAAGGAAAGGAAATGTTTTAGGTTTTACGAAACAAAAAATTATTAAGATTAAGTTCATATTAATAAATATTCTTACCTATTTAATAGTATTATATTTCATAAAAATTGAAATGAACCCGTTAGTAGGTTTTGTCTTGTTTTTTATAAATAATTCAGTCAGTTTTTTAGTTTTCAATTTACTCAAAAACTACAAGCTCCTTAAGAATCATAAAAACCATAATGACACCATCCTATTATTCTGCTTTGGTCATATTGTATTGTTAAATTTAGTTGTCATATTTAACACGTCATCATTGATGTGGAATATTGTGAAATATATTCCTATGACTTCAATTTATTTTGCTCCTACTAACAGCAGTTATGAACACCTTTTTTTATTAAGCTTATACATTGGATATATTATTTTAATTCTTTTGGCTTATAGAAAATTCCGTGAACTAGCAATGATTAATTAATTTACACGGAATGGAAAACATTGAGGGAGGCATAAGTGACTGTGGGGTTCAAGCCTTAAAGTTAGGAGCCCCTTTTCTTGGTGCATTTTTAGTAACTGACCCCGTTGGAGCTGGGTTTTTTGCAGCAAGTTTTATTTGGGGTGCAGCAACACTAAATTGTAACCTAGAAGGAGCAATAATTAATTACTGAAAAAGATTCGTATGAAAAAAATTTTTATAGTCAGTCTTGTTGGCGGATTTGGAATCATGACTGGTCTGGAGATAAGAGATATGCTTGAACCAGGGTTTTCATTTGAAGAAAATTATAAAACAATTATTAGCTGTGTTTTATATTTTTCTATGATGATGGTCATGTTTAGAGAATGGATTAAGATTCTCGGACATGAAGAGAAGAAAAGAAAATCAGTATAGACGTTGGGTTGGTTAGAATTTTATTGACAGGCGGAACTGCAATTGCATGTGGATCATATGCACTTTACAATTCTATTATGTATTGAGTCACAAAAGCTTATGAAAAACAATAGAAACCGATTAGATTTGTCCTTTTCAATACTTTCATTTATCTGTGGGCTGGTAACATTTTATGGTCTTGTTTTTGGTGGTGTTAATCATCTTATCATTGGCCTTTGTTTCTTTATTATTGCTTTTGTGGTTATAAGGATAAACGTTCTGAAAAACCATTAATAAATAACAAAAACAAGTGGCCGGTGATCTGATAATTTACGCTGTGTCTGCCGGCCACTTAATACATAAAATTAAGGATGGTTGTATTTAGAGTTTTGTATGTCCTATTGGGTACTGTTATTTTTTTGTTGCATTCTATTTTGAGGACAACCAGCCAATGACTTTTTCAAAAAACAGTTTTGGCTGCTCGGCATGGAGCCAATGCCCCGCGTCGGGAATTACAATAATTTCAGATTGGGGGAAATATCGAAAAATCATATCCTTATCCGTTTGTGGATTGATATAATTGGAATGTTCCCCATAGAGAAAAAGAGTAGGTGGCTGGAATGCGTTTTGATATTCTATAGCAGCCCCTATGGCTTCTGCGGCATTTTTTAATACAGCAATATTGGTGCGGAGTCCCAATTTTCCATCAGAAACCCAATAGAGGTTTTTGAGCAAAAACTGACGGGTAGCTGCATCACCGATATAATTTTCTAAATGCTGGGCGGCAGCTTTTCTGGAAGTAATTTCTCCAAAATCTAAGGTACTCAGTCCTGCCAAAATTTGTTGGTGATGAGGCGCGTAATATTTGGGAGCAATATCGGCGACCACTAGTTTTTGAACCCGATCGGGATATTGTAAAGCAAATGCCATCGCTGTTTTTCCACCCATAGAATGGCCCAACAATATGGCTTGATCCACTCCATGATGATCCATATAGTGAGACAAATCTTCTGCCATAATATTATAATCAAAAGCATCGCTCCAAAAACTCCTGCCGTGGTTTCTCTGATCCACTAAGTGAACACAATAGCCTTTTTCGGCCCAATTTTTGGCATGGGTTTTCCAGTTGTCTCCCATTCCCAAAAATCCATGGAGAACAATAAAATGTTGGTCCGATACTCCAACGATATTGGAATGTAATATCTCCATCAGCTCAGGCGTTGCAAATACATTGGGATGACATTTTCAAAGCCCAAGTATAAGGATTCACTCACCAAAGCGTGCCCAATGGAAACTTCTAACAGTTGGGGAATTTTTCTTGAGAAAAAAGCTATGTTTTCTAGACTTAAGTCATGTCCCGCATTGATTCCTATGCCCAAATCATTTGCGCAAATAGCAGCGCTCAAATAGGGAACTATAGCTTTATCGGGGTTTTTCAAATAGTATTCTGCAAAAAACGCTGTGTAGAGCTCGATCCGATCCGCTCCTGTTTTTTCGGCTCCTTTCACCATCTCCTCAACAGGATCAACGAAAATTGAGGTTCTTATGTCCAAACTTTTAAATTCTTTAATTACTTCGCTTAAAAAGTCTTTATGTTTTACCGTATCCCAACCCGCGTTTGAGGTGATCGCATCCTCTCCATCTGGAACTAATGTAACCTGAGTAGGTTTAATTTGCTTGACAAGTTCAATGAATTTTGGATTTGGGTTTCCTTCAATATTAAATTCTGTATGAACAACTTTAGGCAGTGCTTTTGCGTCTGCATAACGAATATGGCGCTCATCTGGTCTTGGATGAATCGTGATTCCTTGAGCCCCATATGCTTGAAGATCCGCTGCAACTTTAAGTAAATTGGGGACATTGCCTCCTCTTGAATTCCTTAAAGTTGCAATTTTATTAATATTTACGCTTAATTTGGTCATTACTTTTACAATAAGGTACAAAATTACAAACTTATGATGGCTTGATCTAAATTTTAATAATCAAAAGGTCTTCCAGATAAAGTTTTGTAATTTTACATCGAAAAAAAAATACCGATGAATATTGCAATCTATTGTGCTTTTGATACCCCCGCTACCATAGAGTACGCTAAAGCGACCATTGCATATCTTGAAAAAGAGGGACACCCTCTCAGCCTGGATAAAAGATTAATCGACCATCTTACGGAAAAATCGAAAACATACGATCTCTTTAATCCTGAAGATACCATTGATTCAAAAATCGACTTTTTGTTTTCTATCGGAGGAGACGGCACCTTGCTACGCTCCATTACTTTTGTAAAAGACAGTCAAATTCCTATTTTAGGAATCAACACGGGTCGTTTAGGTTTTCTGACCAGTCTTCAGAAGGAGTCTTTGAATGAAGGACTTAATAAATTTTTTAAAAAAAAATACAAATTGGTTCAACGGTCTTTGTTGTCCCTCCAACTTTCTTCATCGGTAGATTCGATTCAAGAGTTTCCCTATGCCCTCAATGAAGTAACTATCAACCGAAAGAATACCACTTCAATGTTAAACATTGAGACTCAAATTGATGAAGAATACCTAACAAGCTACTGGGCTGACGGACTCATTATTGCTACGCCAACTGGTTCAACAGGTTACTCTCTGAGCAGTGGCGGGCCAATCCTAGCTCCCGAAACCAAGGCCTTTGTACTGAATCCCATCGCCCCGCATAACATCAACGTAAGACCTTTGATTGTTCCACAAGAAGCCGTTATTAAACTAAAAGTTGATGGCAGGGGAAGTGACCATTTACTGTCTTTAGATTCTCGGATTGTTACGGTAAGCAATGGAACTACTATAGAACTGAAAAAGGCTCCTTTTTCAATATTTACTGTCGAGCTTGAGGGAGATAATTACTTCAAAACCTTAAGAGACAAACTATTTTGGGGTTATGATACCCGAAATAGGCAATAAATCTTTCTTTTATTAGTTTAAGTAAGAGCACCAAGAACCCTAAAAAAAACAAGGGGTCAATTGGCTTTTTACTTTAAAACTTAATGAAAAGATTATTTCTTTTTCTTATCGCTATTAACATCCAGTTGAATTCCTATTCTCAATTTCACGAATTGGGTGCATTTATTGGTGGTGCTAATTATATTGGTGATGTAGGCGCTAGTTATTATGTTTACCCAGAGAATGTTGCACTTGGATTGATTTATAAGTGGAACATGACAACGCGCTATTCATTACGAGCAAGTGCCCTATTTACTAAAATAAAAAAGAGTGATTACAATCCTGTTGACACGAACCGTTTTAAACGAAAATATCGATTTAACAATCCCATTCAAGAACTTTCGGTAGGAGTTGAAATCAATTTTGTTGATTTTAATTTACACGGGAGCGAAAGGGAATTTGCACACTATCTCTATTTAGGAGTAAGTTATTTTCAACACGACCTGTTTTATCACGACCTTGTTACGCTTGAGTCAATAAAATATGACACTGCGAGGAATTTTGCCCTTCCAATTATCGTTGGGGTGAAGACTAATCTAAATGCAAAAACTGTGGTCGGGCTGGAAATTGGAGCAAGAGCAACATTTACGGACAATATTGATGGAAGTAACCCTGTTGGTTCCTTCAAAAACTCAACCGCACTAAAGTTTGGAAATTTAAACAATAATGACTGGTTTGTTTTCACAGGTTTAACAATTTCATTTACCTTTGGTGATCTGCCGTGTTATTGTAAATAATAATAATGAGGGAATACAAAAATGAAATACCACAACACCTTGCCATCATAATGGATGGAAACGGTCGTTGGGCCAAAAATAAAGGCAAAAACCGCCTCTTTGGTCACACAAAGGGTGTCAAAGCTGTTCAAGAAGTTGTTGAAGAGTGCGCTGTTCTTAAAATCAAATACCTCACACTTTATGCTTTTTCTACCGAAAACTGGAACCGTCCTGAAGAAGAAATTGGAGTTCTGATGAAGTTGTTACTCAGTTCCCTAAAAAGCGAATTTGAAAAACTATTAAAAAACAGAATAAAGCTAAACGTTATTGGTAATACAGATCAACTTCCTATGTCAGTTCAAAAAGAACTGGATTATGTTATCAAACAAACTGAAAACAACTCAGAAATGACATTGACTTTGGCACTTAGTTATGGAGGGCGTGAGGAAATTGAGAGCGCAATTAAACAACTTGCAGTCAAAGTTAAAAATAATATAATTTCTCCCGAAAAAATTGACCAATCCATTATTAATGAGCATCTTTATACCCGCGATTTACCGGATGTAGATTTACTGATTAGAACCAGTGGCGAAAAAAGAATTAGTAATTTTCTGTTATGGCAAATAGCATACGCCGAATTGTATTTTTCAAAAGTACTTTGGCCTGATTTTAGAAAAAAACATTTACACAAAGCAATAACAAATTACCAAAAACGAGAGCGTAGATTTGGAAAAACAAGTGAGCAACTTCTTCAATAGGTCTCTCATCCGAGCAGATTTATTTCTAATTTTCATATTGTCTTTGAACTTTTCATTAATTCAAGCACAAGACCTTAGTGAATTTGTAAAGGGTAAAATCTATATCATTGACACCATCACCGTTAAAGGATTAAAAACCTTTAGCAACCAAACGGTTGTTTCCTACAGTGGACTCAGAAAGGGACAAAAAGTAAGCATTCCTGGTGATGAGATCAGTGCAGTGATCAGTAAACTTTGGGGGCTCCAATTGTTTAGCGACATTAATTTTTACATTACCAAAGTAGAAGGCGATAACGTCAGTTTGGAAATTGAAATTGATGAACTCCCAACCCTAACCAATGTGAAAATTAACGGAATAAAAAAGGGGAAAATTGAGACCATTATTGATGAAACCGAATTGACCAAAGGGAAAAAACTGTCTGAAAGTTTTTTGACCAATACCCGAAATTACATCATTAATAAATATAAAAAAGAAGGTTTTTTAAATACAAAGGTTGCTTTAAATATTATCCCTGACACTACCGAAAAGAATGGTAGAAAAATGGTAGTGAATGTGGATCGTGGGAAGCGAATAAAGATTAGAGAGATCAATTTTAATGGGAATGAGGTTTTTAGTAATAAAAAACTTAAAAGCAAGCTTAAAAAAACAAAGTCAAAATTTCCACTTCGTTTTTGGAAGAAATCAAAATATATTGAGGAAGAGTTCGTGGGTGACAAAGACAACCTCTTGGAGTTCTTCAAAGAAAAAGGATATAGAGATGCACGTATTATTAAAGACACTTTGGTTTTAAACGAAGACAACACCCTGAGCATCAATTTTGATATTGACGAGGGGAATCGTTATTATTTTGGTGATATTTCTTTCTTAGGAAATACGGTTTACAACGACTATCAATTGTCCAAAGTTCTTGGAATTGTAAAAGGAGAACCATACGATGGTGTTTTACTCAAAAAACGTATTGCAGATGAAAAGCCAGATGCAAACGATCTGACAAACCTATACCAAAACAATGGTTATTTATTTTCAAACATTAATGCTGTCGAGGTAAGTGCTGAAAATGACACCATTAACTTCGAAATTCGCGTAACAGAAGGAAAGCTAGCAAGTTTTAATAAAATATCCGTAGTTGGAAACACCAAAACCAATGATCATGTTATTTATAGAGAATTGAGAACCAAGCCAGGAGAGTTATACAGTAAAGATATGGTCGTAAGAACAGTTCGAGAGATTGGTCAACTTGGCTTTTTTGATGCTGAAGCCATCAATCCTGATTTTAAGAATGTTGATCCTAACGCAGGAACTGTTGATATAGAATATGGTTTGGCAGAGTCAGGTGCAAGTCAAATAGAACTACAAGGAGGTTATGGAGGCGGAGGGTTCATTGGAACTTTGGGGCTTTCGTTTAACAACTTCTCGATGAAAAATATTTTTGATTTGGATTCTTACAAGCCCCTTCCCATGGGAGATGGTCAGAGTTTAAGTCTAAGACTTCAAGCAAGTCAATTTTATAGAACTTACAGCTTTAGCTTTGCCGAGCCTTGGTTGGGTGGTCGACAACCTGTTCAGTTCTCTACTTCTTTGTCTCATACGGTTCAATATCGTTATGATTACTTTACGGGTAGGGCTGACAAAAGTCAATCTTTTGAAATTAGTGGAATAAATTTAGGCCTCGCCAGAAGACTAAAAATTCCCGACGATTACTTTACCCTGTCACAGTCTATTGGTTATCAATACTATAATTTAAACAATTATTTCACAGGGCTGTTTACTTTTGGAAATGGTGTCGCAAACAATCTTTCCTATACCATCGCTTTGTCAAGAAACAATACCTATACCAATCCTGTTTTTCCAATGGGAGGATCAAGCTTTAGTATTAGTGGGAAATTCACACTCCCTTATTCACTAATAGGTGGTGTTGATTTTGCAGATCTTAAAAATCAGAAAGCGTTTCAAAATGTTGATGGAACCCCTGATGTCGCAAAAATAGATCAAGAAAGATTCAAATGGTTAGAATATTATAAAGTCAAATTCACTGGAACTTGGTACACGCGAATTATTGATAAATTAGTTTTAAAAACACAAACCGACTTTGGGTTTATAGGGGCCTACAATTTGGACAGAGGAAATATTCCATTTGAAAGATTCTATTTAGGAGGAGATGGAATGCAGAATTATTCATTAGACGGTCGCGAAACCATAGCGCTTAGAGGATACAAGAATCAGTCATTATCGAGTCAGAACGGTTCCTTGATATACAACAAGTTTTCTATAGAGTTGAGATACCCAATAACACTTAAGCCAAGTGCCTCTATTTACGCCTTATCTTTCTTAGAGTCGGGTAATGGTTATGACTCTTTTAAATCGTTTAATCCTTTTAATTCTAAGCGATCTGCTGGAATGGGCGTAAGAATTTTTATGCCTGCATTTGGATTATTAGGAATTGATTTCGGTTATGGGTTTGACAATCCAGCCTTTGGATCAACAACGCCAAACGGATGGGAAACCCACTTTATTATTGGACAACAATTTTAAAAATTAATCTTATCACCTCATTTCTAAAATAATTTAAGTTTTTTTTCGTTCTCAAATTACCCACGAATAAAGAATCATCCTTATGAAAAAATTTACAACACTCGCCTTAGTGTTTTGTATTGTCTCTCTAACAACCTATGCACAACGAGGAGTACGTATTGGTTACATAGACATGAATGTGATTCTCGGAAAAAACAAAGAGTTTAAGACTGCGAATCTGCTCCTTGAAGAAAAAATTGGACTTTGGAAAAAAGAAATAGAATTAAAAAAGATAGAGCTCCAACAAATGCAAGATCAATTTGCTGTTGAAAAAATTCTATTGACTCCTGAATTGATCTCAGATCGGGAATTAGAAATTAAAGATTTCGCAGGGGATGTCATCTTTCTTCAAGAAAAACGTTTTGGCCCAAATGGAGACATGATGATTCAAAAAAACAAACTGCTTAAACCCATACAAGATCAAGTACTTAGCATTGTTCAAGACATTGCTAAAGAACGTAAATATGATTTTATTTTTGATCGATCTTCCGATATAATTATGTTATATTCGGCAAAAAATTACGATATTAGCGACTTAGTTCTGAAACGGATTCAATTACAGGAAAGAATTAAAAGCAGAAAAGAAAAAGTCGAATCTGCAAAAAAATAACTAAAGGAATATAAATTATAATTTAAACTACTGATAATGAAAAAATTAACACTGATTTTCGCAGCATTAACTCTATTGATTGCTCCAATAACTGTTGCAAACGCACAAGCAAAAATTGCCCACATAGAGTTTCAAAAACTAATTAGTGAGATGCCAGAAGTTGTTTCTGCACAGAAAGAATTGAAAAAACTTGAGGAATCTTATACCAGTGAAATGGAAAACACTTACAAAGAATTCCAAACTAAGGCACAAAATTATGCTGCTGATGCTGCCAATCAGACTGAAATTACAAATCAGGCACGTCAGAAGGAATTGGAAACAATGCAACAAAACATCCAACAATATCAGCAAACTGTTTCTCAGGAATTACAAAAAAAATCAGTTGAAATGATGCGTCCTTTAATTGAGAAGGCTAAAGCATCTATCGATAAAATATCTGCTGAACTAGGATTCGAATTCGTTTTGGATTCAAGTACTGGGGGTAGTGTTTTGACTGCAAAAGGAAAAGACTTAATGGCTGAGGTGAAAAAAGACTTAGGTTTTTAATCACTCTCCGACCTCTTATTAAAAGCTCCCTTTTTTCAATGGGAGTTTTTTTTGTATCTATTCTTCCTTAAACCATGAAGAATAGGTAATATAATTGGTTGAAATCCTTTCAATTTCTCCCTTTTGTAATTCGGGATCGACGTCTTTTATCTTCTTTGCGGGAACTCCTGCATAAACAGTTCCAGGAGGAACAATTGTGTTTTTTGGTAAAACACTTCCAGCAGCAATGATACTATTAGATCCAATGACACAATCATCCATAATAATACTTCCCATGCCAATCAACACTTGATCTTCTATCGTACAACCATGCACTATGGCATTATGACCTATCGAAACATCATTCCCGATCTTAGTGGCAGAACGCTTGAAGGTTCCATGAATGACAGCCCCATCTTGAATGTTAACTCGATCTCCCACAAGAATGGAATTGACATCCCCTCTTACCACAGCTTGAAACCAAACCGAGCATTGAGTGCCCATAATCACGTCACCTATTAAAGTAGCATTTTCAGCAATGAAACAATCATCACCATATTTTGGGGTAAACCCCCGAACTGATTTTATCAACATTAGATCCTTTATTTTTTGTCTAAATTATAAAATTGAATTTTAAGATAAAAAGGGAATCAAATATCCTGTGCTCTTTCACTACATTTGTACAAAATAACGAGATGGAAAAGTATACGATAGTTGGAGATTGTAAAAAAGGGGCTGCAATAGCAAGGTTTAAAATAACACCCGAAAGCGATGTGTTGATTTCAAAGACTTTTAGCAATATTGATCAAGCCGCCGATGCACCTTTGGTACAGCAATTATTCTATTTACCCTTTGTTAAAAAGGTCGGCATTGAAAACAACACCATCATCATTGAGCGTTTCAGTATCTTAGAATGGGAAGAGGTCATTGTAGAAGTTGCAACCCAAATCGAAGATTACTTAAATGGTGGCGGTGCAATTTTAAACACAAAAGAAGCTACAAAAAAAGTACCTATTACGGTTTATGCCGAAAGTACACCAAACCCTTCGGCAATGAAGTTTGTAGTAAATAAAAGGTTGACAGAAGAAGCAATTTCTTTTGAAAACGTAGATGCTGCTGTCGATGCACCTTTGATTTCCGAGCTTTTTAATTACCCTTATGTAAAGGAAGTTTTCTTAGATGAGAATTACATTTCTATAGGAAAACACGACACTACCGAGTGGGAAGATATCGTAAACGAAATCAGAGGGTTTTTAAAAACTTATCTTGAAGAAGAAAAACCTGTTTTAGGACAAAAATATACCAGTCCAGAGATGAATGAAAAAACGGATTCGACCGAAAACTTATCTGAAATTGAAAAAGAAATTGTTTCTATTTTAGAGGAATATGTAAAACCCGCGGTTGCATCGGATGGAGGAAACATTATTTTTGATTCCTATGAAAAGGAGGAGAAGATGGTAAAGGTTGTTCTTCAAGGTGCTTGTAGTGGTTGTCCCTCCTCTACTTTCACCCTTAAAAATGGAATTGAAAACATCTTAAAAGACATGCTTCCCGGCAAAGTAGAATTGGTGGAGGCTGTTAATGGATAAAGTTATTTTTTCTTTTTAGGCGAAGGAGTGAAGAATTCCTTAAGGTAAAAAGGTTCAAAATAAGCTAGATCTTCAAAAGCACTTTCTTTAAATGCTTTTTCAGCCAAAGGAATCATTCCACTTGCTGAAGGATGTTGAATATCATCAACATATTTAATATGTTCTGCTGATATTGTGGATTTACATTTTTCTGCACCTGACCCAAAGAAAACCCATGTTTTGTCTTTATCGAAGTCCATAAAAGAGTCTTCAGTTATGATTTCGGCTGAAGTTTCCCTTATAATTTCTTTTTTATTATTTAGAACCAAGCTGTAAATCTCCATTCTTCTGGCGTCAAACATTGGAAACAATATTTCGTTGGAAAGCGGTTGGTAATTTTCGGTAATAACTTGAAGAGAATTAACTCCTATAAGGGGAAGGTCAAGAGCGAAACAGATTCCTTTTGCAGCGGCCACTCCAATTCTAAGTCCTGTGTAAGAACCCGGCCCTTTACTTACAGCAACAGCGTCTAAATCAGATAAGTTCAAGTCCGCTTTTTCGAAGGCTTGTTGAATAAATCCATGCAATTGTTCACTATGGCTGTATTCCATAGAAAATTTTTCAACCAAAGCAACTTGTTTACCATTCCTACTTAAAGCGACCGAACAATTTTTAGTAGCCGTCTCAATATGTAATATTGTATTCACAAGGCAAAAATATATAAACAGAGACTTTGTAGCTCCCTTTTTTTCAATTAAGAATAGAAATATTAAACCGTAATCGGTATGCCAAAATAAAATTCCAAAACCTTAAGCTTAAAAATGTAGTCAAACTTAGCGCGAACCAAATCTGAAGTGGCATTGTTATAGCGCTCAGTGATCTGATTAAAGTCATAGGAATTCATCACCCCTGCATCAAAGCGATTGATGGCATCTTGATACGTTCTTTCTCTTGCCAAAACAGTTTTCTTTGCGGCTTCGTAAAACTTATAAGCACCCAAGGCACTATTGTAGGCTTGATTTATAGAGCTTTCTAAATTTAACTTTTCCTGTTCAAATTGATTCTCCGAACGCAACAAGTTTACTCTAGAACGTTGTACATTATTCCGAATTGAATTTCCATTAAAAATCGGTATACTTAATCTCACCCCAAAATTATGTCCCTCATTGTTGTCCAATTGTTTTTGAAAAGACAATGGACCAACAACCTTGTTTTGCTCAACACTTCTTAACACTTGATCTCCAGAACCCGAAACAAACCCTATGGGGACGTCCCTAAACGTCCCATCGCCCGCTAGTCTATCTGCGTATGAAACCCTGGAGTTATAGCCGTAATATGCCGTTAAACTGGGTTGTAAGTTTCCTTTCGCCAATGAAATGTCTTTTTTAGCAATTTCGATATTTGTTAAATAAAGCTGTATATCATTTCTAAAGGTCAATGCCTTTTCAAAAATTTCCTTCGGGGTTTTAAGCAATATATCAGAAATTGGGACGTCAAGGTCTTCAACTACAATGTCAAAATTTTCATAGTCAGTAATTAATAACATCTGTGCAAGATTAATTTTAGACAATCTCAAATTGTTTTTCGCCTGAACCAATGATTGTTCCTGTGTTGCCAATGTGGCTTCGATTTCTAAAATATCGGATTTAACCATAACACCCGCTTCAATCAACTCTTTGGTTCGCCTTGCATCTTCTGTAGTGATTTTAAACTGTGATTCCTGGACCGTTAAAATCTCCTTGTTAAACATCACTTGTAAAAACGCATTTGCGACCATTAGTTTTACATCGTCGGCCATATCATCCAATTGGTACTGATTGGCCAAAATAGAAAGATTCGCACGATGCAATTGATTAATATTTTTTAACCCATTGTAGAGGGTCAAATTCATATTTGCGCCCAAAGAAGTGTATTGGGTTGTGGTGTTTTCAAGTAAACCAGTCGTAATGTTTTGATTCAATCCCACATTCCAAGAGTGCGAAGTTTGGGCATTTAATGTTGGGAGAAAGCTTCCCTTGGCGTCTTGCTTACTAAGCTCGGCCTCTAGAATCCCTAACTGAGTTTGTTTGAGAGAAATATTTTTCTCTAAAGCCATTTCGACACACTCTTGAAGGGATAATACAGTCTTTTGAGCATTTACTATTCCAGCAAAAAAGAGTACAGATAAAAAGAAAATATATTTAAAATTTTTCATGCTTGAATCTATTTATCAGAGTCTTCCTCTCCTATTTTTTTAGGTTCCGTCTTATTCCAGACCTTTACTTTGTCTTCCATTTTTAATCCTGAAAGAATTTCAACATTGATACCGTCAGAAATTCCTATTTTAATATCCTTTCGTTCAAATTCTTGGTCTGTTTTCATGATCTCGACATAAGGTTTGTTGCTGTCGCGATCAAATTGAAGTAAAGATTCGGAAATGGTCATGACACTGTCTTTTTTCTCCAAAACAATCGATGCATTGGCGCTATAACCTGCTCTTATAAATACTGAGTCATCCAGATAAACATCTCCTTCAATCTTAAACTGAACCGTTCCTTCTTCTTCGTTCCCTTTAGGAGCGATAAACTTTAATTTGGCATCAAACTCTTTGTCCTGAACGGCTCCCAAAGTTATTTTTAATGGCATTTCTAATACCAATTCTCCCACCTCGGCCTCGTCTACTTTTCCTTCGAAAATCATTTTTTTAAGATCCGCAATCGTTGCGATGGTTGTTCCAGCATTGAAAGTATTGCTTTCAATTACCTGATCTCCTTCTTTAATTGGGATTTCAAGAACCGTCCCAGCAACAGTAGAACGAATATTTGTGTTTGCAGTGCTAGAACCTCCTGCAGATCCTAATTTAATAATTTGCAAATCAGACTGAGCATTATTGACATTTTGTTGTGCCTGACTGTATCGCAATTCAGCATTTTCAAAATCTTGTTTAGAAATAATTTGCTTGTCAAATAAGCTTTTATTTCGGTTAAAATCAACCTTGGCATTTTTCATCTCAATGATCTGATTAGCCAGTCGTCCTTTTGCACTATTTAGAGCTTGTTCGTTAGGGACAACTTTTACCTTGGCCAGCAAATCGCCGTTAGTAACAAGGTCTCCCTCTTCGACAAAAAGTCGCTCTATAATTCCTGAAATTTGAGGTTTGATCTCCACCTCGTCTTCCGGAATAACTTTTCCTGTTACAACCGTTTTTTTCTCTATGGACAATAATTTGGGTGAGATCGTTTCATACTCAATCAACCCCTTGCTATTCGTCTTTATGAAATAAAGTGTAGCAAAGATGGCTCCGAAAATGGCTAAAGCAATTCCGATGTATTTGACAATTTTCATATTAATTTATTTTAATTTAATTATTCTTCTCTTAATGCGTCAATGGGTTTAATGCTCACAGCGCGTTGCGCTGGAATCAATCCAATTAGTGTTCCTAATGTTACCATGATTAATAATGCACCAAGCACCAAGGGTATGGGGACTGTTGGATTTGTGTAAGGGAAATCTGTCTTATCTATTGTTAAAAGGTTGATGACCGCAAGTAAGAAAGACCCTAAGATGATCCCAAAAATACCTGCGATTGTTGTTAGAAAAACTGACTCCAATACGATTTGAATCCTTACTTCGCCTGGGGTAGCTCCTAGTGCCCTTCTAACCCCCAATTCTTTAGTTCGCTCTTTAACAGAAATCATTAGAATATTTCCAATTCCAATTACACCTGCAAAAATGGTCGCCAACCCCACCACTAAGGACAGAAATGTCATTCCTTTTGCAAAACCCATGACTTTGGCAAAAACCTCTCCAATATTAAAGGCGCCAAAAGCCCTCTCATCATCTGGTGAAACTCGATGAATACGCTTCAATGTTTGTTTAATTTTTTTCTCAACTGCCACCGCATCAGCATAATCATAGGCTGCGATTGTAAACCAATCTACGTTATCTCCCGTATTGTATAGCTTTCTGTAGGTCTCAAATGGAATGAAAATATCCCCATCAGTTTCAAAACCACCTCCTTGAATAAATTTATGAACCCCTATCACCTTAAAATAAACATCATCAATCCTGACGTATTGACCCACAGGATCTTCGTCGGGTTCAAATAGTTCTAACTGAGTACGCTCGCCAATTACACAAACTTTACGTTCATATTTTATGTCTTCATCATTAATAAACCTGCCGTTGTCGTATATTTTTTTTGTGGCAATTTTAGTATACACAGGGAAATCTCCATAAATGTTATAAGATTTAGATTTGTTCTTTCTAACCACTTGGGCGGGAATGCTTCCAAAAACTCCTTTTGCATTTCGAGGAGCGATAAATTGAATTTCTGGGATTTGTTGTTTTAAGGTTGTCGTGTTTTGAATCTTAAGTTGAGGGGACCTCCCGACTTTAAATCCCGAATAAGGAATACTTGTTCTTGCAGCCCATATAAACATTGAGTTCATAGCAATATTTTCAAATTGCCTTTCAAAGCCATTATCTAAACCTTTTGCGGATCCTGAGAGCGATATATAAATAAAAATTCCCCACAAAACACCAATCACCGTGATGACCGTCCGAGTCTTGTTCTTAGCAATGGATCCAAAAATCTCTTGCCATGTATCCCAATCAAAAATTATTTTTAAACTATTCATCTCTTAGGGCTACTATGGGTTTAATACTGGCCGCTCTTTTTGCAGGAATATAACCCGCGATGGCGCCAAAAAGAATCAATAAAAAAGTTGAAAAAACTGCTGTGCTTGATTCTATATATGGGTTTAGAATGAAAAAATCTTTCAGTTCCTCTCCGATACTTTTGAGTAATATAATTCCACCGATCATCCCCACAAATCCGGAGATTGTTGTGATAAAAATAGATTCATGTAAAATCATATTAATCACACTTTTTGGAGTTGCACCAAGGGCTTTTCTGATCCCGAGTTCCTTGGTTCTTTCTTTTACTACAAAAACCATAATATTTGAAATCCCAATAATTCCTGCAATTAAAGTTCCAATCCCGACAAAGGTGACTATCAATTGTAAAACTGCTGCAAACTGTTGATTTTTTTTCAACTGATCCGCAACATTTCTGATGTAGATTCCATTTTCGTCAGTTGGATCAATAGCCTTTTTATTCTTCATGAAAAGTCTTAACTGTTTTTCAAAAGCTAGGGCACCAGCATGACCAATTTCTGGTCGAAAGCTTACAATAATCTGGCTAATCTTATCATTGTTTTTTTCCAAAACTTGTCTTGTGGTGTAGGGCATATAAATCAAACGCTCTTCCCTGTCACCGCCTTCATCCTGAAAAACGCCTACAACCTTAAACGCACTTGACCCCAATTCAACATATTTACCCATTGGATCTTCGTCTTTGAAGAGGTCTTTAGCTACCATTCTTCCAATGACAATGTTTTTTGTGGCATCCTTGACATCTGCTTGATTGATGTAGCGCCCTTTCATCATGATTGTTTTTTCAACAATTTGATGGGAAGGTCCCACTGCTCTGGTACTATAATTATCTGAATTATTCTTATATCGAGCCCTTGCACCTCGAGTAATTCTTGGAGTAATTGACTCCAAATAGAAAGCAAAGTTTTGCCCTATATCAGTCAGGTCGCTATTTTCAAATTCAATCCTTCTGTCGGCCTTAAAGCCTTTGTAGGGTTTTGATGTTTTCCCTCCAAAGAGCCAAAGTGTATTGGTTGCATCGTCAAGAAAAAATTTACCGAATGAATTTTTCAAACCATTACCAAAGCCAAAAAGTACAATGAAGATGAAGATCCCCAATGCAACCGTAAAACCCGAAAGAAAAGTTCTTAATCTATTTTTCTTTATGGTCTCAAATATTTCTTGCCAACGGTCCTTGCTAAACATATTAAGAAACTAATACTTGTTTTACTTTTTTATCTTCTAGGATTACCCCATCTCTTAACGTAACAATACGTTTACACATGTTGGCGATGTCAATCTCGTGAGTGACCACCAAAATGGTTTTCCCCTCATTATTAATTTGTTGAATTAATCCCATAACTTCATTTGAAGTAACCGAATCTAAGGCCCCGGTGGGTTCATCAGCCAACAAAACTTTTGGCTGGGATGCCAATGCTCTTGCAATCGCTACCCGTTGCTTTTGTCCTCCAGAAAGTTCGCTTGGTAAATGGGACGACCAATTTGCAAGGCCAACTTTTTCTAAATATTCTAGTGCAGTCTTTTGTCTTGATTTTCTATTTAATCCCTGATAATAGAGTGGCAAAGCAACGTTTTCCAGAGCGCTCTTATAATTTATCAAATTGAAAGACTGAAAGACGAATCCTAAAAACTTATTGCGGTATTTTGCTGCGAGTGTTTCATCTAACTTTTCAATCAATACGTTATCGAGTTTATAGTCGCCCTCATCGGCAACGTCTAACATTCCCAAAATATTAAGTAACGTAGATTTACCCGATCCTGATGAACCCATTATCGCCACAAGTTCTCCTTCTTCAATCTCAATGTTGATTCCCTTCAGCACTTGAAGTGAGGAATTTCCCATTTTATACGATTTGTAAAGATTTTTGATTTCTATCATCAAAGATTTTTTTGGGTTAATTTAAGTTAAGCGCCAGTCAGTAGGTTTTTTCATTCATGATTTATCATATCGATAGACTAAAACAAACTTTATTGGTTTAATATAATTTTGGATTATTTTCACAAAATATTTTCAAATATATGCAAAATAAGGTATTGTGCAATACATAGTACCTATTATTTTAAAACTTCACCATAACTGATCTATAAAAAACGACTACTTTCTGACCATTTTGAATATCTGGTATCCTACAAATGCAACGATTACGTAAGGAATCACCATCAAATAAATAATTCCAGTATTGATTCCTTTGGCCGTTTCTTGCCCTGCTTCAGACTCTAATACTGCTCTGCACATTGAACACTGTGCCTGAGCCTCTATCATAAACGCCAAACTAAAACAAACTAAAAAAATAATTTTTCGCATATTTTTAATAATAGGGGGAAATCATAACATATACAACAACACCTGTGACAGCGATGTATAACCAAATAGGAAAAGTAATCCTCGCTATTTTTTTATGATCTTCAAAGTTTTTAGAAATTGCACGAACATAGGTCACTAAAACCATCGGAATAATAACGATGGACAAAAGAATGTGAGTTATCAGAATGAAATAGTAAACATACTTGATTGTGCCTGTCCCACCATAAGGTGTGCTATCAGAGGTCATGTGATAAGCGACATACATAACTAGAAAGGCGAGAGATAAACCAATTGCTGTTTTCATTAAACCTTCGTGCAGTTTTGTTTTTTTATTTTTAATCGCAATCAATGCTAAAACAAGTATAATCGCTGTAATACCGTTAATTGAAGCGTAGATTGGGGGTAAAAAAGATAATGGTGCTACGTTAGGAATTTTGACAGTAAACAATAAGGCAACTATTAGGGGAATCAATACAGAAACCACCGTAATCAACTTCTTATATTTTATGGGATTGGGGCTTCTTTCGTTCCTTTTCATGGTCATTCTTATTATTCTTTTAAAAGTAAAGCAATATCTTCAATCAGCAAATCAACGTCCTTAATTTCTTCCCCTTCTTTGTCCAAACCTGAGTAATAGACGATGGGGTTGTCAAATCGATCAACTCTTGATCTAATATAGCCGTTTTTGTCAATTAATGCAAAATATCCTTGGTGTTCAAAACCACCAGCAACGGCAGGATTTATGCCTGCAAAAATACTAAATCCTTTGTTCGCAAGTTCATATACTGTTTTGACATCACTTGTAAGAAAATGCCAATTTTGAGACTTTACATTGTAAGATTCTGCATATTTTTTTAATACATAAGGAGTATCGTTTGTCGGATCAATAGTGAATGAGGCGATTCCAAAATCTTGTCGGTCTCCAAAACGATCGTCTATGATTTTCATATTCTTGTTCATTACAGGACAAATGGAAGGGCATTTTGTGAAGAAAAATTCTGCCAAATGAACTTTTCCCTTAAAATCTTCATTTCCTACAAAAAGACTGTCCTGATTAAGCATGAAGAATTCGGGAACTTTTTTTGCTTCACCGTTTAGCTTAATGTAAGCCAAAGGTTTGGCTGGCGCTGAACGATTGTCTTCTACTTGGGTTTGATTGGCAATACGGTTAATGATTTTTGGAATAAATAAAAATCCAAAAAGTACAATAACCATGATTAGACCTAGAGAGGAATATTTATTCATATTATTCTGGAGCTTCTGGTTTATTATATTTTTTCCATGCCCTCCTGTACTCGGCTAATATAACCTTGACATCATCAATCATCTTATTGTTAATCTCAGCGACGGATTGTGAATTGAAACCATATAGCGTGCCTTGATCTTCATCATCGTCTCGACCTCTCAAGTTACTGTTCTTGTCGATTATGAAAACATAGGGCGAACTAAGACCAGTAGATAATTGAAGAGGGGCTTTTAAGCTGCTAAACAACGATTCAATTTGTTCGGAGGTGCCAAAAACAAATTTCCACTTAACAAGATCGGTTCCGGCTCCTTCGCTAAGTTCTTTTTTTAATTCAACAACCCTGTCTTGTTCTCCTTTTTGGAGAATCATTACAAACTGAAAGTCTTCAAACTGATAAAACCTTTTGTATATTTTCTGGTTAAGATTGAGCGCGTCTCCTCGTTTTATGGAAATTTCACTGCCCCAAAAACCCAATACAGAAATTTTATTTTTAAAATTAACTACTTCACCTGAAAGTGACTCCCATTCATCAATTTGATTTACCTCCTCTGTAAGAACAGGAAGTAAAGCAAAGTTGTTCTTCCCAGATGCAAAGAACAAATAGATTACAATAGGAAAAACAAAAAGGATAACTAAAACAAAGTATTTTTTAAAAGCATTGCTCATAACAAAATTATTTGTTTTTTAAGGCATGTATGGGTTTTGACTTTAAAAATTCCAGCTCATAAAACCATTAAACATTACGTCGAAAATATAGTCTGCTTCAACCAAAAGAATAAATGATAGATAGGGAATCAAAATGAGCAAAGGAAGTACAATCGATCCTTTCAAGCCCCCTTTTTCATCTCTAATATGCATAAAATCCCAAGCGATATAATAAGCTTTAACGATGGTCAAAATAAGGAAAATCCAGTTTAATATCTTCATGTTTAAAAAAGAATTCATGAGGGCTGCAGGTTTCACTATTCCTAAAACAACCTCAACAGTTGTCACAATAGAAAGAAAAATAAGTACTCCCCAAATCTTTTGTTGATTGGATTTAAATTTAAGTAATCCTCTAAAAATCGCTAAGTTGTGTGCGTCGTGAGCCATTGATTATTTATTTTTTAAACGAGATAGAAAAATGTAAAAACGAAGACCCAAACCAAGTCAACAAAGTGCCAATACAGACCAACTTTTTCAATCATTTCATAATGTCCTCGGCGTTCGTAAGTCCCAACAATTACATTGAAAAAAATGATGATATTGATGATTACACCAGATAAAACGTGAAATCCGTGAAATCCTGTGATAAAGAAGAAAAAGTCTGCGAACAATCGATTTCCATATTCGTTATGCACCAAGTTTGCACCCTCTACCACCGCAACAGCAGTGTCAATTTGATCTAAAGATTCGTCCCGAGACAGGATCACCTTATGACCGGTTGCATCAATTTTTTCACTTTTAATTACTAAATTATTATTGGCTTCAAATCCTTTTACAACTTCTTCGACAGAAAAAGATGGTAGACTTGAACCCGCATCATACCAAATTCCGTTGCTTGCTTGATGAATATCTCTTTTGGTAGGTACTTCAACTGCAAAATCAGCAATTGCTATTCTTTTCCCGGTACTCGCATCAACAAACTGAAGGATCTGCCCCCCTTTTGTTTCCAGAGCTCCGTATTCTCCTTTGATAAAGTTTTTCCATTCCCAAGCTTGAGACCCAACAAAAATTGCACCCCCAATAATGGTAAGCAACATATAAAAAGTAACTTTTGCTTTTTGCATGTGGTGACCTGCATCAACTGCCAACACCATTGTTACTGATGAAAATATTAACACAAAAGTCATCAAGGCAACATAATACATCGGGGCGTCTACTCCGTGTAAAAAAGGGAAGTGAGTAAATACTTCGTCCGCAATGGGCCAAGAATCCATGTTCTTAAACCTTGAAAAACCATAGGAAACAAGAAAGCCAGAAAACGTAAGCGCATCCGAGACGATGAAAAACCACATCATGAGTTTTCCATAGCTTGATTTGAGAGGCCTTTCCCCTCCGCCCCAAACGTTTGTTTCTTCTGTATTTTCAACTGCTGTTAAATCCATAAACTGTAAGTCAAGTTAGTTTGTTACAAATTTATATATTTTACCTATAAAGAAGAACAAATAGGTACAAATAAATCCATAAAATATCAAGAAAATGCCAAAATAAATATGCCAATTCAAAACCTAAAGTGTTTGTCCCTTGATACTGGTTCCGCGAAAGTTGAAAATAGACATACATTAAGACAATAAGTCCCGCAAAAAGGTGGGCCAAATGCAACAGGATTAAAACATACAGGAAAGAGGTGGTAATCGAACTTTCAGCACCTGTAAAATAATACCCTTGACTGATGATGTCTCCAAATCCCTTAAATTGAAAATAAACAAATAATACAGCAAGTACGAAGGTTAAAATCACAAAAAACTTCGTTTGCTTTATGTTATGAGCCATCAAATATTTTTTAGCAAAAAAGAAGGTAAGGCTGCTCAATAAAATCAAAGCTGTACTGATAGCAAATGCAGAGGGCATTTCGAACTGTGTCAGCCAATCAACCCTAGAACTACTGACTACGTAGGCACTAGTCAGTCCGGCAAAAGTCATTGACATACTGATCATCCCGACCCAAAGCATCATTTTTTTTGCCTTTTGTTCTTTTATTTCTAATTCATTCATTTTAAATAAATTTATCAATTACATAGATTATCTGCAGGATCGTGATATAACCAATACTTGCAAACATTAACTTTTTTGCTGCATCTTTTGTCTTGAGTTGCATTAACTTAATTGCATAATAGAGGAGGTAGAGCCCTATGATTAAAATTAATATCGCCCCAGGAATAGACAAGTGGAGATTTCCAGTATAAGAAGTAGCGGGCAATAAAGAAATAATGATGGTCCAAAGAGTATAAAACACAATCTGAAATGCAGTAAGTCGATCTGGGTTTCCAGAGGGTAACATCTTGAATCCTGCTTTTTTGTAGTCATCATCCAACATCCAGCCGATGGCCCAAAAGTGTGGAAATTGCCAAAAGAATTGAACCATGAACAATGTCCCCGGTTCTACGCCAAATTCGCCTGTAGCAGCTACCCAACCAAGCATAAAGGGTATTGCCCCAGGAAATGCTCCTACAAAAACCGCGAGTGGTGATATTGTTTTTAAAGGGGTATAAATGCAAGTATAAATAAATATCGAGAGGAGACCAAAAAGTGCAGTTTTAAGATTAATGGCATAAAGCACCATAACTCCTAATACTGTTAAAAAAATGGCGATGATTGCAGCAACCAGAGCAGACATACGACCCGCTGGAAGGGGTCTGTTTTTTGTGCGACTCATCAGGGCGTCAAGATCCTTTTCAATCAATTGATTGATTGCATTGGAAGCACCAACCATTGCAAAACCTCCAATAAAAAGTCCGATCAGAATTTTGGTTTCTACTTGATCAACTACAAGCAAATAGCCCGCAACAGATGAAAACACAACACTGAGCGCCAAACGAAATTTCGTTAATTGTAAAAAATCATTTACAAAGGCTGCAAAACTAATTGATTTAACTGGCGAACTGTCCAAATGGGTCTTCATCTTCGTTGATAGAATTGCAAAGATAGGCTACAAAACATCAATGTGCAATGAACTAAATGTTATTTTAATTCGCTTTTCAACAAATCATTGTAGGCGAAAAGTAATTGGAATGCTAAAAGGAACCCGAACCGGTCTTCCCCTTTGTTTTCCTGGTGTCATTTTAGGAAGTTTTGAAATAATTCTTTCCGCTTCTTTTTCTAAATTTTTATCCGGTCCCCGCATTCTAATGTTTGAAATCGATCCATCCTTAGAAATGATAAAGTTTACATAAACCCGACCTTGAATACCCATTTCCTGGGCAATGTCAGGATATCTAAAGTTTTTTACAATGTGTTTGTTTATTTGTTCTTGGAAGCAATCACGTCTTTTAGATTTAGACACGCGCTCGCATCCTGGGAAAATGGGAACATCTTCAATGACCGCAAAAGGAACATCTACATCTTCAAATTCTTCTTCGATTTCGACTTCTTCTACTTCAACAATGTCTTCCTGATCTGTTTCGGTAGATTCAATAACCGTTTCCTCAACCTCTTCTTCATCTTCCACAACCTCAATAACTTCAGGAGCTGGTGGAGGAGGAGGTGGTGGTGGTGGTACTTTTATTTGTTCTGTGATTGGCACTTCCTCATCGTCGTCGTCGTCTACATTTAATGCTTCATAACCGTAGCCACTTTTATCATAGGTTTTCCATTCGATGGCTTGCCATGATATAAAAAGGACTGAGGCCAGTCCTATAACAAAGTATAAGCTGCTATTTTTAGACAAATCTGCCTTCTCGTTTTTCTTGGGTTGCATTGTCATTGTGAATTTAGTATGCTAAGCTAAAAAAAAATCGATTATAAACAAGTTCTTTTTGTGTTTCGAACTCAATTTTTTTTGATAATTCAATTAAGCTTAAGCTTCGATTAATGATTTATATTGATCTGCGTCTAACAATTCGTTTAACTGGTCGGGGTTTTGAATTTTAATTTTAATCATCCATCCTGATTCATACGGATCTTCGTTTACCGCCTCTGGTGTATCTTCTAGTGCCGTGTTAAATTCAAGCACCTCTCCATTTAATGGCATAAAGAGATCCGAAACGGTTTTTACAGCCTCTACGGTTCCGAAAACGTTCTGCTCCTCAAGCTCCTCTCCTACGCTTTCGATTTCAACGTAGACAATGTCTCCCAACTCGCGCTGTGCAAAGTCAGTGATCCCAATAATTGCTGTATCTCCATCAACTTTGATCCATTCGTGGTCTTTACTGTATTTTAAATCCGGAGGAATATTCATTTTTTTTTTATTTAAGAAACAAAGGAATGAATTTAGTCGCTAGTTTCCAAAATTATATCGAATGGTAATTCCCGAACGGATAGAGGTTTGGGGAAATGCAGTAGAAATTGCAAATTCAGAAAAACTGTGATCGTAAAAAAACAAACTCGTCAAGTTTTTTGAGAGGGCATAATCCGCAGTAAACTTAATGGACAATAGGGTCTGTCCGGCCGTAACCTGATTGTTGTCATATTCTAAATTTCTGAGTATGGTTTTATTTTCCCTGAAAGAAAAATCAGCCTTTAGATTTAAATCTCCACTTAGAGTAACTCGTCTCCCACCGACATTGGTTCGAATCCTTAAGTCCTTAACCCGATATCCCATTCCCATTATGAGCTCATTACCATTTGATTCCGTCAGCAAGCTATTGTCAAGACTCAAAGAAAGCGCGCGTTCTTTTTTCACCTCCGCCAATATCTTTATTGAATTTTTAAACTCAATATCAAAACGAATAAGAGGATTAAACTGTTCCACCAAATTGATATTTGAATAAAATTTTGGGGATATAAAATTCCCTAACTGATCTTTGGCTAATGGCTGAAAGGGATCGTACTCCAAATTGGTTTGAAAGTTGGTAATGGTATGACTTGAGCGGTAGCCGTGCGCAATGGAAAAACGATTGAAAATCTTACCCAATGACTTAATTTTAGTCAGTCCAGTGTATTTAATATTCCAATTTGGTAAAGGTGTTTTCTGAACAGGGTCTAGCGAAATATTTTCTGGAGAAGTTCCCGTATATGCTGATAAAAATGATGTAATCAGGACAGATTGATGGTTTTTATTAAATCCATTTGGATAGCCTTCTTGATCAACATCAGTTGGAGAAAGATTGTAGTTTTCAGCCAGTCTTCTCGCAACGATCAATCGGTTGGATCTGAATTTTTCAAAACTAGAACTAAAGGCACCTCCCCCGCCATCATTAAACGCAGTTTTAATCATCAGCGTAGAAATTCCAAAATTGCCGTATTCAGTTGTATTTAAAGCAATATATTCTTGATTATCAACACTATAGTTTTCTGAAATATTTTGGGAAAAAGTCCGCTCAGCATTCAAATCAATGGTCAAATCTTTTAATGGATTAATTTGTGCCGAAATGTTCAGTTTGTTATTGTGCACCTGAGTGAAGGGTTGTGAAAAATTTGGGAAAGAGGTTAGCCATCCTTTCTTGGCGATCTCATAACGAATGTCAGCTTGGCTTCCAAACGTAAATCCAAGCGTAGGGTTTGTTGTCCCAATGAAGCCGATGCTGGGGAGGTATCCTGGCAGTACTTTCCCATTGTTTTCCGAATAGTTTGCCTGAAGTCTTTTGATTGATGAAAGGATATCGCCGATCATCTGAACCCCTTTTTTTGGCTTTTTATTACTGTCCTTTTTATCTTTTGAATTTTTGTCTAAGGTTTTGTCAAACGCTGATTTTTTCTTATTCAAACCAAGCATTTTGTAAAACTTTTCAAAATTAATGACGCCAGTAAGTGTTTTAGTGTTTGCGTTTTGGATGGTGTTGATTTGTCCTAAAATTTGTCCATCGGCACTCTGAACTGCAGACAACGCATTTGATCCACGTTGCCAGCTAAAGTCACCTGTGTAATTATAATTTGCATCAATGAAGTTAAGGAAAGGGATGTATCGCAATGGGATTTTATAATTTAGGGAAAGTGACTGAAAATGACGATCACTCTGACCCGTATCCCAAATCCCATCCCAGATGTCTAAACTTTTATTTACGTCTGTTTTACCTTCAGCGTCAGTTTCTAAAAAATTTCTAACAATATTATTATTCGTAGCGTTAAAAGTAAAACGCAACGAACGCGTTAAATTATGATTAATGGTATACGACCAATCAAATAAATAATTTCGAAGTTGAAGATCTGGAAAAGGGATTTGAGCTGAATTATCGACACCTTCGATATAAACCTGACGAAATTGTTGATTGGTAAAAGTTCTATTAAATTTTGAAGTAATTTCGAGACTGGATGGAAGCAAATTAAAGTTTAGTTGTTTGAGCCATTCCCAATATTTTTTCCGATTAAAAGCCTTGGTTTTTTTAAATGGATTGATCTCAAAAGGCTTGAATGAGTAGCCATAGTTGGCCCCCAGCTGAAGGTTCAGGTCGGTTTGACTTTCAATTTCATAATCGTGGTGCGTCATCTCATTATAAGCATAAGATAAATCTATGTTTTCGGGACTGTAAAATTTAAGAGGCTTGTCACCTGTGCTAATTTTTCTTACCCCAATCAAACTAATACTTCTTCTTCGGGTGTAATCAATCGCTTGATTTTTAATTGAATCTTTTTGAGAAGCTCTACTGGAGGAGCTCAATCGTTCTTCCAATAAAATGTCTTGATAAAAGGGGTCGTATTCGGGAGTAATAAAAGTTTCTCCTAAATTCAGATTCAAAGGAACTTGAATGCCCCATTTTTGCGGTAAAAGCTGACCTAAATTGACACTAGAAACCAAATCGTATTGTTTCAATTCTTCACGATTACTTTGGTTGGGAGTTTGATCAATTGAACCAAATCCAACCGAAGAATATTTTCCAGTTGCCGCAATACTGGCAAAGTCTGCAAAGTTGGCGTCCAATGCTCCAATCGCTGCCCAGCCGCCTTCAGAATCAATGCCTGCAATTCGCAATTCGTTAAACCAAACTTCTCCACAAAGATCATCTCCAAGCTGAGTAGATGGGTTTTTAACCCCTATCATTAAGGTTTTTATTGCGCCTAATGATGGATTACCTTTAACTGAATATTTATACTTTTTAAATCCAGCCAAACTACTTATGGGAGAAAACTCTTCTATGGGGTTCATGTCTTCATCAAAATAGGAAACACTTCCCAAAGTACCGCTGTTTATTGCGGCTGACTTAAGCTTAGAAAGTAATGAAATTGGAACTTCGATTGAATTTGACTCCGGATTCCAAACCGCATCTGCTGATAATTTATTGGAAGTATTTTCCATAAATTCAGTCGGTTTTAGTGGGACCTCGATCTGATAATAGTTGTCCTTAAAGTCCGTTCCCAAACGAATAAAGGCCACCATACGCTTATCATACTCTTCTGATGTTCCCGAACCTGGCAATGGTTGTTGCCCTGAAATTGACTCCGCATGAATAAACATCTTTAAGTTTTTATATTGTCTAATGTCAAGCTGAATGTTTTTGAATACTGCTCGAGAATCTTGGGGTTGTAAATCACAAACTTTAATCGACAATGACTGTTCATTTTGCCTAACCACAGTGTTATTACTATTGATTTGTTCTCTTTCAATCCCAGGAGGTAGTATGTAATTTACCGGAATTCTATTTTCATTTTCTAATATATTAACTGTACTAATATCAACCGTTGTATTGCCATTTTTTGCAATATTTTCATTTAAATCCTGATTGTATCTTCTCCAGTCACCACGAACCAAATCGAGTGTCCCAAACCGTAAGACCACCTGTTCCGAAAAACCGTTTAAAACCATTCTCATGAAGCGAATAGAACGCAGGTCTTCAATGGCGTTGATGGCATCGAAATACTCGTCGTACTGTGTCCCTTCATAATAGCCTTTCTGGACTGGAACTTTAAACTGAATCCAACGGGTATTGATTTCATCACCATTAGGAGCAGTTACTTTTACATTTTCCCTGACATCACTAATAAAGGGATGATTTCCAACCCCCATTGATTTCGAAATCGGAATGCGATATTCAAAATAACTATCTATGGTGTTCATGCTTTGGTCTCTATTGATGTCTTCGGTGTCAGGCTCGGTAGTATTCCCTCGGCTGGTATTAGAAAACGCAATGGGGGAATTCCCTTGAGAACCATTATAATTTTTGTATCGATCCAATACCCCTCCATCAGCCTCAACAAAATATTTGTAGTTGTCTCCAGCAGGGTCATTATCAGGACCTTCTGTGTAGATAAGTTTTTCTTCGGCATCAGTGAGACCATCAAAACCTAGATCTTGAATTTCACGATCTTCAGGAACCGTATTAAATGCATAAATTAAGGACTGGGTTGAGGGTACTTTTCCCCATGCAGTTTCATGAACTAAGTTTTCAGAACTCTGACCTGGCAAACCATTTTCAAATTGCTTGCGTCCATCCTTAAGGACATCTTCTGAGATATTTCCCAAATGAAAATAAAGATTTCCCAAGTCCTCCTCAGTTGTTGTCATTTCTGAAAAAGTGTCTAATAACCAAAATTGAATGAACTCAACATTCGATTTCTCAAAATTAGTTGAACTTATGGGACGCATTATTCCTGCCCAATTCTCAGAAACATTATTATTAAAATCTTCCTCTTTTTCATTATTGTAAGGCCCTTTTTCTTCAGGATAATATGCTAAGTCGAGTGTTGTCTGAACAGAAGTAGTTCCTTGAACCAAATCTTGTTCTGGAAATATTTCTTTAATGAAAATTCTTCGGGTGGTATTTAAAGATATGTCATCATTATCAATCCCTGAAGGCCTTCCTCCAGCATAAAAAATTGGATCAATTGAATACCAAGACAACTTCGCTCTACCAAAGCCCGAAGCTATATCCCCATTATTAAGATTTGATCCTTTGAAGTTTTTAAAGGGAACACTAGAAAGCTTCCATGCCATATGTCCTTTAATGTCAATGTTTGTTTGAGCTCCCTCAAAATCATCAATATAAACATTTGCTTCTCCTCCCAATTCAGTTCTTTTCGGTTTTCCAGCAATCAGTCTGGCAACTTCCCCCCTAAAGGAGAGTAGCGAAGGGACATCGGTCGAAATGGTGGGTATTTTATTTACCAGGCGGGTAAAAAACGGTATTTCTGTAGAAAAATTAGTATTTAAACCAATCATGGTATTGTTAACTGGCTCGGTGCCATAATTAGCTTTTTGAGTTATTGGATTCTCACTAAGGTTCAATAATGTTCCTCCTAAGACGAATTTTTCATTGAATTGATGGGTAATATTCACCCCGGAAAACCTTTTGTTTTGTTGGTTAAAAAAGGAATTGTTTTCCACCGAAATACTAATTGGAACATTGGAAGCTTGTAATGATGGGTCTATAATCTTAACACGCCCAATGGCATAGTTCACCGTATAATCAATTCCTTCTACCAGCACCCTTCCTCCTGCAGTTACTTTAACGGAACCTCGAGGTACATTAAAAGCCCCAATGGGAATTCCATCACCGCCCTCAGACTTATAGCGGCCTTTCAGTTGAAATTTATTTTTCTCACTGGTTTCGAATGCACCTGCTTTTGTTTGGCTGTACATTTCTTGAAATACATATTTTTTTTGATTTGCATTATATGTCTGAGGGCTCTTATAATCTTCTTGCTGCGAACTTGGGTTGTCCAACAACTCGAAGAGGTATTCTCCAAAGGGTTCTACGTTAGGGAAAATTATTCTCCCGAATTGAGGCTCTATGGTTATCCCTGGCAAATAATCAAAAAAACCATCTCCCTCAGGAAGTGGATCTTGATAGAAATTAAGCTTATCTAAATTAAATGTATTCAATAGAATTTGATTCTCTAACGCCTCAGGCCAAATCCCTTTGTCAATCGGTTGAATATAATTGATTGGAGAAGGATCTGTATAGAGAATATTTAACCTAAAATTCTCTTCCGACATTTGGTATGCCCCTGTGTTATAGATGTTTTTCATCATTAAATCCCATATGGGTTGTCTGACATCAGTGATGTTACTTTTTATTAATTTTACCACCAAGCTGTTATTATTCACCACTTTGGTTTGGTTGGCAGTGTTTTGAGTTGTTGTGGTTCCTTCAACGCTTCCTGTGGCAAATTCTCCTACTTGATAAAGCTTTCCTCCAACGGTGTATTGATAAGCCACAGCAAGCACCTCATCGTTACTTAAACGCTGATTTAAAGAAATATATCCTAGTTGAGGATGCAACTTGTATTCTGATGTGTTAAGTTTTCTTGCACTTTCTAAAACAGCATAATCAAAACCTTCTCTAATAACTGTACTATTTGCCCCAAAAGAATTGCTCACAGAAGCAATGTCCCGAACGGAGCTTCCTAAAATACCTCCCTGACCAATGGCCTTAGGATTCAATCGATTGCTCTCATTTGAAGGAGGGGAAAGAATGTTACTACCAGTAAAGAAATTGGTAATCCGTTTATCTAAAGTGGTTCTTTCAGGGTTGCTTTCTCCTAGATCTTGAAACCCAATAATGTTTCTTATATTTTGTGTTCTGGAACCCCGGTTGGTAACCCAAACCTCAATTCGGGTAATATTTACACTCGAGTTTATGTAAGGATAAGTTTTTAAAGCATTGTCATATTGATCTCTAAAATAATGGGCCAAAAAATAATGGCGATCTTCTTCGTAATCTAACGCAAAAATGTCAAATTCCTGAACTGTTCCTCCCCCCTGAGCAACAATGTTTTGAGACTGAGACCTTTGTTCTGAAAACACCCCTGTAATTAATGTTTTTCCGAATTTCAAATCTGCACGAACTCCAAAAAGACTTTGTGCTCCTTGGATAAGGCTACTGTTTAGGGGCATACTAATGTTCCCAATATTTATATTTTGTAAAATGGCATCTTCGGTAACTTGACCATTTAAATAGCTAGAAACATTGTTCCCAACTCCTGAAAAACCTGAAGAGGAAAGGCTGTTTGATTTGTTTTTTAAATTAATGATTTTTTGTCGAGCATCGTCATAGGTGCTTTTATAATCCCCTATTTTTTGCTGTACTTGTGCTCCTTTTTGGGCAACTGAATTAATATTTTCATTGATCCCTTCATATTTTGAAGCTAGTTCTTTAGGAATAACATTATCAATATCCTCCAGTTTAGGGGGGTTATATTCAATTTTAACCAAGTTCTGAAAATCAAAGGTAGATTCAGTATCATAGTTGGCGGTTATCTGAAGTCGTTCTCCCACTTTTCCCAGTAGGCTCAAACTAATTCTTTGATCAAAATCAAAACCGAAACTACTGCGATTTCTTGGCGATGCTGCAGGATTATCATTTTTCTGATAACGTACTCCAAGATCAATCCCAACTGAACCCTGGGGATCGATGTCAATGACATTACTTCCAAAAATAGATTGAAAAAAATTACTGTTTACATAAACTTCTGGCAACAAATTCTTTTGAGACTCCTTTAGATTTTCTGAATTTCCTGCAAGGGCATCAATCTTATTATGGAAATATTCTTTCATTTGCTCTGATAAGACCAAAGCTTCGAATTCTTTTGGGGTCATCACCATCGGAGCATTGATAGGGTATCCATCAATTGTTTCAGAAAACACATACATGCCAGAAACGGGATCGAAGGTATATTTAGAGCTAATACTGATAGATTTTGAAAGCCCAATTTTACCAAATTCGTAGCCCGACTCCTTTTCCTGAGCAAATCCAATGGCGATCCCTCCAACAAGAAGAAGGAAAATAAAACAAAATCTTTTTAAAAAATAATTCTTTCTAAGGGCAATCAAAAGGCTTTAAAGTTTATTCAGAGCGGCTTTTATCAGTTCTTCGACAGAGCTTTCAGGTGCACTTTGAATGATGTTGTCAACTACTTTTCCGGAGGCTTTTCTCGTATAACCAAGAACCTCTAATGCTGATAACGCTTCATCTTTGATTGTATTGCTTTTTATGCCTGGAATTTCATCAATTCCGTAAAAAGAAACGATTTTGTCCTTTAGATCAATAATTACTCGCTGGGCAGTTTTTAAACCAATTCCCTTCACACCTTGTATTTTTGCAACATCTTCATTGACAATAGCTTGTTGAATTTCAGACGGTTGAAGAGAAGAAAGCATGGTTCGTGCTGTGCTGGTTCCAATCCCTGAGACGGAAATTAGGAGTCTAAAAACGGCTCGTTCTAAGGTCGTTCGAAATCCAAATAAAGTGTGGGAGTCCTCTTTGACCTGAAGGTGTGTATATAGCTGAATGTTCTCATCGTCAGTGAGCTGTGAATAAGTATAAAGGGATATATTGACCTCGTAACCTATTCCGTTACAATCAACCACCACATTGGTTGGTGATTTTTCAACAACTCGTCCTCTTATTTGTGTAATCATTTTAAACTTTTTTGTTTTTGTTTTTCTTGAGCATTAATCGACGCTATAGCAGCCATATTAACGATTTCTTCAACGGAAGCACCCAATTGTAGAACATGCGCAGGATAATTTAATCCCATCAAAATCGGTCCAATTGAAAGTGATTTATCCAATTCTTTCATCAATTTATAAGTAATATTCGCAGCATCAAGATTAGGGAATATTAAGGTATTTACTTTTTCTTTATTTAGTACTGAAAAAGGAAAACGCTCCTTAAGCATTTCACTGTTCAAAGCAAAATCAGATTGAATGGGTCCATCCACTAACAAATCAGGATAAAACCTGTGTAAGAATGCAACAGCATCAGATACTTTTCTTGCCTGTGGAAAAGAAGAAGAACCAAAATTATTAAACGAAAGCATGGCCATCACTGGTTTAACGCCAAACATTTTAACAGTTTCGGACGTCATTTGAGCAATCTTAGCCAATTCTTTGGCAGTAGGATCTACATTAATAGAAGTGTCTGAGAGAAAAAGCATGCCTCTTTTGGTGAGCATCAAGTTGGTCGCCGCAACACGGTCAATGCCCTTGGCTTTGCCCATCACTTCGAGAATCGGTTTAACTACAGCCGGATATTTTCTTGAGAAACCAGACAACATCGCATCAGCATCTCCGTTTCGAACCATCATCGCCGCGTAGTAATTTCTTTCTCTCATCAGACTGCGACTCTCATACAAAGTTTTTCCTTTTCTTTTTTGAGTTTCCCAAAATGAATTGGCATATTTTTCACGACTTTCATCGTGCTCATCGGTTTTGGGATCAATGATCATTATTGTAGCATCAAAATCAATAGATTCCATCAAATCAGAAATGATTTCTTTCTTTCCTAATAAAATAGGAATTCCAATTCCTTCTTCATGTATGATTTGAGCGGCTTTTAAAACATCTAACTGATCGGCTTCAGCAAAGACAATTCTTTTTGGGGCAGACTTGGCACGATCGTGAATCATGCGAATAGTTTTCTGATTACTTCCTAAACGCTCTTCTAATTCTGTTTTGTACAAGTCCCAATCTTCTATGGGCTCCCTAGCAACTCCTGATTCCATTGCAGCTTTTGCCACCGCCATTGGAACTTCAACGATTAATCTAGGGTCAAAGGGTTTGGGTATGATGTATTCTTTTCCAAAATTGAGTTTTGTTTCTTCATAGGCAATATTTACCTGTTCGGGAACGGGTTGTTTTGCAAGTTCTGCCAAGGCTTTGACTGCCGCCATTTTCATGGGTTCGTTTATTTTTGAGGCTTTTACATCCAATGCACCACGGAAAATAAAAGGAAATCCTAATACATTATTCACCTGGTTGGGATGGTCAGACCTGCCCGTCGCCATGATGATATCTTTTCTTATTTTACAAGCCAAATCATAGCCTACTTCGGGATCTGGATTGGCCATCGCAAAGACAATGGGGTCTTTCGCCATTGAGAGCAACATTTTTTCATTAACAATATTCGGTTGTGATAAACCCATAAAAACATCTGCCTGAACCATGGCTTCCTCAAGGGTTTCTATTGCTCTGTCAGTGGCAAACTCTGCCTTTTGAGTGGTTAGGTTTTCTCGTGTTTTTCTTATTACACCCTTGCTGTCAAGCATCACAATATTTTCGCGTTGAGCGCCAAATGCCATGTAGAGTCTTGTACAGGAAATGGCTGCCGCTCCTGCGCCAGAAATAACAATTTTAACCTCTTCAATTTTCTTATTTGAAAGTTCTAATGCGTTGATCAGCGCAGCACAAGAGATGATGGCCGTTCCATGCTGATCGTCATGCATGATGGGGATATCAAGTTCTTCTTTTAAAGTGTTTTCGATCTTAAAGGCCTCAGGGGCTTTAATGTCCTCCAAGTTGATCCCTCCAAATGTGGGAGCAATTCCTTTTACAATTTCAATAAATTTATCTGGATCTTTTTCATTGATCTCAATGTCAAAGACGTCAATGTCTGCAAATATTTTAAAAAGAAGCGCCTTTCCTTCCATCACTGGTTTTGAAGCTTCTGGCCCAATGTCCCCCAATCCTAAAACTGCGGTTCCGTTGGTGATTACCGCAACTAAGTTTCCTTTGTTGGTGTATTTATAGACGTTGTCTAGGTTTTCCTCAATTTCTAGACAAGGGATGGCCACTCCGGGAGAATAAGCCAAAGCCAAGTCCCTTTGAGTCCTATAACTTTTTGTTGGAATTACCTCTATTTTTCCAGGCTTAGGTTTCGCATGATAAACCAATGCTTCTCTTCTTAGCTTGCTTTTTGTCATCTTGGAGTGTTTACGTCAAAAGTAAGAAATCAACATGGTTTAATTTTCATCCTCTTTTAAAAAAGTAAAAGCCTGTAATTTCTTACAGGCTTTTACCATAAAAATTTTATGAATGAGTTAGAACAACTATTTTGCCCACCAAAGTTTAGTAGCTTGTTCATCAGCTCCTTGAATTCCATTGGCTTTTTCAGTATTAGCGCCATTGGTATTATAAGTTTTTGAACCATAACGCATTCTTTGCGGATATGCACCGTTTAAATTTCCAAGTGCATAAATGTCAGAGTCCGAAACCTCAGAATACAATTCAGTTGGATATCCACTGTCTCTAATAATTGACCAAGCTTCTAATCCGTTGGTGTAGTTTGCTAACCATCTCTGCGTAGCAATCTTTTCGAGGTTTTGCTCGTCTGAACCATTTAAAAGAGCCATGTCCTCTGTGGCGATGAATTCATCTATTGCGGCATCGTCAACTTCCCAAAGCTTCATAATACTTCTTAATCCAGACTGATAATGTTCCTGTGCCGTTCCAGCAGATGCTAAACCTTTGACAATCGCCTCTGCTACCATAAAATGGCTTTCAGCAGAAGTCATCACTAAAAAAGGAAATATTGGTTTTCCTTCATTTTTCTTATTAATAATAATGTCCTGTGGCTCTGACCATAGGTCATTTGCTAAGTAGGGTTTGATTTTATTATTTAGTCTTGCTGGTAAGCCTATGTAATAAGTGTCTGCAGCAAGATCGATAACGACACCCTCAGCAGTTACTGTTTTTGTATAAACAGCTCCTGAGTTGTCTAAATGCGTTGTGATATAATCGATATGTTTATCAAATAAGTCTGCATTACCCCCCTCTGTTGGCTTCGTCATAGTAAAAGACCCACCTTTACTTGGCTTGGCATACTTTGACAACCTTGGGTCGTTATTGTCCTTAAGAACATCAATCATTGTAGATCCAACGTACCAGTGTCCTCCGCCATAAAAATTATGCCAAATATCACCATAAACCGCACTAGACCATTGACTGATTTCGGTATCTCGGTTAATAAGAGCATTTTGATCACCCAGAATACCTCCCGAAACGGCTTCAGCAGCTGTTCTAGAGGAAAAGTCCTCACCAGGGGCTCCTTCTGCTCGTAGTGCTATTCTTAGTTTAAGACTATTGGCCAATTTTTTCCAAGCCTGAAGGTCTCCATTAAAAAACAAATCATTGTCTGTCAGTAAATCAACCCCACTTCCTGTAGTAGCATCACTACCAATCAAACTAATTGCTTCGTCTAAATCAGCTAAAATACCTTTATAAATCGTAAGTTGAGTATCAAACTCAGGGGTAACGATATCAGGGTTTGAAGCTTGAGAATAAGGAACCATTCCAAAAGTATCTGTAAATCTCTGATAATAAAGCCCCTTCATGATCAAACTGATTGCATAATATTTAGAATTCTCTAATGTTCCTCCTTCTTTTACAAAATTGGTGTATGCCGTCAGATTAGAATTGTATCCAGCCAGCCAATCAAATACAGCATCTGTATAACCCGAATTGTAGTCATATCCTAATCCACCACTCCACCAGTTGCTAGCAAATCCAAAGGAGTGCTGACCTGCGAAACGATCAAAGTGAATCAGTGGACCTCTCCAATAGGAATAGCGATCCTGTGCAAATAATGCTGTTTGGGTGTTTGTTACAAAAAACTTTGCACTTACATCGGAAGCCAAAAGCGCATCTGGCTTCTCATTGATCTCATTAAAATCTTCGGTGCAAGAATACAGTACCGCAAAAAATGAGAACAGTAAAATTAATATTCTGTTATTCATAATATTTTATTTAAAAGTTTAAGGTTAAATTAAGTCCCAGGCTTCTTACAGTGGGTAAGTTGTAAGCATTTATTCCCTGTCCATTAAGGTTCGTTCCTAAAATACTCTCAGGGTCAATATCATCTGCTTCCTTCATAAGAAAAAATAAATTTCTCCCTATCAACTGAATATTGGCACTCTGAATTCCAAAACTTTTAGTATTTGGAATTTGATAACCAATTGCTAATTCTCTTAATCTAATATTTGTTTGATCATAGATGTAATTTTCTGCAATACCTGAAACTGCACTCCAATATTCTTGTGCTGTGAGACTTGCTGTGTTTTGAGCATTGGTATTAGTGTTTATTCCACTAAGCGTGACTCCTGTTTCCCTGTATTGTAAACTCCTCTGAGAAACTCCACTTCCATCAAGAGAAGCAGAGGTTTGAGAGTAAACCTCTCCACCAAAACGACCATCAATTAAAAACCTTAGATTAAAATCTTTAAAAGTAAGGGTGTTAGAAAACCCACCTAACCAGTCTGGCTGTGCATTCCCTAGATAGTTGGTTGGAGTAGATGGGATAGGTGCACCATTTGCATTTACTTTTCTGACTCCAGCATCGTCTGTATCCCATACAGTTCCATAGAGATCTCCGACCCCTCCTCCTACTTGTGATCTTATTGAAAGATTTCCGCTATTTGTAGTAAGGTAGGAGTAACTGTCTATGCCATCAATCAGCTCAACCAATTTATTTTCATTTTTTGAATAATAAATAGAAGTATTCCAACTAAATGATTCTGTCTGAATGGGAGTACCACCGATTCTAATTTCAAGTCCTTTGTTGGTCACCTTCCCTATGTTTTCTTTAAAGTAAGAATATCCGGTGGCAGCAGTTACAGGAACATTGAAAATCAAATCTGTCGTGGTGATATCATATACGGACATGTCTAGGGATAAACGATTCTTTAACATGCTGAGTTCTAAACCAAATTCAATTGAAGTTACTTTCTCTGGTTTCAATTCAGGATTTAATTTAACACTAGGCGATCCTAATGTTGTTAATCCTAAGAAACCTTGACCAGGAACGCTAAAGGTTTGGTACAACTGGTAAGGATCCGTATCATTCCCCACTTCAGCCCAACTTCCTCGTACTTTTACAAGGTTAAATAAATTCTGTTCTGGATCAATAAACCTATTTAGAATAAGCGAGGTACTGGCTGAACTGTAGAGAAAGGAGCGGTTATCTTCTCCCAAAGTCGAAGACCAATCATTTCTTGCAGTTAAATCTACATAAATGAAATTATCATAGGCAAAGTTAGCTGTACCGTATAATGAATTCACTTTTTTAATCTCCTGGGGAGATTCAGTTACGGTTTGAACATTTGTGTTGGCTAAAAACACCCTTGAAGGGATCTTAAAATCTTCTCCAAAGTTAGATAAACCCTCTGCAGTTCTTTTTGAAAGGTTACCTCCCACATTAGCTACTAAATTAATTTTATCTGTTAAATCTCTTTTTGCAGTAACGAGGAATTCAGAGTTTAGCTCGCCATAGGTATTCGAGCTTTTGGTCATCCTACCCGTTGCATAGAAATGGTGACCTGGTCTGTTTACATCAAGTCTTTTGATATTTGTTATATCAGATCCAACTCTTACAAATGCACTTAGCCAATCTGTAAATTCATAATTGATTTTTACAAATCCAAAGAAACGGTTTCTTTTTTCATCGTTGATGTCGTGATTTAACATCCAATAAGGATTTCCAGTACTAGCCTTTGGCCCTGCATAACTAATTACCTTAAACTCTTCGGGTGTCACAGGATTAGGAGCTTGAAAGGTCTCTAGGTCTTGAATGGCTACGTTACGTGGCAATCCATATACATACGCCATAACCCCTTCACCTCCTAAAGCTGCTCTGTTGGTTACTTCTTGAGAAAAGTATGTCGCCTTCGCGTCAATAGACAATTTATCTGAAAGGTCGACAATACTTCTTAAGTTGAAGTTATGGCTATCTAAATTTGAGTTGGGTAATATCGATCCTGTAGTGTTGTTGGTGTACGAAAATCTTACCGTAGCATTTTCACTTCCTTTCTCAAGAGATAGGGAGGTAATTGCTTTTACGCCAGTATCAAAAAAATCTTTAACGTTGTTTGGCTGTGCTGAATAGGCTTTATTACTACCTGTGAAATAAAGTTGAGAGGAACCGTCCAATTTTGAACCCCACGAACCTGAGCCCCAATCAGACTCTAAATCTGTGAAGGCTGCACCCAAAGTTCCTTGTCCATAAGTATTTTGAAAATCAGGAAGAAATAATGGTTTGTCAAAAGTTATATTCGAATTAAATGTTACTCCAATACGATCACTTTTTGATCCTTTCTTTGTCGTAATAAGAATCACACCATTACCTGCTCTTGATCCATACAACGCAGCAGCATTAGGTCCTTTCAATACCGAAATACTTTCGATATCATTAGAATTGATATCCGTTAATCCTCCTCCAGTCACTACACTTCTGTAAACACTTCCACCCGTATTAATTCCATCTGCATTGATGGGAACCCCATCAACAACAATTAAGGCTTGGGTGTTTCCAGTTAATGAGTTGTTTCCTCTAATGGTGACTCGAGAGGCTGATCCAATACTACCCGACTGGGTGATATTAAGACCTGCAACTTTACCCACAAGTGCATTGGCAACATTATGATCCTTTATGGTATTAATATTGTCCCCTCCAACTTGTGTTACGGAATAACCTAGAGATTTTTTCTCTCTAGATATTCCCAAAGCCGTTACAACGACTTCCTCCAAAGAATCTTGTTTTAGACTTACGTTGTAAGAATTTGAAGCACCGACCACAACTTTTTGGGTACGATAACCCACAAAACTTATGGAGAGTGTTTGGCCTTCAGAAGCGTTAATGGAATAGTTCCCATCAAAGTCCGAACTGGCACCTGAATTGGTTTCTTCGACAACAACCGTTGCACCGGGAAGTGGCACGCCGGAATCATCTGTAATTACTCCACTGACAACTTTTCCTTGTTGAGAAAAGCCAGTTTGTATTCCTCCCATTAACATTATCATTAAGGATAGAATAAAATTGATTTGTTTATTCATATTGGTTTATGTTAAGTTAAACGTGGGCTGAATTTCATAAATTTCTGTTAATTTATTTATAAGTTTTCATCACAAAATGTTACAAAAAGAACATATATGTTCGGTTTTGTTGTATTTATTTTTAAAATTATTAACTATATAATAGGAGTCGATTTGAGCTTCTTAAAAAAGTAATTTACGAGGAGTATTGTCTAGGTTTTTTAGGGAAGTATTTTTAATCCTTTAAGTAATTCCTATCAAAAAAGAGAACCAGCTTAGGTCTGATTGCAAGTCCGTATTATAAAATCACGTTTTGGATTTATTAATCCTCTGTCCTTAGTTTTCTTTTACCAGAATGATCAAATCCTTGAACTCTTTCGAGTTCCACCATACTTTTGGGTCTAAAATTGAGAATAAAAGCCCTTCGGTCTTGGTTAGCCGTGTTCCCTCGGCTATAATGCAAAGTGTGTCCTTGATGAATCACACAGGAACCCGGTTGAAGTGGGACTGCAACACTGTCCTGTTCTGTTCCTTTGCATTGAAGAGGACCCCCACCAACAGCTTGGAAATGTTTTTTTAAAGGTTGTAGATGAGACTTTGGTGTGTACCACATACAGCCATTGTTTAAGGTCGATTCATCAATTGCAAACCAAAGACTTAGTGCTCTTTTATCTGGCAAATCAATCCAATAAGCTGCATCTTGATGCCAAGGGGTTTCTTTGTTTGTATGGGGAGGCTTATTGATTAGCATATCAAAGTCTAATACCATATCATCGCCCATTAAGAATTTGGCGATTTCTGAAGCTTTTTTATGCATCGGCTGATTCAAAAGATTGGGATATACTTTTGAAGGCAACATTATCTGGGTAATTAATTCTGTGGATTGATCATTTGCTCCAGAAAGGTCAGAACGTAATTCAGCAACATCAAATTTATTGTTTAAGAAATCATTGTAAATTTCAGAATAAAATTGGACTTCCTCCTGTGTAAGCAGAGGTTCAATAACTAAAAATCCTTCTTCCGCAAAAAATAATTTTTCTTGCTGTGTCATAATCGAGCTATTTGTTCAATTTAAAAAGTTGTGGTGCATCGTTATTTCTTGAAAACAGTAATGTTTTTTCTCCCTTATAATTTACAAATGAGTCAATATCTCTAATTTCTCCATTCGCTTTAAGTCCTGATTTGTCAACATCTATAAATTCAAAATTTCCTTTTCCATCTCCAAGAAGACACACGCCTTTAAGGGCATCATAATGTCCATATTTGACGCGACTTCCCGTAAAATTTCCTCCCATAACAACATCCAAATTGCCATCTCCATTAAAGTCCCCGGTAGTGATTCCATAGATTGGCGCCAATTGGGTTTCAATGGGCAAAGGCGTAATTCTAAATTGATTGTTCCCTAGGTTCTCTATATAACTTGTTTCGAAATTTTTAGCCAAAAGAATTTTTGAATCCGCAAGTTCTTTGGGTGTAAAGACTTGATCAATTGTTAAATCCGCATATTCGGAATAACGAACAAACCTGTTTTTCAACATACTCAATTGTTGCTGGATATCGTCTTTAGAAAAAGTGGGATAGTTCTTATCACCATAATAACAACACAGGATTGGGTCAACAGACCCGTTTTCATCAAAATCTTTAGCATAAATACTAACAGGATGTTTGACAGAAGTTTTTAATTGAGAATTTAATCCAAAATTTCCGGCGATAAAATCCAAGTCGCCATCTTGATCGAAATCGGCTGTTGCAATAGAGTTCCACCAACCTTCCGAATCATTAAGTCCTTTATCTTCTGAACTGTTGATCAGTTTTCCGTTTTTGTTTTCGAAAAGGGTGATGGGCATCCACTCCCCTACCAAAATCAGATCTGGTAAACCATCAGAATTAAAATCAGTCCAAATTGCATCAGTGACCATGCCTACCGCTTCAAGTTGCGCTGCCTTTTGGGAAGTCACATCTGTAAAATATCCCTTACCGTCATTTTCCAAAAGATAACTGTTGGGTGCGTATGGATATTGATTGGGGATCAAACGTCCGCCAATGAATAAATCTAAATCTCCATCATTGTCATAATCAGCTGACTTTACGCAAGAACCACTGCTGATTATTTGAGGTAATTGATCACTAGACTTAACGAAGCTTCCTTTTCCACGGTTGATGTAGAGTCGGTCTTTTAAAGCAGGGTCTGTTTTGTCAAATTCATTTCCTCCACTGACAACGTAAAGATCCATATCTCGATCCCCATCGGCATCAAAAAATAAAGCACCCATGTCCTCGGAGGCGGCATCTGGTTCCAGATCAATTTTATTAGATTTGACAAAGCCCCCTGATAGTGTTTGAAGGAAAATTCCACCAACAGCTCCCTTTGCAGCACCGATAAAAGCATCCTCTAATCCATCACCGTTGACATCGCCAATAGCGAGTTTTGGTCCCAAAGTAGAAAGCATATGTGGTAGCATAATCTCCCTTTTAAAATCGTTGTAGTTGTTTTCTTTATGCGTAAAGTCAATTGCTTTTACTTCTTGAAAAAGTTTGGTATTGGGCGCCCTATTTCTATTGACATAAAGTGTGGCGTCCTTCTGAAATAAAGTTAATTTTTGGTTAGGTTGAACTGCAGTTATGATCTCCTTTTTTTGATTGGGCCACACCACTTCCACCTGGTCAATAGTCTTGGACTTACCGATTCCAAAGTTTAGGTTAAAATCTACAGAGGATTGATAACCTCTTGTATTAAACATTTCCTGAGTTTGGGTCATGCCTCCCGCGGTTACTTTCACTTTGGCTCCAATGCCTGAAGTATTTTTTCCCATTCCCTTTAAAGCAATTTTTAAATGGTTGTTTTGGGTGAATTTTTCTGAATTATTACGGTAGATAAACGCTTGATTATCAAGATTTGTTACTATCAGATCCATATCTCCGTCATTATCTAAATCAGCATATGCAGCGGCATTTGAAAAGGTTTTTTGGTCAATACCCCAATCAATATTCATTTTGGTAAATGTCAAATCACCATTATTTTTATAGGTATAGTTTTCCTCTAATATAGAAGGCATTTTATCAATTAATTCAGTAAGCTTAATTTTTACATTATTCTTTCTTTCATTAATTTTTTCCTGAACTATATAGTTAAAAAAATCCATGTTTGTATAGTCTTTTTTATAACCATTGGTTATAAAAAGATCTTTATATCCGTCATTATCTAAGTCTGTAAATAAAGAAGCCCAACTCCAATCCGTATTTGAAACACCTGAAAACTGACCAATCTCAGAAAAATAATTACCTCCTCGATTTAATTGCAGCATATTTCTCATCGTCTGATTATAAAAGCCGTTCTGCTTGAGATGATTTAGTTTTTCGTAATTATCTGGGCCTGATGTCATTTTAATCCTGTGATTTCCTTCAGGTAGCATATCCAAGGCCATAATATCAGTAAAACCATCATTATTAAAATCAGCAATATCAGAACCCATCGAATATAGTGGTGTATGGCCAATATAGTCCTCCAATCCTTCTGTAAAGGTTCCATCTCCATTATTCAGATATAAATAGTCTTGTTCGTTATAATCATTTGAAACATAGATATCAATGAATCCGTCATTATTAATATCTGATAGAGCAATACCCAACCCAAAACCAAGTATATTAGAAATTAACCCCGAATCATCAGTTACATCTACGAACTTACCGTTGTCATTTCTTAATAATTTATCAGAATATGCATTATTTTTTAATTTTTTATGATAACTAGACATTTTTCCAAGTGTTGAATATTCTAGAACTGAATGATTTAGTACATAAAGATCTAAATCTCCATCATTATCATAATCGAAAAAAGCGCCCTGCGTGGTGAAACCAGAATCGTCAACACCAAACTTACTCCCCTTTTCAGTAAAAGTAAGATCTCCATTATTAATAAAAAGTAGGTTCTTTCTTTTTTCAGGGTTACTCGCTGCAGAACGACATACATAGATATCTACTAAACCATCGCCATTAACATCGGCCATAGTTGTCCCTGTATTCCATAGTCCCTCAGCAAAAACCCCTGCCTGTTTTGCTATTTCTTTAAATTTAAAATTACCTTGATTAATATATAATCTGCTGCCTACCATATTACCAGTAAAATAAATATCAGAAAGTCCATCATTATTTATATCACCAATCGATACACCACCACCATAATAGAAATTACCATAGGTCAAAACATTAAAAGATTCCGTATACTGAAGAGGATTTTTAAATTTTATTCCCGTAAAGTTAGAAGGCATTAATGTAAACATTTTGTCACTGGAGGGAGTACAGGAAATAAAGAATATAAGTGATAAACTAAATACAGTTTTTAATAAAGAATTGACTTTCATAATGGTATTTTGATCAATTTAAAGTTTAGGTTTTTTAAAAACAAAAGCCTGTAATAAATACAGGCTTTTTGTTCAATTTGTAGTAGTTTGAAATATTTTTTAGAAGTTAGGTCCTTCAATATCCCAATACAAACGTGTACTAACTAAATCACCGCCAGGCCCAAGAGCTTCAACGCCCCCAGCGTATCCTGTTGGGTTGTTAGTTCGCTCATTTTGATCAAATAACATCCTCTTGATAAACCCATCAGCTGGAATAATTCCAGTGTCAGCCTTACTGCTGTTTTGGTAGTTGTAAGGAAGTTTAGGATAACCTGTTCTTCTGTGGTCAACCCATGCTTCTATAGTATTTCCATATGCAGCAATCCATTTCTGAGTCATGATTTTTTCAAGCTTTTCTTCATTAGTTCCAGCCTCATCCCAAGCAACCGTAGCTGTTATTCTAGACACAAAGTCGTTAGTCGCACCTGTTACTGTAACATCGTCATAATCAAGTGGTGTTTTTGTATTATCAGCTAAATAAGCAGCAGCTCCACCAACACCCCAATATTCAAAGGAGGCATTAACACCCATTTCGTAGTGAGCTTTAGCAGTACCCGAAATGTTCCAGCCTCTAAGTACTCCTTCAGCTAACATAAAGTGGACTTCAGCAGCATCAAAGAATCTTCTTTTTGTTACTGTTTTGAAGTCTTCACTAATAGTTGACATCACAATTCGAGTATCCTTAGCCAACATTTCTGCTCCATTTCTAATTCCCAAGTAAGGAAAGTCGGGATGATGAGCTACCAGCGACGGATCTTTAACTGGTTCAAAGTAAGCTGTTACTCTTGGATCTTCATATCCTCCCAGGATAGACTCCATGGAAGCACTCATACGGGTATCATTCCAAGAAAAACAAATACGTGATTCTTTGTAAATACCTCCATAAAGGAATAGGTCGAAATTTTGATCATTTGTTGTAATTAAACCTCCAGCATCACTTATTGCTTTCTCTGCTTGTGTTTTTGCTAAAGCAGGATTTACATTAACAAGTCTCATTGCCAACTGTAATCTTAAAGAATTTGCATATCTAATCCAGTGAGGGATGCTACCATTGTAAATGGCATCAAATTTTTTAAATTGAACATAATCTGTATTTGCAGAAAAAGTAGAAACAATTGCATCTAAATCAGTGAAAAAGTTATTATAAAGGTTCGGCTCGCTATCATATGGAACATCTCCTGAAGCACCATATTTAGAATAAATTATTGGCCCATGTATGGCAGTTACTCTTGACATTGCAGTAACCTGAAGGAGCTTAGCCCATTGGACAAACATATCTTCTCCATCTGCTTCAGCAATTTCAATAACTTGTTTTGCTGGAGACATAACTTTACTGTACATGTTACTCATGTATGGATTATTCCAAGAAGGTACGTAAGTAGTGTTATTTATTGTACCCAAAAAAGTACTTGGGGTAGCAAGATGTCTTACGAACGAATCGTTCATCAAATTATGTTCGATTTGATCACCAATTAAGGGTTCTATCATAGATGCGAAGTATGCCCCAATATGATTTTTGTTTTGCTTTAATGATTCAGAAGTAATCTGATTAGGATTTGTATTTAGCTCTGCAAAATCATCAGTACAGGCATTAAAAAATACTAATCCAAAAGCTAGTAATAAGTAATTTATTTTTTTAAACATCTTTTAATTTTTTAAAATATTAATCTTAAGTTCATTCCAAAAGTCCTAGTTGAAGGAAGGTTGAAATTATCTAAACCTTGAATACTACGACCAGTACTCATTGATAATTCTGGATCAAAAGGTGCTTTAGCAGTATACAACAAATTGTTACCAATTAATGAAAGTGTAGCGGCCTCAACAGGAAGACCCAAAGAAGTAGTATCAATTTTATAAGCTATTGATAATTGGGTCAGTCTTATATTAGTTCTATCATATACATATGGCTCACTAATCCCGTTACGATCTCCAATACCATTATTGGAATACCATACTGCAGGATCAGCAGTAGTTACAGGATTTCCGCTTGTATCAACTCCATTAATTGGAACACCACCATTATCTCTGTCTAAACCGGACCTTAAAGAGGTACCGGATCCATTCAACATCATTTCAGTTTTTGAAAAAACCTTTCCTCCAAATTTACCATTGATAATAAATCCGGCCGAAAACTTATCACCGAAAGTGAAGTTATTGGACCAACCAACACTAACCTTAGGCTCAGCATTACCAGCAAGATTTTCAGGAGCCGCAGTGTCATTTAATTTTAATGGCTCTCCTTTATCGCTCATTTTGATTCTGCCTTGAGCATCTCTATCAAATCTACTCACATAAAAATCTCCAATAGATCCGCCTGCAACCAATCTTGAACCAAATCCTTCCCCAGCTCCAGTGGATAGGTTATTTAAATCAGGGTGAATTTCAACAATTTTGTTTTTATTTTGAGCAATATTAACAATAGTTGACCACGTAAAATTAGGTTTTTCTACAACATCTCCTCTAAGACTAACTTCAACACCATTGTTAGTTATTTTACCGGCATTTACAAAATATGTAGTATATCCAGAACCTGATGGTGCAGTAAGACTCAAGAATTGGTCTGTACTTGTAATATCATAAATAGCGATATCAATACCTACTCTATTATTAAATAACCTGAGGTCCAAACCAAATTCTGTTGTTTCGATCATCTCTGGCTTTAGGTCTGTAAATGGTTTTTGAGTATTCCTTACAACACCACCCGCTGCATTTACAGTATTTTGAGGGTTGATTTTATTATAAGGAACTTCATTACCAACAGAAGCAGCAGAGACTCTTAATTTTGCGAAACTTATAACTTCAGGTAAGGTAACTAATTCAGAAATTACTGCCGACAAACCATAAGAAGGATAAAAATAAGATTCATTACCAGTCATAGCTAAAGTCGAAGCGTAATCATTTCTACCTGCAACGTCTAAAAATATTGCATCCTTATATCCAATAACAAAATTACCAAATAAAGCTTGTTTCTCAACTCTACTACTCAAAGTAGATTGAATCTGATTGGTAGTATGAACATTTTGGAAATTGAATTCATTGGCATAGAATAGTCCGGGATCCCCTGTATTAACTGAGATTCCATCACCAAAGGTGGTTTTTTGAAGAGAGGCACCGATAATAGCATTAATAGATATATCTTCTGTGATATTCTCATTGTAAGTTAAGATAGCATCTGTGTAAAATAATTCATCCGTAAACTTTTGGTACTCCCACTTTCCGTTAGGAGAAACGTTAGTTGGGTTGGAATTAGCAGCATGTCTTTGTTCGTTTGACTTACTCGAAAAATCATAACTAGCCCTAGCTTGGAAGGTCATTTTATCATTTATTTCATATGAAATGTTCATGCTTGAAATAGCTCTTTTGATTTTATCTTCACTAGGCTGGTTGTTCATTATCCAATATGGATTAGATAAAAAGTGATAATTGAAAGGGTAATTTTGTTGCATTACACCATCCGATCCCAAGGTTTGATAGTTTTCAAAATCACTGA
>JAFMCL010000038.1 GCA_017857815.1 Flavobacteriaceae bacterium | reverse complement strand
AAGCTACTCTATAAATATGGGTAGCTTTTTTTTTAAATAGTATCTTAATTCAATCAAAACATAAAATTATTGCCTAAATAATTTTAAACCTGACTGTTTTGTAATATTTTTGTGCAGATGTTATCATACAAAAAACATACCATTCAAAATAGCTGTACCCCACTTGAATCCAAGTTTATGGCTCATTTTTTAATGGCTACTACAGTTATGACAACCCCTTTGGGGGAAAATCATAACATATAACCATTTGTCTTCGAATCTTTGATTTACAATCAAACAATTTCAGCCACTTTAAAATCAATCAACAATGCTATATTTATGGCTTGTTATATAAGAAATAAATCATGAAAGTTTTAAAATTTGGGGGAACCTCAGTAGCTAATTCAAAAAGTCTTTCAAAAGTCATAGAAATTCTCAAAAGCCAGAATGAACCGATCGTAGTTGTCGTTTCAGCCTTAGGCGGGATTACCGACCTTCTTCTTGGTATGTTACAACTTGCTTTGGAAAGAAAAGAAAATTTCAAAGAGAACCTCGATGAAATTGAAAAGCGTCATCTAGAACCCATCAAAGCATGCATTCCGATTCAAAATCAAAGCGGGATCATTAGTTTTTTAAAAAATCATCTTAATGAACTCGAGTCGCGTCTGGATGCAATATTTCTTTTAGAAGAGGTAACTGCAAAAAATAATGCTACCATTGCCTCCTATGGTGAAATATTGTCCAGTGCTATCATTCAGGAAATATTCAAGTACAATGGGGTTGCATCTGTTCTTAAAGATGCAAGGGAGCTCATTCAGACAGAATCGAGCAACAACAGAGACATTGTTAGTGAAGCGGCAACCATAAAAAAAATAATAGCATATTTCAAAGGAAATCAATCTAAAGTTGTTTTGGTTCCTGGTTTTATTTCAAGCAATGCTTCGGGAGAAACCACCACTTTGGGAAGAGGAGGATCGGATTATTCTGCTTCGATTATGGCCAATGCATTGGAAGCAAAGGTATTGGAGATTTGGACTGATGTAAGCGGAATGTATACCGCGCATCCAAAGATTGTGACCCAAGCAAAACCCATTAAAAAGTTAACTTATTACGAGGCCATGGAACTTTCCCATTTTGGAGCTAAGGTCATCTACCCTCCTACGCTCCAACCTTTAGTGGAAAAAAACATACCCTTAATTATCAAAAACACCTTCGCCCCTGAGGACGAGGGAACGTTGATAGACGGCAATGCAAGTTCTGAAAATGGTGAAATTGTAAAAGGTATCAGTCACATTGACAATGTTGCACTACTTAATTTAGAAGGTAGTGGAATGATCGGCATCACTGGGTTTTCCAAGCGACTGTTCGAAGCACTCTCTGATGAAGACATAAATATCATTATGATTACCCAAGCTTCCTCTGAGCATTCCATATGCCTTGGTGTAAGATCAGAAGATGCCCTAAGCGCAAAAGAAGCAATAGATCAAAAGTTTGAGTTTGAAATTTCTTTAAACAAAGTCGCTCCTGTCAAAATCGAAATGGACATGGTGAACATTGCCGTAGTCGGCGAGAAAATGAAAGATCATCAAGGAATTAGCGGTAAATTGTTTAGTAGCTTGGGAACCAACAATATTAACATTAGAGCCATTGCCCAAGGGGCTTCTGAAAGAAATATTTCTATTATCATTGACAAGAAAAATGTAGCGAAAGCGATCAACACTTTACACGAAAGTTTCTTTGAATCTCAAGTAAAAGAACTCAACCTTTTTGTCACAGGCGTTGGAAATGTGGGAAGTAAACTTTTGGAACAAATTGATAAGCAAACTGATTATTTAATTGAAAATTTAAGACTTAAAATTAGAGTCATTGCAATTTCCAATTCAAGAAAAATGTTACTTAATGACAAGTCAATATCTTTGAAGGATTGGAAGTCTCAGTTAGATAAAAGTGATATTAAAGCCGATAGAGATGCCTTTTTTGAACATGCTAAAAAACTAAACTTAAGGAACAGTATTTTTATTGACAACACAGCCAATGAGGTCATTGCAAATGAATATGCCCGTTACCTTAATAACAGCATTGGAATTGTTACTTGTAATAAAATTGCAGCAGCCGACCAATTCAGTAACTACAAGAATCTGAAAAAGATTTCTAGAAAATATGGAAGTCCGTTCCTCTTCGAAACGAATGTTGGTGCTGGATTACCGATCATTGACACCCTTAATAATTTGATTGCCTCTGGGGATCAAATCATTAAGATTCAGGCGGTACTTTCAGGAAGTTTAAACTTTGTATTTAATAATTTCAAGAAAGGAAGTTCTTTTCATGACGTGGTTTTGGAAGCTCAAAAAGAAGGATATACAGAACCTGATCCTAAAATTGATCTAAGTGGTATTGATGTTGCAAGAAAAATTTTAATATTGGCTCGAGAAAGTGGATTATCCATAGAACTCGACGAAATTCAAAATGAATCTTTTTTACCACAGGAGTGTTTGGACACAAAGAACAATGAGGAGTTTTTTGAATCACTAAAAAAATATAGCGGTCACTTTAACAAGCTAGTTGAGGATGCTGATAAAAACAATGCGAAGTTAAAATATGTCGCCCAACTTGAGGGGGGTAAAGCCAAAGTCGGTGTTCAGCAGGTAAAAGAAGGACACGATTTTTATAACTTAGAAGGAAGTGATAATATTATTTTATTCTACACAAATCGTTATAAAGACCAACCTTTAATCGTTAAGGGAGCTGGTGCCGGAGCAGATGTTACGGCCTCAGGAATCTTTGCTGACATCATCAGAATTGGAAAACAATAGTTATGAAAAGTGTTAAACTCTTTACACCCGCTAGTGTTGCAAACGTCTCCTGCGGATTTGACGTCCTTGGGTTTTGTTTAGATCCTGTTGGAGATGACATGACCATTCGGAAATCAGATGAAAAAGGAATTCGGATTACCAAAATCACTGGACAAGATTTACCGCTTGATGTTCATCAAAATGTAGCTGGAGTGGCAGCTATGGCTTTGTTAGAAGCGAATCCCTCCGAATATGGTTTTGAAATTGAAATTAACAAACGTATTAAAGCAGGAAGTGGAATTGGTAGTAGTGCCGCAAGTTCGGCTGGAGCAGTCTTTGGGATTAATCACTTATTGGGTTCTCCCTACACCAATCATGAATTAATAGATTTTGCCATGCAGGGAGAAAAACTTGCAAGTGGTTCTGCACATGCTGACAATGTGTCTCCTGTCTTGTTGGGAGGATTTACCTTGGTTAGAAGCATCGCCCCTATGGATGTTATAAAATTACCGACGCCCAAGGAATTGGTGGCTGTTATTATTCATCCTAAAATTGAATTAAAAACAAGCCACGCACGAGCAATATTAAAAAAAACAGTTACTTTAAAAAGCGCCATTCAACAATGGGGCAATCTTGGGGCTTTAGTGAGTGGACTATATAGTGATAATTACGATTTAATCTCTAGGAGTTTGGTCGATGAAATTATCGAGCCTTATCGTGCAATGCTGATCCCTGAGTTTGCAAAACTTAAGGAAGTTTCAATGAACGCAGGTGCTTTGGGGTGTGGTATTTCGGGATCAGGTCCATCAGTATACGCATTAACCAAAGGATTTGAAAATGCAGAAAATGTGGGGCAAGCAATGAGAGAAGTCATGCAAAAGTTAGGCATAGACTTTGAAGTACATATTTCTAAGATTAATGAAGAAGGAATTAAAATTCTATCCGAAGAATGAAATACTATAGTTTAAATCATAATTCTAAACCTACTCTTTTTCAGGACGCAGTTAAAAGAGGTTTAGCTCCCGATCGAGGGCTCTATTTTCCAGAAACGATCACAAAACTTCCCAATACTTTTTTTGAGGAAATTGAAGACATGAGCATTGCTGAAATGGCCTACAAAGTCATCAAGCCGTATGTTGGAAATCAGATTAAAAAAGAAAAGCTTCTAGAAATTATTGAGGAAACTTTAAATTTTGACTTTCCTATAATTAAGATTACAGAAAACATCGCTTCGCTTGAGCTTTTTCAGGGACCCACACTGGCTTTTAAAGATGTCGGCGCACGGTTCATGGCGAGATGCTTAGGTCATTTTACCGAAAATACGAATGAAAAAATAACAGTATTGGTCGCCACTTCTGGAGATACTGGAGGTGCCGTAGCCAATGGTTTTTATGATGTTGAAGGAATTAACGTCGTAATACTTTATCCCAAGGGAAAAGTAAGTTATATTCAAGAAAAACAACTGACTACCCTAGGGAAAAATATCACAGCACTTGAAGTAGATGGTGTTTTTGATGATTGTCAGGACATGGTTAAAACTGCTTTTCTTGATGCTACTATTAATGAAAAAATCCAACTCACTTCCGCGAATTCAATTAATGTAGCACGGTGGTTGCCGCAAATGTTTTATTTTTTCATTGCCTATAGAAAATTGAAACACTTAAACAAAGATCTTGTTTTTTCTATTCCTAGTGGAAATTTTGGAAATATCTGTGCCGGTATGATGGCTCAGAAAATGGGGCTTCCCATCAAGCATTTCATTGCGAGTACCAACGTCAATGATACTGTTCCTAGTTACCTAGAAACTGGTGCTTATGAACCAAAACCAACTATTCCTACCCTATCGAATGCCATGGATGTCTCTGATCCAAGTAATTTTATACGAATTCAAAAAATATTTAATAATGATATTTTTAAATTAAAGAAAAAACTTTCAGGTTATCGATATACAGATTCTGAAACAAAAAAAGCGCTTAAAGAGATTTATGAAATTAATGGATATGTTGCCGACCCACATGGAGCGATTGGTTATATGGGACTCAAGGAGTATCTCGAAAACAACGAAGGTGACTACTATGGTGTTTTTCTAGAGACTGCTCATCCTGTTAAATTCATGGATACTGTCAAAAAGGCGATTAAAATTGATATTGAAATCCCTGAAAGATTAAAAGAAACCCTTACTAGAGACAAAGTGAGTATTCCGATCAAAGATTTTACGGACTTAAAGGAATATTTACTTAGATAAACTCTCCGCTGAAGGGAGATTAAAATCATCTAAAGGACTTTTTTGCTGAATTATTTTTTCAATTTCATCCCACTTTCTAGGTGCAAAACTGGAAAGGTTTTTAGGTCCTTTTTCCGTTATCAAAATATCATCTTCTATTCTTATACCAATATTCCACCATTTTGGGTCGCAAGGACTGCCCTCAGGAATATATATACCAGGTTCAACAGTAATGATCATGTTAGCCGCCAAAAGACCATAATTTCCAGGATCGTGAACATCTAAACCTATGTGATGGCTCACACCGTGGGGAAAGTATTTTTTAGCTTCAGTTGTGGTTTTTATAATTCCTAATTCAATCAATCCCAATGCAATCGCATCGAAACTCGCCTTATAGATGTCAATAAATGAATTTCCAATTACAGCTGCCTGAATCCCTTTTTCTTGTGATGCATAGACAATTTCATACAACAAACGTTGGTCGGGTGTAAAGGTTCCTGTGGAGGGAATAGTTCGAGTAACATCGGCTGTGTATCCGCTCAACTCTGCGCCCAAGTCCATTAAAACCAATTCATTGTTAAGTTCAAACTTATTGTTTTCAATATAATGTAATACACAAGCATTTCCTCCTGCACCAACGATGGAGGGATAACCTTGATCGGCAGCTCCATATTTTCGATATACAAACTCATGAATCCCTTGAATTTCTCGCTCACTCATTCCGGGGTGGATTGCCTTCATAACTTCCACCTGACCTACGGCTGAAAAAAAAGCAGCCTTTCGTATCAATTCAATTTCCTCCTCGGTCTTAATTTCTCTTAAACCCTTCATGATTTGAGGCAATTTTTCTAAATCAAAGTTATAGTCCTTGATGGCAAATGCGGATTTCTGTCTTATCTCATTGAGGGCGTCCAAATGAGAAGATTCGAGAAAATCCTTTAGAATTTGATCCTCTAACAATGTAGAATCTCGTGACACAAGTCCTTGAACTTCAATTCTCAATGAATCAGCAGAGGATTCCTCAACATTTTTAATTTTCTGATATAATACATATTTCTTCCTATCATAAATTTCAGGGAAATTGATCTTTTCTTTAAAGGATTTTTTTAAATCATAAAGATCAAATGGGTCAGCGGGATTATCTCGTTCGTCATTTTTAAATTCAAAAAGTAAAACTTCATCAAAATAAGAAAAATCAGGTGTTTTTCTTGAAAAATTATCTCGAATATCGACCCGATCAAAACCCATTGACAAGGCCTCTTGAATCGTGGTATATTTTCCGTTCCACATTTCGTCGATAGGATCTGGGGAGCGGATAAATATTTTATTATAAAAGATCCCTTGGTCATCTCTTTGTGCTTCTTTATAAATCAAGAGCACAGCGTGCGGTTCTTTCCAACCTGTTAAATAATAAAAATTAGGATCTTGATGATAAACATAATTGACATCATTGGCTCGGTTTCTGATAGGAGCACTAAAAAGAACAGCCACACTTGCTTCCGGCAATTCCTTTCTAAATTCATCTCTTTTGGATTTAAAAAAGTCTAGTGACAAATCAGTTACTTGTCCCATAATGATTAAGGGATAGCTCAAAAGAAGTATAAAAAAATATTTATTCATTTTACTTTTAATAAGTTCCTTTATTTCAGATAAAGAATGGTGTGACTTAATTTTTAAATGTAATACTTTTGTTTAAAATTACAGGATGAAAAAAACACCATTTTTTGATAGGCACAACCAACTTGGTGCAAAGATGGCTGAATTTGGCGGTTATCAAATGCCCATCCAATATTCTGGTGTAAAACAAGAACATTTGACAGTAAGAAATGGTGTCGGAGTTTTCGACGTCTCCCACATGGGAGAATTCATTGTTGAAGGAGAAAATGCATTAACTTTTTTGCAATATATCTGTAGCAATGATCTCAACAAATTGACTCCTGGAAAAGCGCAATACAACTATTTTCCAAACGACAAGGGCGGTATTGTTGATGATTTGATTGTTTATCAATTGGGATCACAAAAATATCTTCTCGTGGTAAATGCCTCTAACATTGACAAAGATTGGCAATGGGTTTTGGCAAGAAATGAGGATTTTGATGCGGAAATTTATAATATTTCAGATCAGATGGGACAACTTGCAATTCAGGGGCCAAAAGCCATCGCTGCCATGCAATGTCTTACTTCTTTTGACCTAATTAGTCTTTCTAATTATTCACACGTCACTGCTGATTTTGCAGATTGTGAGGGTGTTTTAATTGCTACGACAGGTTATACAGGTGCTGGCGGTATTGAAATTTATTTTAAACAATCCCAAGCCATAAAAGTATGGACTGCCATTATGGATGCTGGAAGGTCTTTTGATATTCAGCCCATCGGACTGGCTGCGAGAGATACCTTAAGGTTGGAAATGGGTTTTTGTCTTTATGGTAATGAAATCAATGACACTCGCTCCCCTATTAGTGCAGGATTGGGATGGGTTACCAAAACAGAAACTGATTTTTTAAATGCTAAGCTTCATCAAAAAGCAATTGATGAAGGGACTCCGGAAAAATTAGTGGGCTTTGAAATTGAAACCCGAGGAATTCCAAGAACAGGTTATTTTATTTTTGATAAAAACCAACAACCCATCGGTCAGGTTACCTCAGGAACACAATCACCTTCGCTAAATAAAGGAATCGGTATGGGCTATGTCAAATCCTCTAATGCTCAGCTTGGAGAAACGATACTGATTAAAATTCGGGATAAATTTCTTCCAGCCAAAGTAGTGAAAATGCCTTTTTACAAACCTAAATAACCAGTTTTTTGAAAAGAATTTTGATTTTAGGGGCCAGCGGATTCATAGGGAATGCACTTTATAAAGAATTAAACTCTTATTATGACACCTTTGGAACCTACTTCAACACGAGAGGTTATAAAGACAATCGTCATTTCTTTCAATTTGATGTTAATGAAGGTGGGCTCGAAACCATCATCAAAGAAGTAAAACCAAAACTTATTATCTCTGCGTTGCGAGGACCATTTGAGGCGTTGCTAGAAACCCACGAAATATTGATTGATATAATAAAAAGATTGGACTGTCGTTTGGTTTTTTTATCCTCTGCCAATGTCTTTGATACTTTTGAACATTTCCCTTCCTATGAATATGACAAAACTCTTTCGGAAAGCATCTATGGCCGTTTTAAAATCCGAATAGAGAATGATTTGATGCGCCTACCAGCATCTAAATATGTACTGGCAAGGTTACCCATGGTTTTTGGTAACCAATGTCCCAGAATGGAAGAATTGGACCTTGCTGTCAAAGAGAATCAAGCCATTGAGGTTTTCCCCAATACCATCATCAATGTAAACAATGATGTAAAACTCTCTCAACAAATTCATTTCATTATCAACCAAAAGTTGACAGGAATTTTTCACTTGGGAAGTACCGATTTGATTAACCATTATGAATTCATTAAAACTTTAACAGCGCGACGTTACCTAAAAACGCCTGTTTTCAAACAAGTCTTTAGCACCAACCAAATGCGCTATTTGGCGGTGTTGACCAAAGAAAACAAGCTTCCTCCCAACCTGAATTTTTCCTATACCGAAGTTCTGGAGGACCTGACAATGTCGAGAAAGAATTTTATGTAGTTCCTATATGTTTATATATTTGTAACCAATAAAATAGCAGATAATGGGAAGAGCCTTTGAATTTAGAAAAGCACGAAAAATGAAACGCTGGTCTGCAATGGCCAAAACTTTCACCCGAATTGGTAAGGACATTGTGATGGCGGTTAAAGACGGTGGACCTGATCCTGAAAACAATGCGCGATTGCGAGCTGTGATTCAGAATGCAAAGTCTGCTAACATGCCCAAAGATAATGTTGAGCGGGCTATCAAGAAGGCTTCGGACAAAAATACTGAAAATTATAAGGAAGTACTCTTTGAAGGTTATGCTCCACACGGGATTGCCATCTTGGTCGAAACCGCTACGGACAATAACAACCGAACTGTGGCCAACGTGAGAAGCTATTTTAATAAAAACAATGGCAATTTGGGAACTTCAGGTTCTGTTGAGTTTATGTTTGACCGCACCTGTAACTTTAGGATCCCTGCAGAAGGAATTGATATGGAAGAAATTGAATTGGAATTTATAGACTTTGGTGTAGAAGAAGTTTTTGAAGATGAGGATGGAATTTTACTCTATGCCCCCTTTGAGAACTTTGGTACCATACAGAAGGAGTTAGAAAAGAGATCACTTGAGATTCTCTCTTCAGGATTTGAACGAATTCCACAGATTACCAAACAACTTTCAAAAGACCAACAAGAGGATGTAATAAAATTAATTGAAAAAATCGAAGAGGACGAGGATGTGCAAAATGTTTATCATGCCCTTGACATACAAGAGGAGCCCTAGGATTATGTTTCTTTTATGGAATGAATATCTAACCCCTTTTAAGGGGGTTTCTTTTTATCTTAAATTTTATACTACTAAATCAAATTTATTTAATCGGAACAAGAAGGGTGATAGGATGACAAAAAATCATGGGAACGAAACAGTTATTAAACCTCTCTTTCTATTCTTACCGCTGATAGAAATATTGATGACTCAGAATAAATTTATAAAATGGTACAATCTATAAGAATCATCTTCTCTATTAAAAGAAAATACTAAGTTAAGTATATAGAATTAAAAAGAATTAAATTTATACAATCATGTCTCAACTCAGATTAATTTAAAGTTTTGACGAACTGTTAAATGGATGTAACACAATATGGATAAGATAAGTGCTGTAATAATCACAAAAAATGAGCAAAAAAACATTCGAAGATGCCTAAATTCATTAGTAGATGTTGTTGATGAAATTATTGTAGTGGATTCCTATTCAACGGACGAAACGGAAAAAATATGTAAAGACTTTGATGTTAAGTTTATAAAAAAAGAATTTGAAGACTATTCCAATTCTAAGAATTATGGAAACTCCATGGCCAAGCATTCTTTTATCCTATCCCTTGATGCCGATGAGGCAATATCGGAAGAATTAAAAGAATCTTTAGCGCTTGTGAAATCTAATCTTAGAGAAGATGGTTACTCCTTCAACAGAAGAACTAACTATTGTGGTCAATGGATCTATCATTGTGGCTGGTACCCGGATCAAAAGCTTAGATTGTTCAGGAAATCTAAAGCAAAATGGGAAGGCAAAATTCATGAAATTTTGCAAGTTTCAAGTGATAAAAAATCACATTTAAAAGGGGATTTATTACATTATTCTTATCCAAATTTAAGTCGTCATGCAGAAAAAATGGATTTGTTTACTGAAATGGCTGCAAGGGATCTTTTTGAAAAGAAAAAGAAAGTATCTACTCTAAAATTAATTGTTGCGCCAATATTTGAGTTTTTTAAAAAATACATTTTATACAGGGGGTTTTTGGATGGCTATTATGGTTTTATTATTTCGATAATGTCATCCTATTACAAGTTCTTCAAGTACTCCAAATTAAAAAACTTATGGATCAAACACAATGCGCTCAGTAACAACAAATAATTGTTTTATACTTCCGAAAACACTTTGAAAAATATGGATTTATATTTTTTTGGAACATAGACAGTTGACTAATTGTAAGCTCCCTTAAAATTCAAACTGCTGAACCTGGAACAAATATCATAACTTCCTACAGACCTAAAATGGACTTTGCTTAAATAAACAAATGAAAATAAAGGATGAGAATGCGCTGTTAAACCCATAAAACATTGAGCTCTCCCCCCCATATTAAGCAAGAAATCAACCGAAGGAAGGTGTATTCATATGATGCTTATTGGAGGTTTTGACAATAAAACCATTGGTTTCTCCAAAATGGAAGAGTTCGCCAAGGGAAAGGAGATAATCCGTAAATCAAAAATTCATGAGAAATATATATCTCTGATTTTAGAAAAGTACCCACAGAAAAACTCAAAACTATTTTAGGCTTTCAATTGGAAAACTATAAAATGAATTGAGATTTTTACATACTTAGGACAACAATTTGTTTGCAAAATAATTCAACATACTTTCAACTTCATCCACTTCATTTTTCTCAACAGAAATGTCTGTTAGTCTCGGCAAATGCTTTGCGAAAAAAATATGATTATTAGACATCTCAAACAAGTTGGTTGCGAGCGAAAATGGATATTTAAATGCTGGGTTAATCTCACTTATAACATTGGACACTGACTCTGCTAAGTCCTTATAACTTTTAAAAAAACCTTTTGAATTTTCATTGTCAACTTCTTTTGTGTGGTAGGTCTTGTTTCCCTCAGAAATCACAATCCTATGCAATTTACTTTCATTCACATAAGTGACACTCGGGTTTTCTTTGGAAGCGTAAACAAAAGAATGGATAATTATTTTAAGCTTTTTTTTAGGATCTTCAACATTGATCGTATTAATCCCAATCAAGTAGCTCACCCATTCCCAATACCAGTTTACCAAAAAAAGAAGCAGCAAATGTTTGTTTTCAAAATAGCGATAAATAGATGCTTCAGTCGAATTTATTTCTTCCGCTAACTTTTTAAAAGTAAACGATTCAAAACCAAACTTATCAATCAACAGAATGCTGTGCTTGACGATGTTTCTGCCAAGCTTAGAATCTTGAGGTTCTTTTAAATACAAACCATTATTCAATGATATTTTTATTTCAATGCTCATTAAAACAGAGTAATTAGATTGAGAAAAATTAAATTTAAATTCCATTTCAAATATAATGAAGTTTAACAATTTTTTATAATAGTATTACTATTATTTTAGAAAGTATTGTTATATTTGTTAGTGATTTTATAATGAATCATATCTAAAATTTGATAATAAATATTCGATGGAAAAAACAAACGCTATTTTCAATTTTAAACATCTAAAAGGAGACCTGTTCGGTGGGATTACTGCTGGTATTGTCGCATTACCTTTGGCATTAGCATTTGGGGTGAGTTCTGGATTAGGTCCAAGCGCTGGACTTTATGGAGCTATATTCGTTAGTTTTTTTGCTGCATTATTTGGCGGAACTAACACTCAAATTTCTGGACCAACAGCTCCAATGACTGCCGTAAGTATGGTTGTCATTGCCGGTATTGTTGCAAGTTTCGAAGGAGATGTCTCCTCGGCCTTGCCCGCTATTTTAACCGTTTTTCTTTTGGCCGGTTTAATACAAGTTGGATTGGGATTAATTGGCTTGGGTAAGTACATTAAGTATATTCCCTACCCTGTTGTATCAGGTTTTATGACAGCGATTGGAGTAATAATTTTGGTAACTCAAATACTACCTGTGGTTGGCTATTACCCAAAAGAAGATGTTGCATTTGTAGAAGATTTTAAACCTTATGCAGAGGAGGTTATTTTAGATAATATTCTAAAAGAAGAAGCTGGAGAAGGTATTTTGGTTTTAGAAGACTTTAATCAAACCATCGAACGAGCAAAAAATATTACGGAAGAGCAAATCCTTAAAGAATCACAAACGTTGGCCAGTAATGAGGCCTCTGGAGTTTTAGGTACGCTCAAAGTACTTCCAAGAGCATTGAATAATATCAACTGGCTAGAATTACTTTTGGCCCTAGGTACAATCGCCATCATTTATGGTTTTAAGTACGTTACGAAAAAAATACCTAGCACATTGGTTGCACTGATAGTCATGTCTGGAATTGCGATAGGTTTTGGACTTAATTATCGTCCAATTGAAGAAATACCTAGCGGTTTACCAATACCAAATTTTGGAATTTTTCAAGATTTTAATTTATCAAGTATTACACCATATATTTTTACGGCATTGACTTTGGCACTCCTTGGAGCCATTGATTCCCTGCTTACCTCAGTTGTTGCGGACAACATGACGAAAACAAAGCACAAGCCCAATAAAGAATTGATTGGGCAGGGAATTGGAAATA
>JAFMCL010000019.1 GCA_017857815.1 Flavobacteriaceae bacterium | reverse complement strand
ATGATACCAAAAGTATTTAAAGAGGTCATTGACCTTGGTGATGGTAGAGAGATCTCCATCGAGACGGGTAAGCTCGCAAAGCAAGCCCACGGATCCGTAGTTGTACAGATGGGGAAAGCCATGTTGTTATGTACTGTGGTTTCAAACTACAAACAATCGGATGTAGATTTTCTGCCTTTAACCGTAGATTATCGTGAAAAATTTGCTGCAGCAGGTCGTTATCCAGGTGGATTCTTCAAAAGAGAAGCACGCCCTAGCGATGGTGAAGTTTTAACGATGCGTTTAGTGGATCGTGTATTGCGTCCATTATTTCCAAAAGATTATCATGCAGAAACTCAAGTAATGATTCAATTGATGTCTCATGATGAAGAGGTGATGCCTGATGCACTTGCAGGTTTAGCCGCATCTGCAGCTATCCAACTAAGTGATTTTCCATTTGAATGCGCAATTTCCGAAGTACGTGTTGCCCGTGTAAACGGTGAATTCGTCATTAATCCTAGCCGTGCACAACTAGTAGATTCTGATCTCGAAATGATGATCGGAGCTTCTGCAGATTCTGTGATGATGGTAGAAGGTGAAATGGACGAAGTTTCTGAAGAAGATATGGCAGAAGCTATTAAGTTTGCACATGAAGCGATTAAAATTCAAGTAGCAGCGCAGGTACGTCTTGCTGAAGCATTTGGGAAAAAAGAAGTTCGTGAATATGAGACTGCTGAAGTCAATGAAGATTTAGAAAAGCGTGTTCATGATATGGCTTATGACAAATGTTATGCCATTGCCAAAAAAGGAACTTCAAAAGCGGAACGTAGTGCTGCATTTGCCGAAGTAAAAGAAGAGGTAAAAGCGTCTTTTACCGAAGAAGAAAATGAAGAATTTGGTCACTTGATTAGTGGATACTACAGCAAAGCTGAAAAAGAAGCAGTACGTGAATTAACACTAAGTGAAGGCGTTCGTTTGGATGGACGAAAGACTGATGAAATCAGACCAATTTGGTGTGAAATCGATTACTTACCGTCAACTCACGGATCTTCAATCTTTACTCGTGGTGAAACACAAGCCTTAGCAACTGTTACACTTGGAACTTCAAGAGATTCAAATAAAATCGACATGCCTTCTCATGAAGGTGAAGAGAGTTTTTACTTACACTATAACTTCCCTCCTTTCTGTACGGGTGAAGCAAGACCTTTAAGAGGGACTTCGCGACGTGAAGTAGGACATGGAAACTTAGCACAAAGAGGCTTGAAAAGAATGATCCCCGCGGATTGTCCTTACACAGTTCGTGTCGTTTCTGAAGTCTTAGAATCAAATGGATCGTCTTCGATGGCAACTGTTTGCGCGGGTACTATGGCATTGATGGATGCAGGGGTTCAAATTAAAAGACCAGTATCTGGAATTGCAATGGGATTAATTTCTGATGGCGACCGTTATGCTGTATTATCTGATATTTTAGGAGATGAAGATCACTTAGGAGATATGGATTTTAAAGTAACGGGGACTTCCGAAGGAATTACGGCTTGTCAGATGGATATTAAAATTAAAGGATTGTCTTATGAGATTCTTGTCAATGCTTTGAAACAAGCACGTGCAGGAAGATTGCATATTCTTGACAAAATAACAGAAACAATTGAAGCACCTGCTGTGGATGTGAAGCCACACGCTCCAAAAATGGTTACTCGAGTGATTCCAAATGAATTTATTGGAGCCCTTATTGGACCTGGTGGAAAAGTAATTCAAGAACTTCAAAAAACAACAGGAACTACAATTGTAATCAATGAAGACCCTGTAACAGAAGAAGGAATTGTTGAAATTCTTGGAACAGATCAAAATGGTATTGATGCTGTTTTATCTAAAATTGATTCCTTGATGTTCAAACCAACTGTAGGAAACACTTACAAAGTTAAAGTAATTAAAATGCTTGACTTTGGAGCGGTTGTTGAATATTTGGATGCACCAGGAAATGAAGTCTTACTTCACGTAAGTGAATTGGCATGGGAACGTACCGAGAATGTCTCTGATGTTGTCAACATGGGCGACGTATTTGATGTAAAGTATTTTGGAATAGACCCTAGAACTCGTAAAGAGAAAGTTTCTAAAAAAGCTTTATTACCAAGACCAGAGCGCAAGTAGGAGTACTTTAATATAGTTTTAAGAAAAAATGTTTCATATATATGAAACATTTTTTCTTTTATAACGTATAAGAGTTAAAGAGTCAAAACCCACAAAATGAGACAACTAAAAATTACCAAGCAGGTAACCAATAGAGAAACTGCTTCCCTAGATAAATACCTTCAAGAAATTGGAAAAGTAGATTTGATTACAGCAGAAGAAGAAGTTGAATTGGCACAGCGAATCAAAGCAGGGGATCAGGTTGCTTTGGAAAAGCTAACCAAAGCCAACTTGCGTTTTGTAGTTTCTGTTGCTAAGCAATATCAAAACCAAGGGTTAACCCTTCCTGACTTAATTAACGAAGGAAATTTAGGCTTAATAAAAGCAGCGCAACGTTTTGATGAAACACGTGGTTTTAAATTTATCTCCTATGCTGTATGGTGGATTCGTCAATCCATTCTTCAAGCATTGGCTGAACAATCAAGAATTGTTCGCTTGCCTTTGAATAAGATTGGCTCTATTAACAAGATTAATAAAACTTATGCTTTTCTAGAACAGGCACATGAAAGAGCTCCTTCGGCCGAAGAAATTGCGAAAGAATTAGACATGACAATCAACGATGTCAAAGAATCATTGAAAAACTCTGGAAGACACGTATCTATGGATGCGCCACTAGTAGAAGGAGAAGATTCAAATCTCTATGACGTACTCAATAGCGGAGAGTCTCCAAATCCAGATAAATCGCTTTTACATGAATCGTTAAGAACAGAAATTGAAAGAGCATTAGAAACCCTTACTCCAAGAGAAGCAGATGTGGTTCGTCTTTATTTCGGATTAGGAAATCAACATGCGATGACTTTGGAAGAGATTGGAGAAACTTTTGATTTAACTCGCGAAAGAGTTCGCCAAATTAAAGAAAAAGCAATTCGAAGGTTAAAACATACCTCGAGAAGTAAAATTTTAAAAACCTATTTGGGGTAATAATTTAAAAGCAACCCATGTGGTTGCTTTTTTTTTAACTAGATTTAATATGGCTACATTGATTGCACCTTCATTATTGGCAGCAGATTTCGGAAATCTCGAAAGAGATTGTAAAATGGTAAACTCCAGTCAAGCAGACTGGTTTCACATTGATATTATGGATGGAGTTTTCGTACCCAACATTTCTTTTGGAATGCCAGTCCTTAAAGCGATTGCAAAACACGCATCAAAACCTTTGGATGTTCATTTAATGATTGTAGATCCAGACCGCTATATTGACGTCTTTGCAGAATTAGGCAGTAATATACTAACTGTTCACTATGAAGCCTGTACGCATCTTCACAGAAGTCTTCAAGCTATAAAAGCAAAAGGAATGAAAGCTGGGGTTGCATTGAATCCTCATACTCCAGTTTCACTTTTAGAACCCATCATCGAAGAGATAGATGTCGTTTGTTTAATGAGTGTAAATCCCGGTTTCGGTGGACAATCATTTATTGAGAGTACTTATGAAAAAGTTAGTGAATTAAAGGCGATTATCCTTAAGAAACGAACAGGAACATTGATTGAAATAGATGGTGGTGTGACTGATAAAAATGCATCTCAATTAATAGAAGCAGGAGCCGATGTGTTGGTTGCTGGTAGTTATGTGTTTTCTGCAGCGAATCCTGTTGAAAATATTGCAGGATTAAAAATAACTTAAACAATTTTAAAAATTACATAAACAAAAAAGGGGCTTAAAGCCCCTTTTTTTATTTCAAATTAGTTCATAGGCCTAAACACAACCCTCCTGTTTTTTGATCGACCAGAACGGGTATCATTTTCGTGAACTGGCTTAGTCTCCCCATAACCTATAGACTCAAGTCGATTCTTATCAATACCGTTTTCAATCAAATAATTCGCCACAGCTGCGGCACGATTTTCTGATAGTCTTTGATTGTAATCAGCAGAACCATCACTCGAAGTGTGGCCTTCAATGACAAATATACCTTTAGGATAATCATCCAGTAAATCTCTGATCTTATTTAATGTTTCAAAATTCAACTCTCCCTGTATTTTATAGCTATCATGGGCAAAATAGATTTTTTTACACAAATCATTAATTGAACATACAACCTCTTCAGTCAAAAATGGACAACCATCATTCTCTATAGCACCAACTTCTTCAGGACATTTATCTTCATTATCAGTAATACCATCACCATCACTATCAGGCCAAGGACATCCATCATTATCAATTGCGCCCTTTTCATTAGGACAATTATCTTCACTATCGATAAGTCCGTCCTCATCTGAATCTGGACAACCATTATTTTCTAGGGTACCCGGTTCGTCAGGACAATTGTCTTCATTATCAGCAATCCCATCTCCATCTTGGTCTGGGCAGCCCTCCAGCTCTAATAATCCCGCTAGGTTAGGACAATTGTCCTCAGTATCAGGTATTCCATCCTCGTCTGTATCAGGGCAACCTGCAAATTCTTTAAGTCCGGGAACATCTGGGCAATTATCTTTTACATCATATACGCCATCGCCATCAGTGTCTTTTACACCAAATGCATAATAAAATCCAAATTGATGAATGAAATGTTTGACCCCTTTTGCTTGATAGGGATTTTTATAAACTGTTTGTAGGTCAATCCCAAAAATATCTGAAAGTCTTATATCTATCCCTAAACCTCCTGAAAATGTTTGAGAGAGATTTTTAGATGTTAAGTTTAAAGCTCTTGAATTGTCATAATCAAAACTTGAATATCCAAAACCTAAAGTAGCAAATGGACTAATCGTTTTCTTGGAAAGAAAAGTTTTTTTCAAAAAAAGATCTGCAGAAAAATAGGGGAAATTAACATTAGCGTTTTCATCTATTTTTTTAAGTATTCCAACGCTGCCTCTCAGACCAACAGAAAAATCGTTTTTTATAAGTCTCGAGAGACTGACAGTCGGCCCACCGATACTCCAGTGATCACTGACGTTAAAAAACTCCTCAAACAGCGCGCCTTGTGGCGCTAGAGGCTGACTCGCATTGGGGTTGGTGGGGTAGATGTCTAAAGCATTCATTCCAATGTTAAAATGCCATGGGTGATCAACATCTTGTGAAAAAGATATTGAAGTCAACATTATTAGTAAAAGACGTGTAATGTTTGTAAGTTTCCTTTTAAATAATAATTCTTTTGAAAAAAAAAATGAATTTTTATAATTATCAGATTGAGGATTGAATTGGGTGGGAATTGAGGTTAACATTTGTAGGTTAGATTTGTTGTTTTTTTATAAACTGCTTAGGGACAATTAAGTTTATAATTGTTTTAAAAATATTCTCAGTAATGGGGTATTAAAAAATTAATATAGATTTTCATTAAACATTAACAAATTTTAATAATAAAGCATAAAACGGTTGTGTTTTAATAATCAGCATTAAAATTAATAAAATATTCTTAATTTTAATTGATCTTTCAAAACTAACTCCATATCTGTTGTTTTATAAAAGGCATCAAAAGTCTAAATTATCAAAAATATTTAACTTCATAAATCTATAACAAATATTTGATTCTTCAAAATTCAAGAAAAATCATCTCAAATCCGATCCTGATTTCAATACTTTTCATTGAAATTCAATGCGGTATCAATCAATGCCAAATGAGAATAAGCTTGTGGAAAATTACCCAAAAGTCTTTTGGTTTTAAAGTCAATATCTTCACTAAAAAGACCCAAATGGTTGCTATATGACAATAACTTATCGAATAATTCTTTAGATTTTTCCTCTTCTCCTATTTTATATAAACTATTGATAAACCAAAAAGTGCAAACTGTGAATGAAGAACTTGGAGCTCCAAAATCGTCATTATTCTTGTACCTAAACAACAATCCTTCATGAGAAAGCTCTTTCTCAATCGCCTTTACTGTCTTTATATACTTTGGATCTTTGGCGTCAATAAATCCATACTGTTCCATTAAAAGCACAGAAGCATCCATGTGCTCAGAACCATAAGATTGAGTAAAAGCTTGTTTCTTCTCATTCCAAGCATTGTCCATGATGTCTTTATGGATTTCATCTCTTAGTGGCATCCATTTGGTAGCAGAACTCCCTCCTTGAATTAATTCTGAAATCTTAATCGCTCGATCAACAGCTACCCAACATAATAATTTGGAAAAAGTAAAATGTTGATCTTCATGTCTAAATTCCCATATCCCTTTGTCAGCATGCTTCCAGTTATTATTTACTACCCAAACAATGGACTTCACTATAGACCAAAGTTCTTCATGCTTTTCATCCTCATGAGTATACTTTTCAATTTGAGCATGAATTGTATCCATCAAAATTCCGTAAATATCATTTTGTTTTTGAGTAAAGGCGGCGTTTCCGATTCTTACTGGTTTTGAACCTTCATAGCCAGCCAAATGTTCTAGAGTTTTTTCCGTTAACATTTTCTCACCACTTATCCCGTACATGATTTGAAGCTTTTCATCTTTGTCCGGAATTAAATCTACGATATATTTAATGAAATTCTTAACAATCTTGTCGTGCCCAAGTTTGGTAATCACTTTTATAACCATCGATGCGTCTCTGATCCAGCAAAACCTATAATCCCAGTTCCTCACCTCCCCAATTGTTTCAGGAAGAGAAGTCGTGGCTGCAGCAAGAATGGCTCCTGTTTTTTCAAAAGAAAGCAATTTTAAGGTCATTGCGCTTCTTAATATTTGCTTGTTATAATGTTTGAAGGAAGGTGTTTTAAAACACCAATTTAACCAGTAAACTTTTGTTCTTTCATATTCAAATAAAATATTTTCAATTTTTGGTACTGTGATCTTTTCGTTGTAGGAAATAGTGATAAAATGATCTTTTGTTAGTGTGATTTCAGATCCGTCCACCACTTTTTCTTTATCTAAATCAGTATATAAATACAATGTATCGTACTTACTGTCATTAACAACACTTACTACAAAATCATTTTTTATATAAGTATTTGTTGTACCCATTGAATATTCCAATTTTGGATCATAAATAGCCTTAAATTTAGGAGAACCTTTTATACGTCTTAAAACTCTGACAATTTCTGGTGGGGCATAGTGAATTCCATCGTCTTTTTGATACCTTGGCATAAAATCAACCACCTCAAACTCACTGTCCGAATTTATGAAACGCGTAACAAGAATGCAAGTTTTTTCAATATACTCTTGCTCTATCGCATAAGATGGGTCGCATTCAATTTTAAAAGAACCACCAATGTCTTTATCTAAAATTTTCCCAAAAACCGATGGAGAATCAAATTGTGGCAAACAACACCAATCTATTGATGAATCTTCATAAATTAAGGCAGAGGACTTGCAATTTCCTATAATTCCATAATTGAGGTTACCTGACTGCTCAAGAACATGATTTAATTCCATAAATTGTGGAGATTTAAGTTTGTAAAAAGATTCATATGGCTAAAAATATAATAGTTTCAAATAGGCTCCCTATTCAGATAACGAAAGTAGAAAATTCTTTCGAATTCACCCCTACAAGTGGCGGTTTAGCTACAGGTATGAATTCTGTTCACAAAGGGAAAGATGCCCTGTGGGTAGGGTGGCCAGGCATCAATAGTGATGAAGTTGACAAAAATTCATGGGTTCCCTTGAAAGAATCATTAAAAAAGGAGAGATATTTTCCAGTATCGTTAAATGGAGAAGAAATTGAAGATTTTTACTATGGTTTATCAAATAAATGTCTCTGGCCTCTTTTTCATTATTTTATCGAGTTTTCTGACTTCAAAGAGCAACATTGGAACTCCTATGTAGACGTAAATAGAAAGTTTGCCGACAGCGTTTTGCAAAATATTGATGAAGGTGATACGGTATGGATTCATGACTACCAACTTTTGTTGTGTCCTAAAATGATCAAAGACGAACGCCCAGACGTAACAATTGGATTTTTCCTTCACATCCCTTTTCCTTCTTTTGAGATTTTTAGAATATTCCCATGGCGCGAGCCATTACTTGAAGGAATGTTAGGTGCAGATCTTATTGGATTTCACACTTATGATTACGAAAGGCATTTCTTAAGCTCAGTTAAGCGAATCCTCAGAAAAGAAGTAAGCTTCAATAAAGTAAACCTAGGCACTCGTGAAGTGGTTGTCAACACATTCCCGATGGGAATTGATTACAATAAATTCGAAAATGCAGCAAAAGCTCATCTGGCGCTAAAATCAGGCGAACAATCCGAATTAAAACAACAACTTGAATTACATAAAAAAGGGGCAGATCAAAGCAAATTAATTTTATCTATCGATCGACTTGATTATACCAAAGGAGTAATTAATCGAATTAAGGCTTATGAGCTTTTTTTAACTAAATATCCAGAATACCTCGAAAAGGTGAGACTCGTAATGCTAACCGTTCCTTCTAGGTCTGACGTTTCTGATTACAAACGTTTGAAAAAGGAAACCGATGAAATCGTGGGTAGAATTAACGGGAAGTTCTCAACGGTTAACTGGACTCCAATTTGGTATTATTACAGAGCAATGGAATTTGACGATCTTATTGACTTATATATGAACGCCGACATTGCGATGATAACTCCAGTTAGAGACGGAATGAACTTAGTGGCCAAAGAATTCATTGCCACACGTGTTAATGGAGATGGTGTTTTGATATTAAGTGAAATGGCCGGGGCTTCTAAAGAATTGTATGAGTCCATACTCGTCAATCCTTTTGACATGAATTTAATGGCAGAGTCGATTCTTAAAGCCATCAAAATGCCTGTTGAAGAACAAAAAAAGCGAAACGCTAGCATGCAAAAAAGGCTGAGTCGTTATACCGTTTCACACTGGGCCACTGAGTTCATGAAGGCTTTAGTGTCCAAAACGCAAACAGAAGAAGAAGTTTTAGTCAAGAGAGTCGATGAAACTGTTAAAAGTCAATTGACCAAAAATTTCAATACAGCAAAGAAAAAATTGATTTTACTCGATTTTGACGGCACTTTGGTTGAATTTAATGACAACCCTCAGCTGGCAGTTCCAGATGAAAATCTCTTAGATTTAATTCAATCGCTCTGCGAAGCCCCAAACACTGATGTTGCAATTGTTAGTGGAAGAGACCACCTGTTTTTGAGTAAATGGTTCAATGATTTCCCATTAACTCTAGTTGCAGAACATGGGTATTTCATTAAATATAAAAACCACGAGTGGAGTGAAAAAGGGATTCCGCAGAAAAACTGGATGGACAACCTAATCCCTCTTCTAGAAACTTTTACCGACAGAACACCTGGAACTTTTATTGAGATAAAACAAAACAGCTTGGTTTGGCACTATCGAAAAACAGATCCTGAATTGGCAAATGAAAGGGTGGTTGAGCTTAAAACAGTTTTGAGTAGTTTAATTACTGACGAATTACATCTATTAGATGGACACAAAGTCATTGAAGTTGCCAGTAGTAGATTCAGTAAAGGGACAGCAGTTTCTGAAATCATCAGTGACAAAGAATTTGATTTTATTCTATGTATTGGAGATGATGTGACCGATGAATATATGTTTAATGATCTCCCCCCACACGCTTCAACAATTAAAGTGGGAAAAAAACAAACTGCTGCTAAATATTTTATAAAGAATCCTTTGGAGGTTAAAAATCTTCTTCAACAATTAATTGATTGATATTACTTGTTTTTTTATATTAAATACTTAAACCATTTCTCTTAAAAAGCTTCTAAAGCCTATAATAGAATGATCTCTTTGATAAATTTTTAATTAAAAGTTTGAAATGCAAAATAGAAGACAATTTATAAAAACCACCTCCCTAGGAGCAGCCACATTTTTAATTCCTTTTAACCCTAGAAATTCTTTAATCGGAAAACTCCCAAAAGTCTTACTGATAGGGGATTCAATATCAATGGGATATTACCCGTTTGTTAAAGATTCCTTATTGGGAAAAGCTGAGGTTTTAAGACCTATGAAACCCAATGGTGGCATGTATAACTGTCAAGGAACCACCAATGGTGTTTTGGGAATTTCAGACTGGATTGCTGACATTGAATGGGATGTTATTCATTTTAATTTTGGTCTTCACGACATAAAACACATTGATCGGATCACAAAAAAAAACAGTAACTCCTCCGAAGACCCACATCAGGCTAGCCCAAAACAGTATGGGAAAAACCTCAAGTTTATTGTGAAAAAATTAAAGAAAACAAAAGCAAAACTCATCTTTGCTACCACCACACCTTATCCTGACACGGTCAGAAAACCATTGCGAAAACCTGGAATGTCAAAGATATATAATGAGGTCGCCTTAAAAATAATGGGGAAAAACAATATTCAAGTAAATGATTTACACAACTATGTACTTCCCATAATGGAAAAATTACAACGACCCAACAACGTTCACTTTACCCTACAAGGAAGCCAAAAACTAGCGGAAAAAGTCGTAGCATCTATTTCAGAAAACTTATAGTCTTTTAAAAAATTCAAGTAATGACAGATAGAAAAAAATACTACTTCTTGTTTTTTCTGATAATAGTAGCTAAATCTATCGGAGTTCACGCCCAGCAAAATAGTTTTACCATTGAAACCAATACTATTGTAGGAAAAAACACTGAATTCTGGAAAGCAGCAGGATCTGATCATCTTTTCCATCATGCGCTTAAACCTTCTGGTCAGTTTCTTTTAAACAGAATGAAAAAGACAAATTCTCACAAATACCTGAGATCACATCATACTTTCAATCAGGATTTAAAACATGGCGTAATTCGCGGGCACAAACTCTATAGTGAAGACCAAAATGGAAATCCTGTTTACGACTTCTCTAATCTAAATCGTGTGTTTAAGTCCTATGTTGAGAATGGGATTAAACCCATTGTTGAATATGATTATCTACCGGATGCGTTGATTCTAAAAAAATCAAAAGAAAACTCAGGGAATGACGAAGGAATGACAATGGTCAATATTGGACCAAAAGACTGGGAAAAATGGTCAGATCTAATGAAAACAACGACCCAGAACTTAATTGATGTTTTTGGAGCTGAAGAAGTTCGGACATGGTACTTTGAAGTTTGGAACGAACCAGATGGCTGGCCCAAAGACCAATTGGAAGTGTTTTACAAGATGTATGATGTGTTTGTGGCTGCCGTTACATCGGTTGATCCAGAATTAAAAGTTGGAGGCCCTGCCTGTTATCACGAATACTTTTTAAGACCTTTTTTAAATCATGTTACCAATGAAACCAATTATGTGACTGGAGAAAAAGGAACTCGGATTGATTTCATATCCTATCACATCTATGGTCTTTCGGGTAAATGGCTGAATCAGGAGCCTCACATTCAACCCCAAGTACAACAATTTGTGCTCTCTGTTTTATGGTTACAAAGACTAGTAAAGGACTTCCCTTCATTAAAAAAGACTGAATTTCATATCAACGAATGGGGGCTTTCCTCAAATTATTATAGAACAGTGGCAGACTATCCAGATTTGGCCTATAGAAACTCGATTACCTCCCCTCTATTCTTGGTTAAGTTGGTGAACGCACTATTTCAAATTGAAGACAACTATAGCTTTCCTACTTCAATGTTACTCTATTGGGGATTTAGTTGGGAAGCAGATGAAGATGAATTCTTTGTAGGAAAAAGGGAATTATTGACCGCTGGAAACACACCGAAGCCAATTCAAACTGGGTTTGAAATGCTAGCTAAACTTAAATCTAAAAGGGTTAAAGTCATTAAAAAAATCAAAGAGAACCGATTTGGTGTACTTGCCACAAAATCTGAATCCGAGGAAATTTCCTTCATCGTTTATAATTTCGAAGAAGCAGACGGTGAAAAAATGAATGGTTTTGACCCTATTGACATCACGTTAAAAGGGCTTAAGCCAAACGCCAACTATCATGTTGAGGTCATCAAGATGGACAAGTCAAACAACAATACCTATCAAAGTTGGAAGTCAATTGGCAGTCCTGAAAATTCACAAAATATAAATCTAGAAAAACTTAAAAAAGCATCAGAATTGAAGGTTTCGGAGCAATTAAACTTAAAATCTGACCCTATCGGAGATTTAATTTTAAATCTAAAAATTGACCGGAATTCAATGCGGTTATACAAACTTAAGCATCAATAAAATATCTCATACTTAATTATGCGATTTGACTTATTAAGCAAACTCTCAAGACGCAAGGAGTCATTTTCCTTAAACCAATAAGCTACAGGTCATTAGGATTGAAAATGATGTATTAAATTCTATACGAAAATGCTCTGTTTTTAGTTTATAAAAACAGTACCTTTGCACGTCCGTAGAAATTGACATGGGTACTAAATTTGTTTTTAGAAAAAATCATCTTTCCGTATTTGGGTCAACCAAGGCCAATTTAGCATTTTCTTATAATGCCGTATTAACAAATCATTCCTAAATAGGAAATGCTGTGCATTATTAAAATAAAAAAACAATGAAAGAGAGTAACACTAATTCTAGATCCGAAGGAAAAGGAAAATTTAGTTCGTCAAACAAAAGTAAAGGAAAACCCACTGGCAAAAGTAAATTCGGAGGGTTTAATAAAAACAAATCGAATTCTTCTAACGACAGTCAATCCCCAAGCTCCAACAAAGGGAGTAGAGGATTTAGATCTGACAGAAGTTCAGAGGGATCAAGAAAAGACCGAAGTGGTGGAGATTCAAGACCAAATTATGGTGCTCCTAGAAATGAAAGATCAGGAGGTGACTCAAGATCTGATAGAAGCTATGGAGGCTCAAGAAGTGGAGGAGATTCAAGACCAAGCTATGGTGCTCCAAGAAACGAAAGATCGGGAGGTGACTCAATATCTGATAGAAGTTACGGAGGATCAAGAAACGGAGGAGATTCAAAAAGCAGTGGAGACTCAAGGTCAAGCAGAAGCTATGAAGGTTCTAGAAGCGAAAGACCTGGAGGGGACTCAAGATCAAGCAGAAGCAATGAGAGTTCTAGAAATGAAAGATCTGGCGATGAAAATAGAACTGAGCAAAGGGGTCGAGACTCAAGACCTTCAAGAAGTTACGGAAACTCAAGACCTGATAGAGGTGGAAATCGATCAAGACCTAACAGAAGTGGCGGTGGAAGTTTTAGATCCGGAGGCAGAAATGGCGGCGGAGGAAATTCAAGAGGAAGAGGTGGTAGATTTAAGAAGACGAGACTCGATCCAACTACTTTGGTCAATACATCAATTAAGATCAAGGAAGAGAGGGCAGAAGTCGTTACACGAAGCTTTGCCGAAATGGAAATCCACCCAGAACTTCAATCAAGAATTGAACGAAAAGGCTATGTCAATTCAACTGAGATACAAGACAAGACTTTTGAAATTATAATGGACGGTCATAGTGTCATGGGAATTGCGAATACTGGGACAGGAAAAACAGGTGCTTTTCTTATTCCAATTTTAAATAAAATTCTTTCTGAAAAGAAAAGTGCGAAAACCATTATTCTTGTTCCAACAAGAGAATTGGCAGAACAAGTAGAACAAGAACTGAAAAGTTTGACCAAGGGACTTAAAGTGTTTTCTAGCGTTTTCATCGGAGGGACAAGTGTCAGAAAAGATCTTGATAAACTAAGGAGACCTAATGATGTAGTTATTGGAACTCCAGGGAGAATCAATGATTTGATTGACAGAAGAGCGCTTAAGTTATTTGACTTTTCCAAAATCGTTCTTGATGAGTTTGATACCATGCTCGACATGGGATTCTTGCAAGATGTAACCAAGGTTATTGACCAGATGCATAAAAGAGATCAAACGATTCTATTTTCTGCAACAGAGAATTCTAAACAGCAAAATATCATTGATGGTATCATTGATGATTATCAGAAAGTTAGTGTTTCTTCGGGTGAAGCCAATACGGACAATATCTACCAAGAGATTATAAAAACCAGAGGAGATGACGATAAATTTGATATTTTGGCTAACCTGCTAGAAAAAGAAGAATTTGAAAAGGTGCTTATCTTTTTGGAAACAAAGCGTCAGGTATCTAAGCTTTTTATGAGACTTAAGCAATACGGTGTTAGAATTGACGAAATACATGGAGATAAAACTCAAATGTATCGAAGCAAGGCAGTTAGAAAGTTTAAATCAGGAGCCATCAAAGTCTTGGTTGCTACTGATGTTGCTTCAAGAGGAATTGACATTGACAACGTTACTCACGTGATCAATTATGAAATCCCTTCTTCAAGAGAAAGTTATATCCACAGAATTGGAAGAACTGGACGAGCTGGGAAATCTGGAAATGCAATAACATTTTATTAATTGGCAATTATGGTTTAAAGATGTTTTTTTAAACCATTATTAAAAATAATTTTAACTATACAAACACAGCTGCGAATTGTGAAAGCAAAGGCAGCTGTTTTTGGTTTAATAGATATTTAATTGTAGGAAATATTTTACCTGAAACTAATGAATATTGAGCGTTGTGGATAAGAGATTCAATAAAATACTCGAAGGAAAGCTGGTATATAATAAGAAATAATCGCGCCACTTTAAGCGCTCCTTAAACATAAAAAGCCTGTAATACAGGCTTTTTATTACTTTTCAGTGACCCAGAGAGGACTCGAACCTCCAACCGTCAGAGCCGAAATCTGATATTCTATCCAGTTGAACTACTGAGCCATTAATAATGTGCAAATTAGATATTAAATTTATCTAACGAAAGCAAAAGTAAGGTAATTTTAGGTGCTCAGTTTTGCCTTGACAATATTTGAAATTGTTTTTCCATCAGCCTTACCAGCCAATTGTTTTGAAGCCATGCCCATCACTTTACCCATGTCCTTCATTCCATCAGCGCCTGATAAAGCAATGACTCCTTCTATTACTTTTTCAACCTCAGCCTCTGACATTTGTTCAGGCAAAAACTGGGCGATAACAGCCGCTTGTGCTTCTTCGGGTGCTGCCAAATCTTCCCGATTTTGTTCTTTAAAAATCGCAGCACTATCTTTCCTTTGTTTAACCAATTTTTGAAGCAGTTTTATTTCCTCATCTTCCGACAAGTCAGCGCCTGCTCCTGAGGAGGTTTGCACCAATAATATTGCTGATTTGATTGCACGAAGTGCCTCTAATTTTAAGACATCTTTGGCTCTCATTGCGATTTTTAATTCTTCTGTAAGGTTGTTTAATAAGGACATAAAAAAATATTAATCTACATTATCATGTAAAAATGAATTATTGGAACGCAATTGATTTTCATCATTGCTGTCTTTGTCAAGGCTCATTCGCGAAGAAGCAGCCTCATCAGATGAAGTGTCTTCCAAATCAATACCTACACGCTTGTAAGCAGGTTGTTTTTCAAATTCTTCTACCTTGCTCATGCTGTGTTTGAAAGCATGATTAAACTTTTTTAAATGCTCCTTTCTTTTTTCATTTTCGAGTGCTACTGTCTTACTGATACTTTGATCAAAAGGGGAACTTTCGGCAACTAGTTTTTCAACGACAGGTTCAGGTGACTTTGGAGACTCGACAACTTCAAATTTAAAATCAACCATTTCGGGGATCTCTTCCTCAACTTTTAGAACTTCCTGCTCATTGTCTAGTTCATGTAAAACATTTTCTTCGGAAATAGAGTTTTGTTTATCGCCTAAGGGATGATTAAAATCAAAAGTGAATTGATTTTCTTCTTGCGCCTCTACTTGCTCCATCCCTAAAACCTCTAAATCATTAGTCTCTTGACTTAAATCATTGATGATAAAGTCTTCTCCAAAGGCGGCTACTTTCTCTTCAAATACTTCTTGAACAGGCGTCTGAACTGGAACTGGATTTATTAATTCATAGACGACTTCTAAATTACGAATCGCTTCGGTTGTTATTATTCCCTCTTGATTTAGCCTCTCCTCAGGAGCTTGCTCAATTACAGGCGAAAATTCCGGATGACTTGCTATTGGCTCTTCGACCTTATCTTCAGTTGAGGATTCTAATTCATCTGCTGTGATTTCTGGAATATTACCCAATTCAAATTCGAAAAGAGAAGCTTCAACTTCAGTGTTTGCGGGCGTGAAATCAACATCAACAGACTCTTCAGAATCAACATTTTCAATTAATGTTATTTCTTCATTTACATCAGGCTCAGACATTGGAATTGGATTAACCGCAACTGGTGCTGGATCGAAATTATAATCTTTATCGACAACTGGTTCGAAGGTGAGATTGTCAATTTGTGACTCCTCCCCCATCAAATGCTGCTCAATCGACTGATCTTCTTCGAGCGTATGGATGATTTTCTTGGCTTCTGTATTTACAATCTGGTGCTGTTGCTCGCTACCAAATCCAGTGGCAATGATCGTTACGGCAATAGAGCTTCCTAATTTCTGATCGTCCCCTACTCCCATGATGATGTTGGCATTATTCCCTGCTTCTGACTGAATGTAATCATTGATTTCTCCAATTTCGTCAATGGTGATTTCTTCTGTACCAGAAACAATTGAAAGCAATACATTTTTACATCCAGAAATTTTATTGTCATTTAACAAAGGAGAATCCAATGCATTGGTGATTGCATCTTGTGCTCGGTTGACCCCCGTTGCCGTTCCAGATCCCATTATGGCAGTTCCGCTATTACTCAAGACAGTTCTTGCATCTTTGAGGTCAATGTTTTGATGGTAATGGTGGGTGATCACTTCTGCAATTCCTCTAGCTGCTGTTGCCAAAACTTCATCGGCTTTAGAAAAACCAGCTTTAAAACCTAGGTTCCCATAAACTTCACGGAGCTTATTGTTATTAATCACAATTAAAGAATCAACAGATTTTTTAATATTTTCAAGACCTTTTTCGGCTTGTTCAATTCTCAACTTACCTTCAAAATGGAAGGGCATCGTAACAATACCAACAGTAAGTATGTCCATCTCCTTCGCCAATTGGGCAATGATAGGTGCGGCCCCAGTGCCTGTTCCTCCACCCAATCCAGCGGTGATAAAAACCATTTTGGTTTGAGTATTCAAAAGGCTGCTTAGCTCTTGAAAACTCTCTTGAGCTGCAAGAGCACCCACTTCGGGATTAGCACCTGCTCCCAATCCTTCTGTCAGGGAAGCCCCCAACTGTATTTTAATAGGAACAGGACTTTCATTAAGCGCTTGCGCGTCAGTATTAGAAATAACAAAATCAACTCCCTTGATTCCTTGCTGAAACATGTGGTTGATCGCGTTACTTCCTCCTCCGCCTACGCCAATGACCTTGATGACATTACTTTTGTTTTTTGGTAAATCGAAACTTAAATTGTTGGTTACATCAGACTCCATTAGACTGTATCTATTTATGCGTTATCTAAAAATATTTTAAACTTTTCCACCCAGCGTTCTAATATGGTTGATCGACTGGAAGAAATGTTATTTTTCTCAAGCTTAAGACCTTCTATTTTATGGCTTTCAACTTCATTCTCAACCGCTGGAGGTTCCTCATGAACCACTGCCTTTTTATGCTCCAAAGCATTCATCAACAAACCTACTGCCGTAGCATACATCGGACTTGTTTCAGAACTTTCCGTATCGCCAGCCAAATGCTCACTTGGATAGCCAATACGAGTGTCCATCCCTGTTATATACTCTACCAACTGTTTGAGGTGCTTCAATTGACTTCCCCCTCCAGTAAGAACGACTCCACCAATTAATTTCTTTTTCTGTTCATCATGACCATAATTCTTAATCTCTAAATAAACCTGCTCAATAATTTCAACAACACGAGCATTGATTATTTTTGAAAGCGTTTTTAAAGAAATTTCTTTAGGATCTCTTCCTCTTAAGCCTGGAATAGAAACAATTTCAGAATCTCTGTTTTCTCCAGGCCAAGCAGATCCAAATTTCACTTTTAACAGTTCGGCCTGCTTTTCGATAATTGAACAACCTTCTTTTATATCCTCCGTGATCACATTTCCACCAAAAGGAATTACGGCTGTATGTCGAATGATTCCATCTTTAAAAATCGCTAAGTCAGTCGTTCCCCCACCGATATCGATCAGTGCCACTCCAGCTTCTTTTTCCTCTTGACTCAAAACGGCCTCGGAAGATGCTAGTGGCTCAAGGGTAATGTTGCCCATGGACAAACCCGCACTTTTAATACATCTCCCTATGTTTTTTATTGATGATACTTGCCCCACAACCACGTGAAAATTAGCCTCTAGTCGCCCCCCATACATTCCGATGGGTTCTTTAATCTCAGCCTGGCCATCAACTTTAAACTCTTGTGGAAGTACGTGTATGATTTCTTCACCAGGAAGCATAACCAACTTATAAACTTGCTGTATCAATAGCTCTACATCTTCTTGTCCGATAACGTCTTCTGGGTTTGATCGCGTGATGTAATCACTGTGTTGCAGGCTGCGAATGTGTTGTCCCGCAATTCCAACAACAACTTCATCGATCTCCTCTCCCGAAATTGTTTTAGCTTCTTCAATCGCTTGTTGAATGGATTGAATTGTTTGTGTAATGTTGTTGACGACTCCGCGATGAACGCCAAGACTTTTGGATTTTCCAATACCCAAGATTTCAACTTTATTAAATTCGTTTTTATTTCCCACCATGGCGACAATTTTGGTGGTTCCTATATCTAATCCGACAGAAATATTTGATTTATTCATGATGACAATTTATGATCCGACTATTTGATTTTTAAATTTTAAACTGATGTGTTTGTATTTTTTTTCACTTTCATTGTTTAGTTGATAAGCACAAAAGATTTTTAGCTTATCTAGCTTGGCAGAGAAATCATTCAACCTTCCTATTTCTATTTCAAAATCGAATGATCTCAACACTAAGTAATAAGAGTTATTTTTAATAAAAATTGCAGCCAATTCGCTCTCAAGGAACGAATCTTGCTTGATTGATTTGAGTATGGATAAAACTTCTTTTTTACGCGCTTCATTCAGCGTTCCCATATAAACAGGAACGTTCGGTGAATATCTTTTTGAAAGTGGCACTTCCTTCGCAAATTGATCAATATAATAATTGGCATCTCCCAAAATCCTTAAGACTGGTTTTCGCTCTTGAATTCTTACTCCCACGATTCCTTGAGGATAATTGAATACTTCGGCATTTTGTATGAAAGGGTTTTTTTCTATTATGGATTCAAGCATATTCAAATCTAAACTATCTAAGCTTTTCCACGGAAGTGATTGTGTGTTTTGTATTAACAATTTATTAACGATAGAATCATTGAGGAAATTCGAGAGATTAAACTCAAAGTTTATCTCGAATTCTGTGACTTCACGGTCTTTATTTTTAAGGTGAGCAAATCCAGAAAGGCAGACCACCAACAGAAAAATTAAAACAAAAAATACGTAGTTTTTAACCTTCATTTTGAACTAATTTTTTTATTTTATTTACCTCGTTACCAATGTCTCCCGCGCCTAAAACGGCGATGACATTGGCGTCAATTTTACCAACCCATTCAACCAATTCTTTTTTTAATATTATTCTTTTATTTTGACAACTTATTTTTTCCAAAAGCACCTCTGAGGTGACTCCTTTTATTGGCAATTCTCGCGCAGGATAAATATCCAATAGCAAGACCTCTTCAAATTCAGAAAGTATTGTCGCGAAATCCTCCATGAAGGCTTGAGTTCTTGAAAATAAATGGGGTTGGAAAATAACCGCATGTTTAGATTCAGGATATTGTTCTTTCAAGGTATCAACAACCGACTTAATCTCGGTTGGATGATGTGCGTAATCATCTATTATTGTTTTGTCTACAAAATTAAACACATTCATGCGTCGATTGATTCCCGGGAAACTAGAAAACGCTTTTAGTGTGGATTTTAGTGGTAATCCACCAAGGTCTGCCATTGCTGCTGCTGCAACTGCGTTAGATAAATTATGAATTCCAATTAAGTTTAAATACACTTCTTTAAAAACACCATTTGGAGTAACCAAATCAAAAATATAACCCAAATCTTTCGTCTTTATGTTTTTAGCATAATAATCCGCAGGGCTGTTAACGGCATAGGTGATCCCTTCCAACGGTATTCCTTTTGCAACAACCAATTGTTTTTTAACTTTTTTAGAAAAAGCAACAAAAGTTTCCTCTAGATTTTCCTTAGTCCCATAGATGTCAAGGTGGTCTGCATCCATTGACGTAATACAAGCAAAAGAGGGATCTAGTTGCAAGAATGATTTATCATATTCATCTGCCTCTACGATTGAATAGTCACTTCCTTTCTGGATCAAATTACACTCGTGTTTATTCATAACTCCACCTAAAAAAGCTGTAAACTCTAATTGAGTATCGTCAAATAGATGGATCAGAAGTGCACAAGTAGTGGTTTTACCATGTGTGCCTGCTACAGCAAAAACAATTGAATCTTTTGTTAGTTCGCCCAATAAGACTGAACGCTTTTTGATGGAGTTGCCTTGCTTTAAAAAATAATTATATTGCGAGTGGCTTTTCGAAATTGCAGGGGTATAAATCACCTGAGTAGATTTTTTTAGAAAATCTTCAGGTATTGCTTCGATTGAATCCTCGTAAACCACTTCAATTCCGTGGGAAACCAACATCTCTGTAATTGGACTTTTAGTTTTGTCATAACCCATTACTGTATTCCCTTGGTCAAAAAGTAATTTTGCCAAAGCAGACATCCCAATCCCTCCGATACCTATAAAATAATATGTCAGCCTTTTTTCAGCCATTTAAAAAATTTCTTCAATTAGGTCTACGATGCGTATTGTTGCCTCAGGTCTTGCTAGTTTTCTAATATTAACAGACAAAGACTCTTGAACAGAAGTTTCCAAAAGCGATTGAAAAACACTCTCAAATTCTTCATCTAATTTACTTTCTGCAACCACCAGCGCAGCATTCTGATTCGACAGTGCCATGGCATTGTGCATTTGATGATTTTCGGCAACATTCGGCGACGGTATTAACAATGCAGGTTTCCCAACATAACAGAGCTCAGAGAGCGTTGCAGCGCCTGAACGAGAAATGACAAAATCACTTGCCGAATAAAGCTGGTCCATGTCTGTTACAAATGCTTTAACTAAAATGTCTGAGGTTTCTAGAACTTTATAATCTTCATAGTAAAGTGCGCCACACTGCCAAATCACTTGTATCTGTTTAGCTTTAAAAAAATCTAGTTTTGAAGCAATCAGCTGATTGATTCTTCGTGCTCCAAGACTACCACCCAAAACTACCAAGGTTTTTTTGTTCGAATCTAAATTAAAAAGTGCTTTTGCCTTTCCAGAATCAGGCAGTTCTTGTTGAATTTTTTTTCGAATTGGGTTGCCTGTTAATACCAATTTATTCTCTGGAAAAAAACGTTCTAAATTAGCATAAGCTACAGCTATTTTTTTGACCCTACTTGCAAGCAATCTATTGGTAATTCCTGGGTAAGAATTCTGCTCTTGAATTAAAGTTGGATATTTTAACGCATTGGCAACAAACAGCAAAGGTCCACTTGCATACCCTCCAGTTCCAACAACTACATTGGGGCGAAAAACTAGCATTATGTATAAGGATTTAGCCAGACTAAAGAGGAGCTTAAAAGGAAAGAGCAAGTTCTTAACGGAAAGAGAACGCTGAAATCCATCGATCCATAGTCCAATTATCTTGAATCCAGCAGCAGGCACTTTGGTCATCTCAATACGACCCAATGCACCGACAAATAATATTTCAGCAGTAGGATAGCGAAGCTTAATTTCTTCAGCAATTGCTATGGCAGGAAACAAATGTCCTCCGGTCCCACCTCCTGATATGATTATTTTATAAGGTTTCACTTAATACGGCTAAAGGGTTATCATTAAATTCTTGACTTTCTTCCTTGTTTTCTTTAATCTTCTCCTCCGAGCTAACACTTAAAATTATTCCAAAGGCAATACAAGTCATCCAAGCAGCAGTTCCTCCGCTACTTATTAGTGGTAAAGTTTGTCCAGTGACCGGAAAAACTTGAAGCGCAACTCCCATGTTGGCAAAGGCTTGAATGATGACGGGAAGTCCCAAGCCTAAAACAAGTAGTTTACCAAATACGGTTTGGGATTTATGTGCAATCACTACAATTCTAAAAAGTAGTATTAAGTACAACACAATAAGCCCTATGCCTCCAATCAAACCAAATTCCTCAACTATAATTGCATAAATAAAATCCGAAGAACTTTGTGGTAAGAAATTTTTCATTACACTCTTACCTGCACCTAATCCAACGACCCCTCCTGTGGCAATTGCAATTTTGGCACGTTCAATTTGATAATTTCCTTGATTAGAATCTGAGGCGCTAAAATTCTCGATTCGATTGACCCAAGTGTCAACTCTGTTGGGAAGCATATCGGGAAATGCTTTTGCGAAAAGAATAAAAACTAAACCAAAGAAAAGTCCAGTGCCAAACATTATGAGCATGTATTTTAATGGATATCCACCAAGAAACACAAGTATTATGGCGGTGAAGAAAATCAGCACAGCTGTAGAAAGGTTTGAAGGTAAAATAAGAAAAACTACAACGAATATGGGTACCCATAATGGAAGTATTGCGCTTTTAAAGTTGTTCAGATCAATATCAGTCTTTGAAAGATAATGTGCAACATAACTCAGCAACACCAATGCTGCTAAACTTGAGGTTTGAAAACTTAAACCTACTATTGGAATTTTTATCCACCGATTTGCGTTTGCTCCACCAATCATATTGCCCTGAGAGGCTGTGTAGATAAGTAACAAAACGATTAATGGCATCGCCAATATTGAAATACCTTTAAAATATTGATACGGAATTTTGTGTATCGCAAACATCAACCCAAACCCAAACATCATAACGATAAAGTGTTTAAATAAATAGCCCCAAGGCGTTCCTTGGCCTACCACATAGGCGAGGTTTGAGCTCGCACTAAATACTGGGAGAAATGAGAATATAGAAAGCAATGCCAAGGCACCCCAAAGTACTTTGTCTCCTAAAATGATATTGCCATTTTTACTCATTTTATTTTTAATTATAGGTTACGAACAGCTTCTTTAAACTGATTTCCTCTGTCTTCATAATTTTTAAATAAATCAAAACTCGCACAAGCCGGTGACAGCAATACTTGATCGTCTTTTTGTGCAATTTTATGAGCGATTTTAACGGCCTCACTCATCGATTGTGTTTCCACAATAATGTCTATTACAGGTCCAAAAACCTCAAGCAACTTGTGATTGTCTATACCCAAGCAAACAATCCCTTTCACCTTCTCCCGAACCAAGGGCAACAAAACTTCATAATCGTTTCCTTTATCTACTCCTCCAACAATCCAAACCGTTGACGACTTCATGCTTTCTAGCGCATAGAATACGGAATTTATATTGGTCGCCTTGGAGTCATTAATATAACTGATGTTTTGAATTTTAAGCACAGGCTCTAAACGATGTGGCGCTCCTTTAAAGTTTAACAGACTCTCTCGAATGGTCGTTTTACTAATCTGAAGTAGGCTGGCTATAGTGCTTGCAGCCATCGCGTTCAACAGGTTATGTCTTCCGCTAAGTGGAAATTCTAATGTATTGATCATAGTTTTCTCTTTTTCTGTTTCTATAGTAATTTTATTACTTGTGTAATGTGTTTTATTTAAACCCGAAGCCTCAAAACCAAAACCATGAAGTTTTGCCTCCGTAAGTGATTCTTTAACTACTGGTTTCAGTATGGGATCATCAGAATTGAAAATTAAAAAATCACGCTGATTTTGATTTTTGGTAATCCTTAATTTTGAATTCAAATAATTATTAAAATCTTGGTCGTATCGATCAAGGTGATCGGGAGTGACATTGGTTATTACACCAATGTGAGGGGTAAATTCATGGATGTCATCTAATTGAAAACTGCTGATCTCCAAAACGTAATATTCATGGTCATTTTCAGCGACTTCCCTAGCAAAGCTATTGCCAATATTCCCTGCCAAACCAACATCAAAACCTGCCTCAACCAAAATGTGATGTGTGAGAAGCGATGTGGTGGTCTTACCGTTGCTGCCAGTAACGCCAATTAATGTGGCTGAGGTGTATCTTGCTGCAAACTCAATTTCAGAGATTACTGGGATTTTAATTAATTTTAATTGACTTACAATTGGTGCATGTGACGGAATTCCCGGACTTTTCATAATCCAATTAGCATCCAACATTTTAGAAAAACTATGCATTCCTTCTTCCCAAACCACGTCTAATTCGTCAAAAGTCTTTTTGGTAGTTGCGTTAATAGCCCCTTGTTCAGAAACAAAAACATTTAACCCTTGCTTTTTGGCAAGTATCGCTGTTCCAAGTCCGCTTTCTCCAGCACCCAAAATGACTATTTTTTCTTTCATTATCTAATCTTAAGTGTTACAATTGAAAGCACTGCAAGAAGAATTCCTATGATCCAAAACCGTGCAACGATTTTACTTTCATGATATCCTAGCTTTTGATAATGGTGATGCAAAGGAGACATCTTGAAGATCCGTCTTCCTATACCTGTTTTTTTCTTGGTATATTTAAAATAACCTACTTGCATTATTACCGATACATTTTCAATAAGAAAGATTCCACAAAGAAGTGGAATCAATAATTCTTTTCTAACAATTATTGCGATTACGGCAATGATAGCTCCAATGGTTAAACTCCCTGTATCTCCCATAAAAACAGAAGCTGGATAAGTGTTGTACCACAAGAAGCCTATTAAAGAACCCATTAAGGCAGCAATAAAAACAACAACTTCTCCAACATTTGGGATGTACATGATGTTAAGGTATTTTGAAAAAATAAGATTTCCTGAAACCCATGCGAAAACCCCCAAGGCAATTACCATAATGGCTGAAGATCCTGCCGCAAGTCCGTCAATCCCATCGGTGAGATTTGCTCCATTCGAAACTGCAATAACGATGAAGACTACTATTGGAATAAAGATTATCCATGCATAAGTCGAAAGTTTTGGAGAAATCCAAGTAAGCAAATCTGCATAGTCAAATTCATTGCCCTTAAACATTGGGATTGTTGTTAGTGTGGATTTTTTCTCAGCCGAAAATACTTCCTGAATGGCTGTTGTTGAAGTGATTTCAACTCCTACTATTTCTTGTTTAACGGTAACCGCTGGATGAAAATACAATACTGAACCTACAAAAACGCCAAGCAGTAATTGTCCAATTACTTTAAATTTACCTTTTAATCCTTCTTTGTCTTTTTTGAATATTTTTATATAATCATCAATCAAGCCTATTGAACCCATTGTAATTGTTGTTACAATTAACAATTGAATGTAAATATTGTCTAAACGAGCAAGAAGAAGCACTGGAATGAGTGTTCCCAAAATGATGATTATTCCTCCCATCGTTGGAGTGCCTGATTTTTCAGCTTGACCTTCTAAACCGAGATCTCTGATGGTCTCCCCTATTTGTTTCCTCCTTAAATAATTGATTATTTTTTTTCCATAAATTAAAGTGAAAACCAATGATAATAGGATGGCAACGGAAGCTCTAAACGATAAGAATTGAAACAGCGAAGCCCCCGGGAATTGAAATTGTTTTTCGATAAATTCAAACAAATAATACAACATATCTTACAATATTTTTGAAAACATTTCTTTTGCTATTTCATAATCATCAAAAGGCAATCGATCGCCTTTTATTTCCTGATAATTCTCGTGCCCCTTTCCTGCAATAAGAATTATATCACCAGGCGTTGAGAGCTGGCAAGCCACTTTAATCGCTTCTTTTCTTTGCGTAATACTCATGGTTTTTTTAAAATCCACTGGATCAACGCCGGCTTCTATCTGCTCAATGATTTCTTCAGGGTTTTCATCCCTAGGGTTGTCTGAAGTAAAGATCACTTTTGAACTTAACCTTGCAGCAGTTGCCCCCATCTTAGGCCGCTTATCCTGATCTCGATTCCCTCCACAGCCGACAACGGTATAAAGGTTTTCATTTCGAGTTCTAATTTTGTTTATGGTCACTAAAACGTTTTCCAGAGCATCTGGAGTATGAGCATAATCGACAATGACCATTACCTGATTTGGTGCTTGATACGTTTGAAATCTACCGGGTACATTTTCTAAAACACTGATCCCCCTCAAAGTGGAAAGCTCTTCCAGTTCAAGCAATTTTGCAGTTGCAAAAACGGCCAATAGATTATATGCATTAAACTCCCCCAATAACTGAGTCCAAACTTCACTTCGATTAATTTTTAAAAGCATTCCCGTAAACTGGCTTTCCAAGACTTGTGCTTTGAAGTCCGCATTCTGATGTAACGCGTAAGCATATTTCTTTGCTTTACAGTTTTGAAGCATTACACTCCCATTTTTATCATCTATGTTGACCAAGGCGAAAGCTGATTTCGGAAGCTGATCAAACAATATTTTTTTAGTGTCACGATAGTTTATAAAAGTGTCATGGTAATCCAAATGATCGTGGGTAAGGTTTGTGAAAATTGCTCCCTTGAACTCGAGTCCACAAATTCGTTTTTGATCAATACCATGAGAAGAAACCTCCATAAAACAATTCTTTACTCCCAGCTTTAGCATTTCACTCAAACACTTGTTTATGGTGATAGCGTTTGGTGTTGTATGCGTCGCTGGTATATTTTCTTTACCAAATTTTATTGCGAGGGTTGAAATTAATCCGGAAGGTTGATTTTCAGATTCAAAAAGCTCATAAAGTAAAGTAGCAACAGTTGTTTTACCGTTAGTTCCTGTAATCCCAATAAGGTTTAATTCTTCGGAAGGATTGTCATAAAAATTGGCAGCAATCAACCCTAAGGCTTCTTTTGTGTCTTTTACATGAATATAAACCACTTCCTGTTGGATATTTTCTGGTAATCTTTCACAAATGATGTATTTCGCTCCAAGCCCGACAGCTTTGTCAATAAATTGATGACCGTCAATTTGAGTTCCACTAATTGCAACAAAAAGAGCGTCCTTAACAACTTTTCTTGAATCAAATGCGATCTCAGCGACAAGGCCTTCGGTAGTGCCTAATATCGCCTCAATAGCAACTTTATACAATATTTCTTTTAGCTGTTTCACGATAACTCTATTGTTATTTTTTGATTTTCCTTAACCCTTGTCCCCACACTCAAAGATTGTTTTTTGACTTTACCTGAACCTTTGATTTGAACTTCTAGCCCCAAACTTTCAAGTATAAAAAGTGCCTCCCGAACAGTTAAACCTTTCAAATTAGGAATCTGATTATGTGTTAATTCAACTGAAGCTATTTTAGATTCCAAAGCATTAATCTGGTTGAAGTTAAGTTCTGTGGTTATTGGTGTAGCAGTATAAATCTTTTTTGCAATTTTCTTAAACACTGGGGCAGCGACTGTAGAACCATAGTAGCCTAAGCTCTTGTCAGGCCTATGAATCACAACAATACAAGAATACTTAGGCGCTTCTGCTGGAAAATATCCAACAAAACTGGAAATGTATTGCACTTCATCTTTTGTGTAATCGACTTGACAGGTTCCTGTTTTTCCGGCCATCGTGAAAACGTCATCCTTAATTGAATGCCCAGTTCCCCATTTTTTATCGACCACATTAAACATCATTTGCTGAACTTTATCAGCTGTACTCTGAGAGCATATCGAAGGGTTTAAAATTTCTTTTCCAAAAATTTGTTGGGGTGCATTCCCAATCGTACTGATCTTATCGATGAATCTAGGCTTTAACATTACGCCATTATTGGCAACTGCATTGTAAAAAGTTAAAGTCTGAAGCGGCGTTATTGCTACCCCGTATCCGTAGGCCATCCAAGGCAAATCCAAACCATCCCAGCCTGCGTCTGTAGGATAAGGGATTTTAGGCATTGCTTCTCCAAGTATGGAAAGCCCTAAACGTTTATTTAGCCCCATATTGTAAAGTCGATCTACAAATTTCTGAGGGTTTTTCTTATAGTTGTCATAAATAATTTTCACCAAACCAGTATTTGAGGAAACTTCAAAAGCTTTGGCAGCCGTAAGCGTTCCATACCCTCCCTTTTTAGAATCCCGCACTTTATATTTACCAAAAAATGTAAGTATTCCATTTCCTGTTGAAATTGGTGTATTTACATCAACAACCTTGTCTTCTAGTGCAGCAATCATTGCCATTAGTTTAAAAGTGGAACCCGGCTCATGAGCTTCCCCAACCGCATAATTTAATTTCTCATAATAGGTGCCTTTTGATGTTCTGCCTAGGTTGGCAACCGCCTTTACCTTTCCAGTTTTAGTTTCCATCACAACAACACAACCATGGTCGGCTTTAAACTTTTCTAACTGCTCTAAAAGAGCTGTATGGGCAATGTCTTGAATATTTACATTAATGGTGGTGTGAATGTCAAAACCTTCAGTTGGTTCTTTCTCATTATTGTCATTAATAGGCTTCCACTGTCCGCCCGCAATCTTTTGTTTTAAACGCCTCCCGCCTTCTCCTTTTAAATACTGACCGAAAGCACCCTCTAAACCAACACGAAGAAAGCGACCATCTGTATCCTTTATTTCGTAACCTATTGTGCGTTCAGCGACTCTGCCCAATGGATGCTCTCTGATGATTTGCTGCTCAACAATCAACCCTCCTTTATAAGATGGTAATTTGAATAGAGGTAATGATTTAAGTTTTTGAAGTTTGGAATAAGTCAATCCTTTTCCAATAAGTAAATATCTATTTTTATTTCTCTTAGCCCTTTCAAGTCTTAATAAAAGCTGTTCTTGTGTCAAATCTAAAATTGTTGCGAGTCCTTTTGAAAGCGCTACTTTATTCGCATTGAAAGCAGTCTTTGAGGGAACCGCTGCATCCCATCGGATTTCGTAACGCGCCACTGAGGTGGCAAGTATGCTTCCATCATCTGCATAAATATTACCCCTGCTGGGCTGTAACTCGACATTCTTTACAGTGCGACTGGATGCTAAATCTCGGTATTTTTCACCTTCAAAAAACTGCAAGTGAATCAACTTACCCACAAGTAGAAACGAAAATAAAATTAACGAGAGCCCTACCAAGTAGGTTCTATTCATTATTTTTTTCTTCCGATTTTCCATTGAATTAATCTTTTGAAATAATTATTTTAATTGGAGGTGTTTTTGCTGGTTCAATTCCCAAAGGCCTTAATTCACTAATAATTTTCGTCTCCATTTTGAGATTCATCAAATTCGTGCGTTGCTCTATAAACTCACTCTTTAACATTTTTATATCTTCATTCAGTTTTGCAATCTGAAAAATCTTCCGATCTGCACCATGTCCACTTGCGATCATAACTAAGGCAAGTGAGGATAAATAAAGAATGATACGCCAGTTTTTAAATGAGTTATCATTAATCAAGAATTCAATATTTAGAATTGATAAAATCTTCTTCATGTTTTCTCTGCTATCCTGAGTTTCCCACTTCTGGCCCTATTATTCTCTTTTATTTCTTCTTTGGTAGGCACTATTAATTTCCCGACTTTTTTCAACGGAAGCGTTCTATTTCCAAAAAAGTCAACCTCTGCTGTACCTTCAAACTTACCCTCCCTAATGAAGCGTTTTACCAGTCTGTCCTCAAGGGAGTGATAGGAAATACAAACCAATCTTCCTTTGACTGACAATAGCTCAGCCGTTTGAAGCAAAAATGCTTTGATCACTTCAAGTTCTCCATTGACCTCAATTCTAATGGCCTGAAAAACCTGAGCCAATACTTTATGGATGACATGCTTAGGAAGCTCAGGCGCAAACAAATCGACCAATTGTTGAGTCCTACTGAATTTTTTCAAATTGCGCGCTTCGATGATTTGGTCAGCAAGCTTAGCCGCATTTCTTAATTCTCCATAATCACTTAAAATCCTGACCAACTGTTCTTCGCTGTAATGATTCACGACATGTGCGGCATCGATTGTTCCTTCAGTATTCATTCGCATGTCCAACGGCCCTTCAAAACGAGTAGAAAAACCTCTTTCGCCGGTATCAAACTGATGTGAGGAAACTCCAAAATCTGCCAATATTCCAGAAACAGATAATATCCCGTAAAATTTTAAATGCTGTTTTAAATGTGAAAAGTTCCCTTTGATTAATTTAAATCGTTCGTCAACAATATTATTTTTAATCGCCTCTGCATCCTGATCAAAAGCATATAATCTCCCCGACTCGGAAAGCTGATCGAGAATCGCTCTTGAGTGACCTCCCCCTCCGAAAGTCACGTCGACATAAACCCCATCAGGATCAATGTTTAATCCCTGAGTCGCTTCTTCAAGCATTACTGGCTTATGATAAATTGTCTTCATTTTGATCTCCCATAACTTCCTCTGCTAATGCAGCGAAATCCATAGTGGCTTCATCTATTGCTTTTTCATAATGGTCTTTATCCCATATTTCAAGAATATTAACAGCAGAGGAAACGACTACTTGTTTTGATATATTGGCATGTTTTATTAAATCCTTAGGAATCAACAACCGACCAGTTGCATCGACTTCAACGAGCTTAACACCGGCAGTAAATCGGCGAATAAAGTCATTGTTTTTTTTATTAAATCTATTAAGTGAATTCACCTTCTCCATCAAGCTCTCCCATTGATCCAACGGATAGAATTCAAGACAATTATTAAATACTGCCCGCTTGAGTACAAAGCTTTTCTGTAAGCTCGCAGAGAGTTGTTTTTTTAACGCAGCTGGGAGCATTATCCGACCTTTAACATCAGCTCTACATTCGTATGTCCCTATGAAGTGTTGCATTAATTTTACTTGATATTACAATCAAATATATAATTTTTTTACCACTTTTTACCACTTAATACCACATTGTTGATAAGTTTTACCACTGCTCATTTAACACTCAGAATTACAGACTGAAATTAAATCCAATAGATAAAATCGAAATGCATATATTTGTGCACAATAATTAAGTTTTCAATGAGTGAAATTCGAGTAATTACCGATGGCAACTTTAGATATTCAGAAGAAGGAGAAGGAACCCCTATTGTTATTCTTCATGGACTGATGGGAGGATTAAGCAACTTTAAAGGTGTTTTTGATTTTTTTCCCAAAAAGGGATATAAAGTTATTATTCCAGAGCTTCCGGTTTACGACCTTCCTCTTATAGAAACAACTGTAAAATCCCTCTCAGAGTTTCTGCATGATTTTTTAAAATTTAAGGGATTAGACAATGTCATTTTATTGGGCAATTCCCTCGGAGGACATATTGGTCTTCTATATACAAAATATCACCCTGAATACGTCAAAGGTCTTGTCCTTGCCGGCAGTTCTGGTTTATATGAAAACTCCATGGGAGATGGCTATCCTAAAAGAGGTAATTATCAATACATTAAAACGAAAAGTGAAGAGGTTTTTTACGATCCTAAAATAGCCACGAAAGAGATTGTAGATGAGATATTTGAAACCGTAAACGACAGACGAAAGTTAATCAAAACCTTAGCAATAGCTAAAAGTGCGATACGTCACAATATGGCGGAGGATCTGCCTAAAATGACAACTAAAACTGCAATAATCTGGGGCGCTCAAGACAGCGTTACACCGCCAAATGTCGCAGAAGAGTTCAATACCTTACTCCCAAACTCGAGTCTCTATTGGATTGACAAATGTGGCCATGCCCCTATGATGGAACATCCTGATCAATTCAATGAAGTTCTCCATGGTTGGATGATTGAAAACAAACTTTAAACGATCCACATGAACGTTGCCCATGCTGAATTTGTGATGAGCAATGCTGAAGTTGCAAAATGTCCAAAAAGTCATTTGCCCGAATACGCCTTTATTGGCAGGTCTAACGTGGGTAAGTCGTCTTTAATTAATATGCTCTGTAATCGTAAAGGTTTAGCCAAAACTTCTTCAAGACCTGGTAAAACTCAGCTAATCAATCATTTTCTAATAAATAAAAAATGGCATTTAGTCGATTTGCCTGGATATGGTTACGCTAGGGTCTCTAAAACACAAAAAAAAGTTTTTCAGAAGTTTGTGACTGATTATTTCTTAAAAAGAAATGAATTAATTTCTGCTTTTTTATTGATTGACATAAGGCATGAACCTCAACCCGTTGATCTCGATTTCTTCAAGTGGCTGGGAGAGCACCAAATCCCTTTTTCAATTGTTTTCACCAAAGCGGATAAAATCAAACCTGGCACCATTGAAAAAAGGATTAAAAATTACTTTGATGAACTAAAAAAAGATTGGGAAGAGCTCCCTCCCCACTTTGTTACCTCTGCATCAAAAGGCAATGGAAAAGAGGAATTACTTGGTTACATCCAAGAAATAAATGATTCTATTAAGGAAAATTAATTTCCTTTTTTAATTTCAAGCTTTTCTGCAAAATACTCACTAAAATCTTTCATTGTAGCTGCCATTTTTTCATCCTGAGTTGCTCTAAGATATGTTTCACTCATGGTAACTAAACTTTGATGAAAAAACATTTTCATTTGATCAATGGGCATCTCTTTAATCCACAAATCCATTCTTAAGGTTTCTTGCTTCTCCCCGTCCCAAAGAGACAAGAGCATCGCTTGAGCATTCTCATTATTGACACCGCCATCGGGTGCAGACCATTTTATTTTTTCTGGTATTTTGTTTTCATCTAAAGTGATTTCGATCGATATTGGACTTACTTTCTTTGACATTATCTTTTTGGTTTATAATTGGATTTACTAAAAACAGTTTGTGCAGGTAGAGAGAGTAGTTTATTAATTTCAACTTTAGGGTTGTTTTCCACATAGGACTTTACGATTTGCCAACCCAGCCATTTTCCAATTCCACCTGGCGACTCATTGTCTATCTCCAAATAAAACTTTGAAAATGGAGCAGGATCAATAAAACGTTGTATCAGTGCTGGGTCTGAATTATATATCAATTGTTTTTCAATAAAAAATTGCCACATGTACAACTCATTGCTTCTAACCCATTCCTCTTGATCAACGGTGTATCCAATCTTAATGGCATTCGTTTTATTGGGAATAAGTAAATCTTTTAAATACAATTTTTTACCATGATAGATCATCTGAGACAAGAGCGTGCGATCTTCGGGAGGATTGATTTTATAATCAGAAAACTTATCAATCACGTGAGCAGTCAAGTATTGTGCATCCATTTCCTGCTTTACATAGTTTGAAATCCCTTGATAAAGGTAGTGATCAGCACCAAAATAGGTGTCTAAGGAAATTAAAAGTAACGAATCGGCATAAATTGTTTTGCTTTGATAATCGACATTGTTGACCAATCCAATTACTTTTGGAATTTTGGTTTTAGGGAAATAATATTTTATGTGTTTAAATAAATACTCCAACTCTTCTTCCAAAGGAAGCATCGAAGGAAAAACCTCGTCAACAGTGTCTACGAGCAACAGCTGCAAAGTGTCTTTTTGACGATTTACCCAGACACTGTCCGAAAATACTTTAGGGAATAGATAAGGGTAAGCCTGTTTTAGGGCAGGAATTGCATCCGACGAAGCGCGATGAAACTTAACATCAAATCGATCAATGTTAATTGTCATTGGAATCGAAAGGATTTGAGATTCTAATGAATTTTCGGCTTCACACCCGTTTAAAATCATAAACAATAAACCCACAAGGGAAAAATTCTTAATTCTTGTAACAATCAGCCTCATATTATTGGATTATTTTTCGCCAGAGCGTATCTTAGTTTTTTACAAATTTAAGCGGTCTAATCGAAAAAAAATGAAATCACCCGAAAAAGTAATTGAACACATTGTAAGCTGGTTAAATGAATACCGAACCAGATCAAACATGAATGGCTTTGTTGTCGGAGTGTCCGGAGGAGTTGATTCTGCCGTAACCTCAACACTGTGTGCCCTAACAGAAGCCCCAGTGATCTGCTTAGAGATGGAAATACACCAAGAAGGCAATCAGGTCTCAAGAGCAAATGAGCACATTAAATGGCTTGAAAATAAGTTTAGTAATGTTTCACACCACAACTTATCACTTAGCGTTGTTTTCGACAGTTTCGTCAATGAATTGCCCCCAACAGATCTTAAAGAAGAGCAATTGTTGAGCTTGGCCAACACGCGCGCACGATTACGTATGTCAACATTGTATTATTTTGCTGCCCTTAATCGCTATTTGGTTGCTGGAACTGGAAATAAAATAGAAGACTTTGGCGTTGGATTCTATACTAAATATGGAGATGGAGGTGTCGACTTAAGCCCCATTGCTGACCTTTTAAAATCACACGTTTTTAAAATTGCAAAGCACCTGGATATTATTGAAAGTATTCAATATGCTGCACCAACAGATGGGCTTTGGGGGGATGACAGAACTGATGAGCAACAAATGGGTGCAAGTTACGACGAACTTGAGTGGGCAATGGAGGCTGTGGAGAAAAATCTAGATCTGGATGATTTAACAGACAAACAAAAAGAGATCGTTAAAATTTATCAAAAATTTAATTCTCAAAACAAACACAAGATGGAACCAATTCCGGTTTGTGAGATACCTTATCCATTATTAAAGTGATTCCTATCTGAAAAAACATTAACTTTATAGAAATATAACTTAATATAATTTCCCCAAATTATGATTAACCTATTAGTACTAGACCCGCACCCTGTGGTCAGATGTGGCTTCAAAACCTTTTTAAAAGGTTGTGATTTTGTAAAAATTGTTAAATGTGTAGAAAACATTGAACAGGCTATGGAAATAGTTGACAATCATCACATTGACATCCTGATTACTGAAATGGTATTAAATGATGAAAGTCCAATCAACTTAATCGCTCAAGCCAAAAAAAGTTGTCCAGAAATTGAAATTATTATTTACACTTCACTTGATGAAAACATTTACAGCATTCCTCTCTTAAAAGCCGGTGCTATTGGGTTCTTATCTAAAAATGTAGAAGCTTGTGTTTTGGCTGAGGCAATCTCTAAAATTCACAATCACAAACTCTACATAACCAACAACTTTAACAATCAATTAAACTTAGAAATTGATTTAGAAAGACCTAGAAATAGTTTTGGAAAACTGTCTGCAAGGGAAATTGAAGTGCTCAAATATTTAACCGATGGAAAAAGAAATATCGAAATAGCGCAACAGCTCAAAATCAATCAAAAGACAGTCAACACCTATAAAAACAGGATGATGCAAAAGCTTCAGGTGAACAATATATTTGATTTATATTTGCAAGCTAAGAGCATGAACATCGTCTAAAGAACTCGGTTTAATTTTTTCGAGAGGACTTTCTTCAGCTGATAGTAACTTAAAACATTCTCCAAAATTTCTTTATTCTCAGAGACTCCCTGAGTTTGGGATTGTAATTCTTTTATTTTCTGATCGACTAAATACCTTCTTAATGATAAAATAGTTTCACTGACCAATTGACCGACTTGGGTATCCCTATTTTTTACGAAAATATTTTTCTTCTCCCAGTCATGAAGATAATATTGCTCGTCTTTCATCACCAAATCAGTAACCATTTCATTGAGAATCATATCATCAGTTTGCATTATTTTTTCAAGATTGAGTTCCCCTTCTTCCAACTGATAAGACTCTATTAATTTATAAAACAAATTTTTAAATGTAGCATTGGTCAATTCGATTTCATCCTGCTGAAGATCTAAAAAAACTTTTTCATAAACCTTGGCAGAAATGGTTCTAGTTTCTTCAATCAACTCTCCACTTTCATCCGATCTAATAATGGTTTCGTTGAATTCTGCTTCATGACCTCCATAGTGCAACAAAATAGATATGATTTGTTTTTCCAACTCATAAGAATGATCCACTTTCAGAGCAGCGTCAGCTGTTTTTTTAACCAACGATAAGTTTTCATTGGGCACCAAACGTGTTGCCCCCTTCTGATTATTCTTTTGTTTTAATTGAGCTAATGCCCCAAAAAGAGTGTCTTCGGAAACCTCCATGATCTCAGAGCAGCTCTGTATGTATATCTCCTGCTTAATCATATCAGGGATTTTAGAGATACTTTCGATGATTTCCCTTACCGTCTCTGCTTTTCTTATTGGATCAGATTTGGCCTCCCCTTGTAATAAAGAAGCTTTAAACTGAATAAAGTCTTTAGATTCTTCTTCAAGGAAGGAAGTGATTTCTTCAGACGTATGACTCTTTGCAAAACTATCAGGGTCATCACCTTCAGGAAAAGCGCAAACCTTAACGTTCATTCCCTGTTCAAGAATAAGATCAATTCCTCTCAGGGAGGCGCGAAGTCCTGCTGCATCGCCGTCAAAAAGAACAACAATATTGGAAGTGAGCCTATTTATCATTCTGATTTGATCGGTAGTCAAAGCGGTTCCGGAGGAAGAAACGACATTTAAAACTCCAGATTGATGCATCTGAATCACATCAGTATATCCCTCTACAAGATAACAAACATCTTGTTTTGCAATTGCTTGTTTAGATTCATAGATCCCATAAAGCACCTTGCTTTTATAATAAATCTCACTTTCAGGTGAATTGAGGTATTTGGCTGTTTTGGTATTCGTGGTCAGTATTCTTCCTCCAAAACCTTGAATTCGTCCAGACATACTGCGAATCGGAAAAATTATTCTTCCACGAAATCTATCGATTTGTCTATTTTCATTGACAATTACCAATCCTGTTTTTTCTAAAAACTCTAATTTATAACCCTCTTTTTGTGCTTCTTTGGCAAGGGCACTATATTCATCAGGTGAATATCCTAAAGCGAATTTTTTTATGGTTTCCTCGGTAAATCCTCTCTCTTTAAAATAGGTCAATGCAATGGATTTACCCAATTCGGTTTCCCACAAATTTTTCTCAAAAAACGAACCTGCATATTGAGTAACCAAAAACAAACTCTCTTTCGCATCTTGGATCAGCTTGGCTTCTTCTGTCTGAACAGTTTCTTCAATCTCAATATTGTATTTTCTTGCTAAAAAACGAATGGCTTCAGGGTAAGTAAAGTGCTCGTGTTCCATCAGAAAAGCAACGACATTCCCCCCTTTACCACTGCTGAAATCTTTCCAAATTTGCTTGACCGGAGACACCATAAAACTCGGTGTTCTTTCTTGAGAAAAAGGACTTAATCCTTTAAAATTTGCACCCGACTTTTTAAGTGTTACAAATTCCCCAATAACCTCCTCTAATCGAGCAGTTTCGTATACTTGGTCAATGGTGCTTTTTGAAATCAAAGTTTAAAGTTTAAAAAGATAAAAATAGGATTATAAAAATAGGGAGCAAAAAACCTAGAAAATAAATTATAAAAAGAAGTATTTTAAATTTTACGCTCAATTACGTAATCAACCATTAACTCAAGGGAATCTCTATAGATACTACTTGGAAAAGTCTTTAATATTTTTATCGCTTCCAAACGATAGTTTTCCATTTTTTTAATTGCAAAATCAAGGCCTCCGGCTTCTTTCACCATTTTTATGGCTTTTTTAACGCGAACTTTATCTTTGTTGTGATTCTTGACTGTGTTAATAAGCCATTTTTTATCTGAACTTCTTAGAACGTTTAGTGCATGAATCATCGGAAGGGTCATTTTCTGTTCTTTGATGTCAATTCCTGTGGGTTTTCCAATTTTTTGATCACCATAGTCAAACAAGTCATCCTTAATCTGGAAAGCCATTCCCAGCAGTTCTCCAAAGTCATGCATTTTGGAAACAAATTCTTCCTTTGCATCTACAGATTTAGCCCCCATCGCACAACATGCTGCAAGAAGAGTAGCAGTCTTCTGTCTAATTATTTCATAATAAACCTCTTCGGTTATGTCTAGTTTCCTTGCTTTTTCTATCTGCAATAACTCTCCCTGACTCATTTCTCTTACGGCTATAGAAATAATTTTAAGTAAATCAAAATCTTCGTTTTCAATCGACAAGAGCAAGCCTTTAGACAAAAGATAATCCCCAACCAAAACTGCTATTTTATTTTTCCACAACGCATTTATGGAAAAAAATCCGCGTCGCTGATTGCTGTCATCTACCACATCGTCATGGACCAAAGTAGCTGTATGAATAAGTTCTATGACAGAAGCCCCACGATAAGAACGTTCGCTGATTTTACCCTTCCCTAGCATTTTTGCAACCAAAAAGACAAACATAGGACGCATTTGTTTCCCTTTTCTATTTACAATAAAATGGGTGATTCTGTTTAATAGAGCAACTTTTGAGGACATCGAATTAGAAAATTTTTTTTCGAAAAGCTCCATTTCCTCATAGATTGGTCCTTTAATTTTCTCAACAACTTTCATAGGGAAATAAATATACCATTTTAAATGAATTTTCTAAGAACTAAGTCCTTTTGTTTTGTTGGCAAGTTGACCACAAGCTGCATCGATGTCTTTCCCTCGCGAACGTCTAATCGTTGCAGTAATCCTAACCCGTTCTAGTGCTTTTTGATATTTCTCAACCTGAGTTGTATCCGCCTGTTTAAAAGTGTCATCCCCTATGGGGTTGTATTCAATAAGATTCACCTTGCAAGGAACGTGCATACAGAATTTAACCAAAGCATCAATATCCTCCTGTTTGTCATTGATGTCCTTCCACACCACATATTCATAAGTCACCAAACTAGAGGTGGCTTTATACCAATATTTTAGAGAATCCGCTAAATCAGTCAAAGGAAATTTTTCAGCAAAAGGCATCAATTGTTCTCGCACCTCTTGACGGGCACTATGAAGTGAAACTGCCAATCCAAACTTGACATTTTCATCCGCCAGCTTCTTAATCATTTTAGGAATTCCAGAAGTTGAAATCGTGATCCGACTGGGAGACATCCCTAACCCATCAGATTGAGTGATTTTAGCAATCGAACCCATTAAGTTTTTGTAATTCATTAAGGGCTCGCCCATCCCCATAAAAACAATATTGCTGAGCGGACGATCAAAATAGTATCGACTTTGCTTATCCATCGCAACGACCTGGTCATAGATTTCGTCTATATTGAGGTTTCGCATCCTTTTGATGCTTGCGGTGGCACAAAACTTACAGTCTAAACTACAACCTACTTGAGAAGAAACACAAGCTGTAGTTCGTGTTGCAGTGGGAATTAAAACAGACTCAACAATTAGATTATCAAAAAGCTTTACAGCATTTTTAAGGGTGCCGTCCTTACTTTTTTGTTGGCGATCTATCGCAATATTGTTTATAACAAAATGCTCCTCTAAAAGAGATCTGGTTTCAATCGAAAGGTTTGTCATTCCTTCAAAGTCGTGTATACCTTTTTTCCACAACCATTGATATACCTGATTGCCCCTAAAAGACTTGTCATTATTATTGACAAAAAAATCTCTCAGATCTTCTAGTGAAAGGGCGCGAATATCTTTTTTCCTGACTGTTTCCATTGGTTGTACTTATTCCCGAACAACTCAAAATTTAAAACTGTCAAGGAATAAAAGCTATATGATTAGCATGGCATCGCCGTATGAGTAAAAGTTATATTTTTTCTTAATGGCTTCGGTGTAAGCTTCTTTTATAAAATCAACATCAGCAAATGCAGAAACCATCATCAACAAAGTAGATTTTGGCGTGTGAAAGTTAGAAATCATACAATTTGCAATTGAAAAATCATGCGGTGGAAAAAGAAACTTATGGGTCCATCCGTCATAAGGGTTAAGTGTGCCCATAGAGGAAACAGATGATTCTAATCCTCTCATAACAGTAGTTCCAACTGCACAAATTCTTTTTTTATTCTTAAGGGCGCTGTTTACCATATCAGCAGCATCTTGCTTAATAATCAATTCCTCAGAATCCATCTTATGTTTTGAAAGATCCTCAACCTCAACAGAGCTGAAGGTTCCAAGTCCAACATGTAACGTAATTTCTGCCAAATCAACACCTTTAATTTGAAGTTTTTTAATCAAATGTTTGGAGAAATGAAGACCAGCAGTAGGAGCTGCAACAGCTCCTTCATGCTTTGCGTAAATCGTTTGATATCGTTCTTCATCTTCAGGCTCAAGGGGTCTGTTGATGTATTTTGGTAAGGGTGTTTGTCCAAGTTGTTTAAGTTTTAATCTAAACTCACTGTAAGATCCATCGTATAGAAACCTTAAGGTCCTTCCACGTGAAGTAGTATTATCAATGACTTCAGCAACCAAACTGTCATCATTTCCGAAATAAAGTTTATTTCCAATTCTTATTTTTCTTGCGGGATCAACAAGAACATCCCAAAGTCTTTGTTCTTCGTTTAATTCTCTCAACAAAAAAACCTCTATTCTTGCTCCTGTTTTTTCTTTGTTACCAAACAAACGTGCAGGAAAAACTTTTGTGTTGTTTAAAACCATCAAATCTCCTTCATCAAAATAATCAATGACATCCTTAAACGTTTGGTGTTTTATTGTTTTATCTGCTCTGTTCAAAACCATCAACCGGGATTCGTCTCTTCCCGGCGAAGGTCGTTGAGCAAGTAAAATATTGGGTAATTCGAAATTAAAGTCAGATAGTTTCATGTAATTTTTTTTGCGTTGCAAATATACTTCTCCTAGGGGGGGCTTGTCAAGTAAATTGTGCTTTAATATGAAACTAATTCATATCATACTGAAAATCAATACTTTTGAAGTCCTCCCAAAACCCTGGATAAGATTTTGAAACAACCTCAGAATTGTTAATCACCATTGGAACTTTTATGGCCAATGGAGCAAAAGCCATTGCCATTCGGTGGTCGTTATAGGTATCAATTGAAATATTTTGATTGATTACTCCAGAAAATCTCAATTTAAGACTGTCATTTGTTATTGAAATTATAGCTCCTAATTTTTCAAGTTCGACCTTAAGGGCTTCTAGTCGATCTGTCTCTTTTATTTTTAGAGTATGAAGTCCTGTTAAATTACAATCAACGCCAAGTCCAAAACAACTCACCGCAATTGTTTGCGCAAGGTCAGGAGTATTTCTAAGATCTAAATCTAGCACTTCAGGAAGTGCAAAATTTGGGATTTTAGATAGGGTTATCGAACCGTTGTTAAAAACAGTCGTTACGCCTATTTTTTTATAAATCTGAACCAAATCCGAATCTCCTTGTAAGCTACCAGAATAGTAGCTTTCTAAAGTAATTTCACTTTTATTTGCAATAGCAACTACTGAATAGAAATAAGACGCAGAACTCCAATCTGACTCAACAGTCCATTGATTTAAAGTGATTTTATCCGCAGGACTAATCTTTATTTTACTATTATTAAAAAAGGTTTTAAAACCTAAATTATCTAAAAGAGTTTGAGTCATTTTAATATAGGGGACGGAAGTGGTTTCACCTATCAAATCAATTTCAAGACCATTTTCTAAGGAGGGAGCGATTAACATCAAAGCCGATATGTACTGGCTACTGATGTTCGATGGTAAGGCTACTTGGCTGACTTTTATTTTTTTGCCAATGATTTTTAAAGGAGGAAATCCCTTTTTATTAACGTATTCAATTTCTGCCCCTAGAGACCGCAAGGCCTCCACTAATAATTCAATGGGGCGGTCTTGCATTCTCGATGAGCCTGTCAAAACAACTTTGGAATTAGGCTTAACTGAAAAATAAGCTGTTAAAAAACGCATTGCAGTTCCAGCATGATGAATGTCCACAATAGATTCGTTATTCATCAATGCCTTCTGGGTCACCTGAGTGTCATCAGAATTAGACAAATTACTTATTTCTAAGTCCGGATACAGTGCCTTTAAGATCAAAAGCCTATTGGATTCACTTTTCGAACCAGTTATCGTTATTGATCCAAAACAGTTCTTAGATTTATGATCGAGTTTAAGATTCATTTTGGAATAGAAGTTTATTTTAATTTAGGATTATTTTGATGCCTGTCATGATCGCGTTCTGACTTATTGATCATTTTTTTGTCAAATGCTTTTTGCAAATCCACTCCAGTTTGATTTGCCAAACACAACACTACAAAGATAACATCGGCAAGTTCCTCTCCTAAGTCTTTGGATCGGTCACTTTCTTTTTCGCTTTGTTCGCCATAGCGTCTGGCAATAATTCGAGCGACTTCTCCGACCTCTTCAGTGAGTTGCGCCATGTTGGTCAATTCATCGAAATACCTGACCCCGTGCTCTTTGATCCAGTCGTCTACTATTTTTTGGGCCTTTTGCAATTCCATAATGTGCGAATTTAAAACTTTAAGACTTGGGTTAAAAATTATTTCAATTAAATTATTGGGCGCAATTAAGACAACAATACTTTAAGTTCTTCAAGTTTATTTATAATAAGACAATGTTCATGAAAGGGTTCATGATGAGAATTAAAGTGGATGGCTTGCATTCCCAAATGGATTGCACCTAAGATGTCTGCTTCAAGACTATCTCCAATCATTAGGGCATTTTGTGGCCGGGTGTTTGTTGTTTTTAAGGCATGCTCGAAAATAAGGGGATTGGGTTTTTTCACTCCAACTTTATCAGCAGTAATGATATGTTTAAAAAAAGGCTTGAGCCCAGATCGTTCAATCTTCGAGTGTTGAACCTCTTCAAATCCGTTACTGATAATGTGCATGTTGTATTTCTTTTGTAAACTGACCAAAACAATAATGGTTTCAGGAAATAGATGAGGAAAGGTAGATAAGTATTCGATGTATTTATCAGAAATTTCATTTATGCTACACCCTGCTATCTCATAATTAATCGCTTCAAAAGTTTCTTCTAACCTCTTTAACCTTAATTCAATCTGAGTAATTTTATCTTCACGATATAGCTTCCAATAAGCGTGGTTGATGGGGTTGTATTTTTTAAGAAAAACCGAAAGTGGAACTTCAATTTTCAACTCATTAAATATTTTCTTAAAAGTGAGTGCTGAGTTTTTTTCAAAATCCCATAAAGTGTGATCTAAATCAAAAAAAAGGTCCGTAATTATTTCATTCTTCACCATCCAAACAAAGGTAATTAATAATTTCATCTCACTTGATGAGGCCGTATACTATTGTAATTTTCAGAAATGATGTTTTTTTTGAATAATAATTCCGAATTTTCAAATAATACTTTCATCTTTAAAACTATAATAGCCTTTTTCAGAAATAATCAGATGATCTAAAACGAGAATGTCGAAAGTTGCTGCTGCGTTGATTAATTTTCTAGTGATATTCTTGTCTTGTTTACTGGGCTGTAAATTTCCCGAAGGATGGTTGTGAACCAAAATCATTCCGGTAGCTCCGAGTTCTAGTGCTTTTTTCATTGCCAGTCGAACATCGACAACCGTCTGAGATATTCCGCCTTTACTAAGGCAACTTTTGTCGACCAATCCGTTGGAACGGTTTAAGTATAAAATCCAAAATTCTTCATGGGGCAAACGGGCTAAAATCGGAAACATTATGTTGAATACTTTTACACTACTGGTGAACTGAACAAGTTCTTTCGAAGGCGTTTCAACAAGTCTTTTAGAAAGCTCTAAGGCTGCTTTTATTTTCACGGCTTTTGCTTGTCCTATCCCTTTGTAATCCATAATTTTATTAATGGATGACTTTTGGAGTTCTGAAAGACTGTTTCCATATTGGGACATCATGCGCTGCATCAATCGGACAGCACTTTCTCCTCGATTGCCACTTCCAATTAAAATTGCAAGTAGCTCTGCATTAGATAGATAATCTGAACCTTTTTGAATTAACTTCTCTCTAGGTCGATCAGCAGCTTCCCATTGTTTGATGGTAAAATTAGGGGTGTATTTTGCCATATTTAATTAAGTACATAATAAATATAGGGATTTTTTAAGATGTATTTCTAATAATCCGAAAGGGTATTCTTAAGTTTTCCCCAATCAATTCCTCCATAATTACCCGAACTCATCATCAATAAGACGCTCTCTGTGTATTCTAATCCATGAAGGTATTGCTCTAATTCCTGTGGGTCTGTAAAAACCAATAGTTGCTCATCATCAAATGCATGCTTGATTTGTTGTTCACTAATTTCAGGGCGATTTTTTATTTTCAAGGCGGCAGGGTCATAAAAAACAATCGCTTGATCTGAAGCACTCAGACTGCCTTGATATTTATTTATAAACGTTTTATCTAAACTACTAAAGGTGTGCAATTCGAAACAAGCAATCAGTTTAAATTCAGAAAATTGATTTTTAACCGCGTTGGTGGTTGCACTTACCTTACTTGGTGCGTGTGCAAAATCCTTATACAGGTGACTGGTTTTTCCAGAAACCATTTTTTCAAGACGTTTGGACGCACCCATAAACGAACTAATGGCCTGATAAAAATCGTCCTCATCAACTCCCATCAACTGACAAATCCATTTGGCACCTGCCAAATTGGACAAGTTGTGGTTTCCAAAAATCTCTAGTGGAAGTGGGCCCTCATCCGTTTCCAAATAGGTGGTGCCTTTTTCAATAACAAAATCTGGAGTCTGATAGGCTTCTTTTCTTATGGTATTTGGAGAAGCTGTCGAAAGGCTCGCAAGCGTTGTATCTTCATCATTATAAACCAAAACACCTCCTGGAGTAATCGAATCGATAAAAATCTCAAATTGTTTGTTATAATCTTCTTGCGTTGGAAAAACATTGACATGGTCCCAGGCAATACCACTAATCAATGCAATTTGTGGCTTATAAAGATGAAATTTTGGTCTTAGATCGATGGGGGAAGATAAATATTCATCACCTTCAAGTAAAATAAAATCATTCGTTTCACTCAGGTAAACCGAGTTTTCAAATCCTGATAAGCTAGCGCCTATCATAAAATCGACTGCGATATCTTGATAATTTAAAACATGAAGAATCATTGCGGTAATGGTCGTTTTTCCGTGACTTCCAGCAATTACTACCCGTGTTTTTTCTTTAGAAAACGCATAAATAAATTCGGGATAAGAATAAATCAAAAGCCCCATTTCTTTGGCCTTAATTAGCTCTGGATTGTCTGCTTTTGCATGCATCCCCAAGATGACAGCCGCTAGATCCGAAGTTATTTTTTCAGGAAACCAGCCCAATTCTATAGGGCAAATTCCAGCTGCTTCTAAATTGGATTTAGAGGGGTCGAAAATAGCATCGTCGCTCCCCGTGATTTCGTCTCCATTGTTTTTTAATGCAATTGCCAAGCTGTGCATGGCACTGCCTCCTATTGCTATAAAATGAAGTTTTTTCATTTTTATTTTATTTCTTTTTTAAGAAGTAATGCCTGTTTAAAATCGGGTTTAATTTCCAAAGCCTTTTCCAAATAAATCTTACTTTTTTGCATGGCTTTCTGCTTGATTGAGATTTTAGCCAAATTAAAATAGACCCATTCCAAGGCAATATTGTCAATAAAATTATAGTTTTTTAAATAAAACTGAAGTGAAGTAATACCCAATTCATTGTTAATTTCAAAATCAGCGGTCACTCTCCCTAACTCGTAAGCCAAATCTCTTCTTTCTCGGTTTAGAACAAGTTCCAGCTCCTCTTTCAAAATTAATTTTATGGCTTTGGAATAGTTTAATTTTGCCAACACAAGATCCTCCTCTTTTTCATTTAAATAACCCTTTGCCATTAAACCCTCAATAGGATCAAGCTCATAAAGAAGTGCTGCTTTTTCCTTGGCAAACTCCTTGTCTCCTCCCAAAAAATTGGGGATTTCATAAAAAATTTCAATAGCAGTTCTCAAAAACAAGGGGTTGTTTGGCTGAAGCTCTAATGCTTTCAATAAAGCACTTCTTGTTTTACCCAAATAACTAATAGAAAACAACCTAGAAACCTCGAGTGATTTTCTTCCTGCAGCCACAGAAAGTCTAAAGTAACTGTCTCCTTTTGGTGCATTTAAGACTACTTTTTCATAAAAACCAATGGCCGTATCCCAATCTTTATAATAGAAGGCTAAATCTGCAATTTTTCTTTCTAATTTGCTGGTTGAGTTTTTATTTAAACTATCTTTTAATTCCTTTAACTTGAGATTATAAACTTTGTCATTTTTAAAATCATATTTAACAAAAGACCTTGATTCTTGTGAGAAAGAAAAAAGAAAACTTAAAAAAAAAGTTAGGAAAAATGATTTAAAACTAAGCATTAGGTGTATTCAATATTTTCCAAATTAGATCTTTCAATTGCTCCAGTCCAGTTTGTGCTACCCCTGAAATCATACAATGAGGAATGCCTTTGAAATTTTCTGCCATTTCTTTAGCATACTCACTTTTAAGCTCGTCATCAAGTAAATCACATTTAGAAAGTGCAACGATATAGTCTTTATCAACCAGTTCTGGATTAAAAATTTTAAGCTCATTCATTAGAATATTAAAGGTTTTTTTAACATCTGAAGAATCTGCAGGAATAAGAAATAGCAAAACCGAGTTTCGCTCAATGTGACGTAAAAAATAGTGTCCAAGTCCCTTCCCATCAGCAGCACCTTCAATAATTCCTGGTATGTCCGCCATCACAAAAGACTGAAAATCTCTGTAAGGGACAATTCCTAAGTTCGGTTTTAAAGTGGTGAACTCATAATCTGCAATCTTTGGCTTTGCGCCACTAACGGAAGCCAATAGGGTAGATTTTCCTGCATTCGGAAAACCAACCAAACCAACATCTGCGAGTACCTTAAGTTCCAAGGTTACTTCAAGCTCTTTTGCCGGCCTGCCTGGCTGAGCATATCTTGGCGTTTGATTCGTTGGAGATCTAAAATTCCAGTTCCCTAAACCCCCCAAACCACCTTCTAAAAGTATGACTTCTTGATCTGCTTCAACGATTTCAAAAAGCATTTCGTTTGTTTTTGTGTCTCGAACAATGGTGCCTAATGGAACATTGATGTAAACATCAACCCCCTGGGCACCACTACTTCGACTTTTACTTCCATGTCCTCCATGTCCCGCGGCAAAATGTCTTGAAAACTTAAAGGAATAGAGTGTCCATAAATTGGGATCCGCTTTTACGATCACATGGCCGCCTCTACCTCCATCTCCTCCATCGGGTCCTCCTTTGGTAATGAATTTTTCACGGTGCAAATGGACAGAGCCTTTGCCTCCGTTTCCGGATTTAACTTTTAATTTAACATAGTCTACAAAATTCCCTTCTGTCATCTGTTTTTATAAAAAACTATCTATTAGTAACGTTAATCTTCCTGTAATTTCGTCTATACTACCAATACCATTAACGCTGTGAAACTTTCCTTGATCTTCGTAAAAATCACGAAGTGGCGCAGTTTTACTGTTGTATTCGTCGAAACGATTCCTAATTTTAACCTCATCTTGATCGTCCACTCTGCCGCTGGTTATTCCTCGATTTAATAAGCGTCCAATTAAAACATCATCGGCTGCTTCGAGGGCAACAGTAGCAGTTATTGACATTGATTTTTCTGAAAGAAATTCATCTAAGGCAATTGCCTGTTTCGTGGTTCTTGGGAAGCCGTCAAAAATAAAACCTTTTGTCTCTGGATTGGATTCGACCGCAACTTTCAACATGTCTATTGTAACTTGGTCTGGGACCAAATCCCCTTGATCCATATAAGATTTAGCTAATTTTCCTAAATCAGTTGCGTTGGTTATGTGGTGTCTAAATAAATCCCCTGTTGAAATGTGAAATAGTTCGTATTTTGATTTCAAAAATTCCGCTTGAGTTCCCTTTCCCGCTCCGGGTTTTCCAAAAAGTACTAGATTAATCATTTAAAAAAATTTTACACAAAGATATCCAAATTGTTATGCTTTCTTCCTTTCCACAAAAGATATGCTTATTTTTGCATAAAACTATTTAATGGATTTTTTTTCAACTTCAAAAACAATTGGCATATTAGGCGGGGGACAACTGGGTAAAATGTTGCTCTATTCAACCCGTAAATGGGATATAAATACTCATGTATTAGACCCAAGTGATGATGCTCCTGCGAGAATAGCTTGCAACAAGTTTATCAAAGGAGATTTGATGGACTACCAAACTGTATATGATTTTGGAAAAAATTTAGATCTAATTACCATAGAAATAGAAAACGTAAACATCCAAGCCCTAGAGCAACTTGAAAAAGAGGGAGTCAAAGTCTATCCACAGCCTTATGTCTTGAAAAACATTCAAAACAAATGTTTGCAAAAAAGGTTTTATAATCAAAATAAGCTCCCGACTGCACATTATGAAGAATTTACTCGGATAGATGAAGTCAAAGATGCTGTCGCAAAAGGGAAGCTGTCATTCCCATTTGTATGGAAATCCGCATCGATGGGATATGATGGTTATGGCGTAAAGATTGTTCGATCAAATAAAGAATTAGAAACGCTACTTGATGGCGCTTGCTTGATCGAAGAAATGGTCAATTTTACCCACGAACTCGCCGTTATTATTTGTCGAAGAGCTCAAGGGGAAACGGTCAATTACCCTGTGGTCGAATCAGAATTTCATCCCACCTCAAATCAAGTGGAATATGTTCTATGCCCGGCTAGAATTGATAAAAAACATGCTGATAGGGCCATAGAAATAGCAACAAAAGTTTCTGAAGCTTATGGTCATATTGGACTGTTGGCTGTTGAACTCTTCCTTACGCCAGAGGGAGAGGTTTTGATAAATGAAGTTGCTCCACGACCCCACAATAGTGGACACTTTAGCATTGAAGCTTCCTATACATGTCAGTTTGAGCAACACCTCAGGGCCATACTCAATTTGCCCTTGGGCAAAACAGACAGTAAAAGTGCTGGTGTGATGGTTAACCTCGTTGGTAGTGAGGGACATACTGGAGCTGTTCATTACAAAAACATTGACCAAATCTTAGCAATTGATGGGGTAATTCCTCATATTTACGGTAAAAAAGAAACCCGCCCCAACAGGAAAATGGGGCATGTAACGATCATTCACTCAGAAATAGAAACTGCTCGAAAAATAGCGGAACAAGTAAAACAAACCTTATCAATAATCTCAAAATAATATGGCACAAGTAGGAATAATAATGGGAAGTCAATCGGATCTGCCAATCATGCAAGAGGCCATTGACATTCTCAGAGGATTTGACATCGAAATTGAAGTAGACATTGTTTCGGCGCATCGGTCTCCACAAAAGATGATGGCTTATGGTGAAGAAGCGCACAAAAGAGGGCTCAAGGTAATTATTGCCGGCGCTGGTGGCGCTGCTCACCTTCCAGGAATGATCGCTTCATTGACACCACTTCCAGTTGTAGGCGTACCTGTCAAGTCATCGAATTCTATTGACGGATGGGATTCTGTTCTATCCATACTACAAATGCCAGGTGGTGTTCCCGTTGCTACGGTAGCACTAAACGGCGCAAAAAACGCTGGTATTCTTGCCGCTCAAATCATCGGATGTGCTGACAGTTGCGTCCTTGACAAAGTTGTTCTTTATAAAAAATCCCTAGAACAAAAAGTAATTCAAAGTTCAGAAAATTTAAAAAAATAATATTGAAAAACCCTCTTTTAAGTTCGTTTGAAACCCCTTTTCAAGCTGCTCCTTTTAGTAAAATTTCTTCAGAACATTTCCTCCCTGCCTTAACTGAAAACATCAAAGATGCCCTGATTGAAATTGATAAGATCACTAATCAAAGTTCAATCGCAACTTTTGAGAACACTCTCGAAGCAATGGAAAATTGCAGCGATCTTCTCGAAAGAAATAGTACTTTATTGTTTAATCTCAATAGTGCTGAAACCTCTGATGAACTTCAGGCTGTCACACAAGATGCCTCCCAACTACTTACGGAGTTTCAAAATGACATTCGACTTAACAAGGCACTTTTCAATAGGATTAAATATATCTTCGAAAACGAAGACCGTCAGAAACTCAATACAGAACAATTAACCCTTTTAGAAAAAGAATACAAGGGGTTTGTTCGAAACGGAGCTTTATTATCAAAATCGGAAAAAGAAAAATTGCGTGAAATAGATTCCGAAAAAGCAAAGTTAGGACTCACTTTCGGAGAAAATGTTCTGGCAGACAGTCAGGCTTTTGAACTACACATATCAGACGAGAGTCAATTGAAGGGTTTGCCTGAATCTGCGAAAGAGATGGCCGCTGAAATGGCAAATTCCAAAAACAAACAGGGTTGGATTTTCACTTTGGACTATCCAAGTTACATGCCTTTTATGACCTATATTGATAAACGCGAGCTTAGAAAAAGCATGAGTATTGCCTTTGGAAAAAGAGGTTTTCAAGAAAACAACTATAATAATACCGAAATCATTCTAAAACTTGTCAGACTAAGAAATGAACGGGCAAAACTTTTGGGTTATGAATCCCATGCAGCTTTTGTTCTGGAGGAACGAATGGCACAATCTGAGGAGAAGGTAACTGATTTCCTAGAGGATCTTTACGAAAAAGCACTGCCCAGTGCAACCTTAGAATGGGAAGAGATGAAACAGTTTGCAAAAAGCAACCTTCAAATTGATACTGTTGAAAAATGGGATACTGCTTATATTTCTGAAAAGTTAAAACAAGCGCAGTTAGAGCTCGACGAGCAAGAACTCAAGCCTTATTTTTCTTTGGAAAATGTACAGTCGGGGCTTTTTGAAATTGTAGCAAGATTGTATGGATTAAGCTTTAAGAAAAATAAAAAGCTTGAGGGGTATCACAAGGAAGTTGATGTTTATGAAGTGTATAATAGAGAAGGTGAATTCCGCGCCATATTATACACAGACTTTTTCCCAAGACCTGGAAAACGAAATGGTGCATGGATGACATCATACCGTTCGCAAAGTAAAAATCAACGTCCGCACATTTCAATTGTATGTAACTTTTCTAAGCCCACCGCAACACTACCTTCCCTATTAACTTTTCAGGAAGTAACTACCTTGTTTCATGAATTTGGACATGCACTACACGGGATACTTGCCGACACAGCTTATCGTGGCTTGAGTGGGACAAGCGTTTATTGGGATTTTGTTGAATTACCTAGTCAAATTATGGAAAACTGGTGCTACGAACCCGAAGCCTTAGCTTTGTTTGCCAAGCACTATCAAACGGAAGAAGTGATCCCAATGCATTTGATTGAAAAAATAAAAAAAGCAGCTCATTTTCAGCAAGGACTTCAAACACTTAGACAATTAGGTTTTAGCTTTTTAGACCTGTCTTATCACGGGAAACATGCTCTTGAAATCAAGGACATCAAGGAACATGAAACTAAAATATTAAAAAGAATTCAATTTACTTCGGACACTCCTGAAAACGCATCTAGTACTGCGTTTTCTCATATTTTCCAGGGAGGATATTCCGCAGGTTATTACAGTTATAAATGGGCTGAAGTTCTTGATGCAGATGCTTTTGAGTTGTTCCAAGAAAAAGGAGTTTTTGACAAAGAAACCTCTAAGTCTTTTCTGGATAACATTCTCTCAAAAGGTGGCACCGAACACCCAATGAAACTTTACAAAAGAT
>JAFMCL010000037.1 GCA_017857815.1 Flavobacteriaceae bacterium | reverse complement strand
AACTGGGCTACCGCTCCCAAAGAAGTTATAATTAAAGGAACTTGATGTTTTACACAAATTTCAAGATCAGCCTGAACACGTATATTCGTGGCATGTACAATAAGGTTAACTCCAAAAGGTGCTGCCTTTTTACCTGTTTCCGCTTCAAAAGCAGCAAGGGATTCCTTTATCTGGATGACCCACTGCTCAAAACCTTCGGTTGTTCTATGATTCAATGCTGGAAATGTCCCTACAATTCCATTTTTACAGCATTCTATCACCAATTCTGGTCCAGAAATCAGAAACATCGGAGCTGCGATTATGGGAAGTTCAAGTGACTTAAAATAATCTTTATTCATTTATTTACGTTTTAATGTCCATTCAAATTCAAATTCAGAAACAACGACACCACTGCTGTCAGTTCCCACTGATTTCATTTTTACAATTACGGGTTCTCCAGTATCAATTGTTTTATTTATTGCTGCAACTGCAGCTTCCCCTTGATCGCATTTAAAGCGAATCAATCCCTTTGCCTTCTTTTTGAAAGTTGCTTTGTTTTTCAATACCAGCATGGAGACTGCAACTTTCTGCGATTTAATTGACCAGATGAAGAACACTCCTGTTGACAGTTCTGCTGCCATTCCTTGTACCGCCCAAAACATAGATCCGAAAGGGTTTTGATTGATCCAGCGGTGTCTGACAGAAACTTCACAAGAAGTATCATTAATTTCACTTACCCTAACTCCTGCCCACCATGCAGCAGGTAGTTTGAAAAAAGTGAAAACACTTATTTTAAAAAGGTTTAGTTTCATGTCTGCTTTTTTATCATAAATAATGAAAATATATTTTTTTGTTCAACATTTAAACAATTTTTCATAAATTTAAACAATATAAACCCAATTAATCATGAAATATTTTAACAAAACAAGAACCATCGAACAAAAAATAACTGATAGAGAAATTTTGAAGCATCTCAAGCTGCAATCTGATCTTTTGAGTGAAATATTAAAGGTTCTAAAAAATCCTAATTAATTTTCAGTTTTTCAGCAAATTTTGATGACATGTATATTTGTTAATATCCGTTCAAATAACATGCATAAAGCCCTGAAATTCAAAGGTTGTTGTTTTTTTATATTTATTTCTAAGTCATTTTAAAAGTCATTAAAAAGTTTTTTTAATTTAAACAAAATTTGTTTTGTTTTGACTTCAATCCACAGTAGAATACTTGAAATAATCGAAAACGAAAACTTATCTATTGCAGCTTTTGAACGCAGAATAGATGTTGGTAGGAATTCTATCTCTACTGCTATCAGAAACAAATCTGCAATAGGACATCAGGTATTATTTAATATTTCCAAAGAATTCCCCAAATACAGCTTAGATTGGATTGTTTGTGGCAAAAGTTCCCCACATGATGATATTGTAAATCTCGCGATTAAAATCAAGAGAGTTCTGAACAACTGGGAGAATTCAAAGAAAAAGACACCTTTTAAACAGCGTAGTGAAAATTAAAAGCGCAGAAATAAACACTTCTCGTGCAAATACCAAAATAAAAAAGCCTGAATTTACAGGCTTTTTTGGCGTTGTTAGTGATCGCGACAGGATTCGAACCTGTGACCGTCTGCTTAGAAGGCAGATGCTCTATCCAGCTGAGCTACGCGACCAAATTTTTAAAACTTAAAAATTGATAGTAGATGATTTTTAAAGCAGTGCAAATATAATATTTCCATTACTTAATATGCTGTTGGGATGATAATTTTTATTTATAAATTAAGCTCCTTCTCCTCTTAATTATAATTCAGTAAGAATATATATGTCTTAAAACTTTAATAAACAATTAGTTATAAGCTTATTGTTTAAATAATATTACTCCTTTAGTTAATAAAACTTTTCAAAACACGAAAAGACTTAATGTACTGTTTTATTCTTGTACTAACTCTCCTATTAAAGTGCAATAAATAGTGAATTTTTAATGAGAATTTAAAGTATTTACTTCGACACCTTTAAGCAAAGTATATCTTAAAAACGCGTTCAGCTCTAAAGGCATAAGTGATTTTAATCACAATCATGACACTTCAGTTTAGCGAATTAATTTTTATCTTTATTATATGATCTTGTTTGATCAATAATATATATATATTTCACCTCAATATTCGGATTTTCAAAAAAGCACTGTATCGGATTATTTAAAATTTTATAACCCATAAAAATCTAAACATAAAAACTATTACCTCAATTTTCCATGTTTTATTGATCGTTATCTAATCATGCAGTGAAGATGAATAAGAAACCGATGCGGTGTCTACAGAAATGGTTGTCCCTGATATTGCGATTACTTTTAGCAAGAACATTAAGGCCATTATTAGGTGAAATTGTAATAGTTGTCATGGCGCCAATTAGGACAATGCAAAACAGCTGAAGATGGAATGTTAAATCGTATTCAATGAGAAGGAGGTACCTCCGGGTTAATTTAGCGCAATGGATCACAGTTATCTCAAGAAGATATTAATCTCATAAAACAATGGAAAACGAATGCTAATTTTTAGCTGACTTTATATCTCTTAATTTTGATTAAATTTTGTTTCCTCAAGGTCTATTATTAATTTATATTAGTGGCTATTTACAATTAAAAACAATGAATAGAATTGACTTTATAAAAAAATCCTCGATCGCAGGAGCTGGTGGTCTGTTTTTACCCTCCCTCTCTGGCTATTCTAAAACGAAATCTTTAAACGATATTTCTCCCAATAGTCAAATAAATATTGGTGCCATAGGCATCAATGGAATGGGTTGGGCCAATACGCTTGCTGCCCTCAAAATTCCAGGGGTTAATTTAGTCGCCATTTGCGACGTTGATCAAAACGTTATCAGCAAAAGACTCAACGAAAAAGAGGTTATCACCATTAAAGACAAAATTCGTGTATATTCAGACTATCGTGAATTACTCGAACAAAAAGACATTGACGCTGTTTATATTGGAACACCCGATCATTGGCATGCCTTAATGATGATTCATGCATCGGAAGCAGGAAAAGACATTTATATTGAAAAACCTGTTGGGAATTCTATTGTAGAATGTCAAACCATGACAGCAACTCAAAAGTATCACGGCAATATTGTCCAAGCAGGACAATGGCAAAGAAGTCACAAACATTTTCAAGATGCAGTTTCCTTTGTGCATAGTGGACAACTTGGGCCCATCAGAACCGTAAAAGTTTGGTGCTATCAGGGTTGGATGAAGCCGCAGCCAGTTGTCGCCAATAGTGCGCCACCAAAAGGTGTTGATTATGCCTCATGGTTGGGTCCTGCACCTACCTTACCTTTTAATTCTAGTAGATTTCATTTTCATTTCAGATGGTTTTGGGATTATGCAGGAGGCTTAATGACCGACTGGGGAGTACATTTGTTGGATTATGCACTCCTAGGGATGAAAGCAAGTTTACCAAAAACAATTGTTGGACTAGGTGGGAAATATGCCTATCCTGATTTGAGTCAAGAAACCCCAGATACTCTCACTACATTGTATGAATTTGACGGATTTAACTTGGTTTGGGACTCTGCCATGGGAATTGACAATGGCTCTTATGGAAGGAATCATGGAATTGCCTTTATAGGCAATAATGGCACCCTTGTTCTTGATCGAAATGGATGGGAAGTGATAGAAGAACGGAGAAGTAAAGTAAATGTCTTAAAACCGCTTCAAAAGAAAAGTGACAATGGGCATGCCAATCATCAACTCAATTTCATGAATGCAATCAGAGAGAATAAGCCAGAACTTTTGACTTGCAACATACAAGACGCTGCACATGTGGCCAAGGTTGCACAAATGGGAAACATCTCCTATAAAGCAAACCAAAAATTGATTTGGGAGGGTTCGAAAGATCGTTTTACTGATAGTAAAATAAATAAAAAACACCTTTCAAAAGAATACCACAATGGCTATAAACTTCCTTCAATTGGTTAAAGATTAGAATGAATAAAATTTTATCAACTGCCCCAGGAAGAATCTGTCTTTTTGGCGATCATCAAGATTATTTAAAACTCCCTGTTATTGCTTGCGCAGTAAACCGTTTTATTAATATTGAAGCAACACCTAATAAAAAGAGTATTTTCGACTTCAATCTTTTAGATCTAAATATAAAAACTCAAATTGACTTCAACTCTGATTTTAACAATATCGCAAAAGGTGATTTTTTAAGAACAGCATTAAAGGTGGTTCGAAAGATCGACTGTATTCCAAATATGGGTTATGACATTGAAATAAAAAGTAATATTCCAATCAATGCTGGCCTATCAAGCTCCTCCGCACTCACCCTTGCATGGATTCAGTTCCTACTTGAAGCCTTTGGTTCAAATCAAAAGTCAACCCCTAAGTTACTGGCTTACTTAGCTTATGAAACCGAAGTTTTAGAACAAGGTTCTTCTGGAGGTAAAATGGATCAATACACCATTGGGCTGGGCAACCTAATCTATTTAGAAACCAAAAATGATGAAGTAACTTCTTTTGAAAAACCGATCGACAATCTGGTTGTTGGGGTTTCAGGAGTCTCCAAAGATACTTTTGGAACCTTGTCTTTTTTAAAAAGCAATGCTTGGGAGGCGATTAATAAAGTAACACAAATAATTCCTGAATTTGAAATATCGAAAGCTAAGGTAGAAGATCAAGATCGTTATCTAAATTTATTAGATGAAAAACAAAAAACATTTCTATATGCAGCAATCAACAACCATGCAATAACACAAAAAGCCAAAATTGAATTACAAAAAGAGCGCCCTGACCTACACAAATTAGGAGAACTAATGAGCGAGCATCATTATATTTTAAAAGAATATTTAAAAATAACGCCTCCAAGAATCGATAATATGATAGAAAGCGCCCTAAGTGCTGGTGCTTTAGGCGCAAAAATTGTTGGCTCTGGAGGTGGAGGATGCATCGTAGCAATTGCAACGCCAGAAAATGAACAAGAAGTAATTAACGCCATACTAAAAGCCGGTGCAATTGACGCATTTTCGGTTCAAATTACAGCGGGTGCTAAAATTCAAAACTATGAATGATACATTAATCATTATGGCTGGAGGAGCTTCCTCTAGAATGAAAAAATCTGAAAGCAATTCACTTTCTGAAAAAATGCAGAAACAGGCCAACAAAAGAAGCAAAGGCCTTATTGAAATAAGTGGAAAACCATTTATGGATTATCTACTTCTCAACGCAGTCAGCGCGGGATATAAATCAATTTACATCATAACAGGGGAAAACTCTGAACTGTTCCAGTCGCTTTATCAAAATAATGCTCAATTTTCTGAACTTGATATTCAATTCGCAACCCAATACATTCCCAAGGACAGAGAAAAACCCTTTGGAACTGCCGATGCTGTATATCAGTGTTTGGTGCAATTCCCTGCTTTAAAAGAATTAAATTTTTCTGTGTGTAATAGCGATAATCTTTATTCTATAAAGGCTTTAAAAGCCGTTAGAACTGCCAAATCTAACAATACTTGTGTAGCCTATGACATTGATCATTTGGATTATCCCAAAGAAAGGATTTCTCGTTTCGCTGTAATTAAATTTGATAATAAGTACAAGCTGCAAGATATTATCGAAAAACCTGAAGCCGACAAAATTAATCAGTATGTTGATGTTGAAGGTAAAATAAGGGTTAGTATGAACTTGTTTTCTTTTAGCGGTAAAGTATTTTTCAATCAGCTAGAAAAATGTCCAGCTCACCCCATTCGAAATGAAAAGGAGCTTCCAACTGCCATTATGAACATGATCAATGAAACTGCTTCAATGCAGGGAATACCATTTGCAGAACATGTTCCTGATTTAACTTCCAAAGAAGATATTTTTAAATTGGAAGAATACATTGCAAAACATTTTTAATAAAGTAGCGAAGAAAATTTTATTTAAAATTAATTGATTTCTATATTTGTTAAAACAGCTGTTTTAATCTTAATATCTAACTAAAATGAGCAAACACCTTTCTTTAAGATCTGGAAATCCAGTTTTATCAAAAAGCACCTTCAACAGTGCAACAAACGTTACGGAAACGATGACCATCAATGGAACGGTTAATAAAACTGCTATTAGTCTTTTTTTACTTGTTGGTACAGGATATTTAACGTTTAACACCATGAATACTGTTCTGTTGATTGCTTGCGGAATCGGAGGATTTATTGTGGCTTTGATAACAGTTTTTAGAAAACATTGGGCGCCTATTACCGTCCCAATATATGCGATTTTAGAAGGAGGAATGCTAGGAGGCATCTCATTTATGTACAACAGCATGTATGATGGAATTGTCACCAATGCCATTTTTCTAACCCTTGGGATACTCCTTTCCTTATTGATGGCCTATCGCTCGGGTTTAATAAAACCTAGTGAAAACTTTAAACTAGGAGTTGCCGCAGCAACTGGAGGGATCGCCATTGTATACCTAATTAATTTCGTAATGGGATTTTTTGGATCAGGAATGGGCATCATGAATATTAACAATTCCTCGATAATGAGTATTGGATTTAGTTTGGTGGTTATCGTAATTGCATCCTTAAACCTTGTGTTGGATTTTGATTTTATTGAAGAAGGAGCTGAAAAAGGAGCACCAAAATACATGGAGTGGTACGGAGCTTTTGGTTTATTGGTTACCCTTATTTGGCTTTACTTAGAAATACTTCGATTACTGGCAAAACTCAACTCAAGAAAGTAAACTATATTCAATCTTTCTGTTTATGTTCTTAACTTTGACACTAGACAGACAATGTTTTTCCTTTGTGTGGATTTAGTTGTTTTTTTACTTAAAAAAAGCCACCCAACGTACCACTCGACAAATCGTTCTTTTTGACTAATTTTAAACCATAAATCAAAGGATTATGAAGACAGCCGACTTAGTATTTGATCGATCTTATATCAATGGAGAATGGGTAAAATCTGGAAATGCTACTTTTGAAGTCATCAATCCAGCGTCGGGAAAAGTTGTGGCAAGAGTTGCCGATGGAGGGTCAGCCCTAACAGAAATAGCAATTGATGCGGCTGAAAACGCTTTTGTGCATTGGCGAAAAACTACAGCCAAACATCGCAGTGTAATCCTAGAAAAATGGAATGATCTAATTCTTGAGAACGCAGCCGCACTCGCAGAAATAATGACTTTAGAATGTGGAAAACCTTTAAAGGAAAGTCTAGGAGAAGTGGCCTATGGTGCCTCATTTATCAAGTGGTTCGCAGAAGAAGGAAAACGAGTATATGGTGACGTAATACCACCACATACAGAAGACCGTCGTTTGGTGGTCATCAAACAACCAATAGGCGTGGTTGCCGCAATGACCCCATGGAATTTCCCTTTAGCCATGATCACAAGAAAAGTTGCCCCTGCCCTAGCCGCAGGATGTAGTGTTATCATTAGACCCACAAGCGAATCTCCGCTCACAGCTCTGGCGATTGCGCTCTTGGCAGAAAAAGCGGGTTTCCCTTCTGGTGTTCTAAATGTTGTGGTGGGTAGTGATTCTTCTGCCATGGGGAAGGTGTTTTGTGAAAGTGAAGTGGTGAAGAAAATCTCATTTACTGGCTCTACTCGAGTCGGACAAATCCTGATGGAACAAAGCGCAAAAACACTTAAAAAGTTAAGTTTAGAATTGGGAGGTAACGCTCCTTTTATTGTCTTTGAAGATGCTGACATCGACAAAGCTGTTGAAGGTGCAATGGTTTCAAAATATAGAAACGCTGGACAAACCTGTATCTGCGTGAACCGTTTTTTGGTTCACGAAAAAATCTATGACTTGTTTACCGCTAAATTAGCAAAAGCTGTAGAAAAACTCAAAGTAGGAAATGGAATGGAAACGGGTGTAAATATTGGTCCTTTAATCAACAAAAAAGCCATTGAAACGACAAAATATTTTGTTGCCGATGCCCTCGAAAAAGGAGGCGAATTGATCTTTGGTGGCAATGCAATTGGTGATTGTTTCTTTGAGCCAACCATTATCGGAAATGCAACCAAGGATATGAAGTTTTCTACTGAAGAAATTTTTGGTCCAATCGCACCAATCTATAAGTTTAAAACCGATGAAGAGGCCATCTCAATGGCAAACGACACCCTTTATGGGCTGGCATCTTACTTTTATTCCGAGGGTGTTTCTCGTTGTTGGAAAGTAGCCGAAGCCCTTGAATATGGTATGGTTGGGATTAACGAAGGAATGATTTCTACAGAAGCGGCTCCTTTTGGTGGCGTTAAGTTTTCTGGAAACGGTCGTGAAGGTTCTAAATATGGAATAGCGGATTATTTAGAGATTAAATACCTCTGTTTCGGAAACATAATTTAATACCGTGAGAAAGAAAACAATAATTTGATGCTTGAAAAGTAAGATATACTATCTGTAGTATTTGTAATACATCACAATCGCCAGAATTACTTATCATGAGGTCTTTGAGGGTGAGGTTTGCCTTAAAAATAAAATTCCCACTCTTAAAACAAAAAATATTAACTTGACAATTGAAAAAAAGTATAATAAACTTTAAAATCAATAAATATGTGTCAAAGAATTATCATCATTTTTTGTTTGTCTCTAGTCAGTTGCTCTCCTGTAGAGAAAGAAGCTCCTTTTACAATCGCCTTTGGATCTTGTGGACATCAAGACAATCCATTGACCATTTTCAACAATATTGCAGCGCTTCAACCAGATCTCTTTGTCTTTTTAGGGGATAACATCTATGGAGACACAAAGGAAATGGATACTCTAAAAGCCAAGTACAAGAAACTAAGCGACAAGCCCTCATTTCAAAATCTTAAGAAAAACACTACAATCATTGGCACATGGGACGATCACGATTTTGGATGGAACGATTCCGGTCGGCATTATCAATTTAAAGAAGAATCAAAGGAGATTTTTCTTGACTTTTTTGAAGAACCCCTTGACAGTGAGCGTCGAAACCACAAAGGAATTTATCACGCTTATGAATACAAACACCAAGGGAAAATCATACAAGTCATCCTACTAGACGGCAGAACCTTTCGCGACAGTTTGTTGGATTATGCAGGAGAATACAAAGACGATCGAAGGTTTTTTTACGAACCAGATTATTTTCCTCATCCCATCGACAGCAACAAAACCCTTTTGGGAGCAGCCCAATGGGAATGGCTCGAAAAAGAATTACAAAAACCAGCAGACATTCGAATCATCGGATCTGGAACTCAATTTGGAATTTCGTTCAATGGTTATGAAGCTTGGGCCAACTTTCCAAACGAACAGTTAAGGTTTTTAAACCTGATAAAAAAAACCAAAGCCAACGGCGTTTTGTTCATCACTGGAGACGTTCATTATGGAGAAATTTCAAAAATAAATCATCCTGGCCTCTACCCCATATATGATGTAACGTCTAGTGGCTTGTCATCCATTTGGCATTTCGCGACGAGCAACAGTAACAGGATCGAAGGCCCCATCATGGACAATCATTTTGGATTACTCTCCATTGACTTCAGTGGTCCACAACCTACCGTAAAAAATGAAATATGGGACAAGAATGACAATCAACGTGTTGAATATACCATTCCAATCTCAGAGATATCTTTTAAAAAATAACACCCAAACCTATGGTTATCTTATTGTCTAAAAACGTAAAAATCTACCTCTTTGTTTTTGGTCTTTTATTTGTTGGCTGCAACCAAAAAAATGAAGTTAAAACACCACCAAACATCATTTATATTCTTGCGGATGATCTCGGTTATGGGGAACTTGGGGTTTATGGTCAGACCAAAATAAAAACGCCAAACATTGATGCCCTAGCAAAAAACGGAATGCTTTTTACCCAACATTATTCAGGAGCTCCTGTCTGCGCCCCCGCTCGTTATGTATTCGTTACAGGAAAACATGCTGGGCATTCCCACATAAGAGGTAATGATGAGTGGGGATCGCGAGGAGAGGTTTGGAATTATGAAAAAGCCTTTCGTGATCCAAATCTTGAAGGTCAAAGACCAATAGGAAAGAACACACCAACCATTGGAAACAAACTAAAAAATGCAGGATATGTGACCAGCATCATCGGGAAGTGGGGACTGGGTGCTCCGCTCACCGAAGGAATTCCTAACCTCAAGGGGTTTGATTATTTTTATGGATACAATTGTCAGCGGCAAGCACACAACCTCTACCCTTCTCATCTCTGGGAAAATACCGAAAAAATATTGCTCAACAATGAGATGATCTCGCCTAGAACCAAATTAGATTCCCTTGCTGATCCTTATCTGGAGCAAAGCTATTCGAAATTTACGCAACAGGATTATGCGCCGCAAAAAATGCAAGAAAAAGCGCTGGATTTTATTACTAAATACAAAGACCAGCCCTTCTTTATGTATTATGCATCTCCCCTGCCGCATCTCCCATTGCAAGTTCCAAAAAAAGACGTAGAGGAATATAAAAAGATTTTTGGAGAAGAAGAGCCTTATTTGGGCAATCAAAGTTATTTCCCCAACCGAAATCCAAAAGCGGCTTATGCTGCCATGATTTCCTATTTGGACAATCAAGTGGGAGAAATTGTCGCCCTTCTTAAAGAAGAAGGAATTTATGAAAATACAGTTATTTTCTTTTCGAGTGACAATGGACCGACCTATTTGGGGGGCGTTGATTTTAATTATTTTGAAAGTTCTAAACCCTTCACCAACGGATTTGGCAGAACCAAAGGCTTTCTTTACGAAGGAGGAATCCGAGTTCCTTTAATCGCAAGTTGGCCAAATCACATTGAACCCGGTTCCAAAAGCAATCATATTTCTGCATTTTATGATCTCATGCCTACCCTATGCGACATTGCTGGCACTGCCGCCCCGGAGGCCATTGATGGAATTAGTTTTAAATCCACTTTACTTAATAAAAAACAAAAACAACACGATTTTCTCTATTGGGAATTCCCCGCCAATCAGGGACAACAAGCTGTTAGAATGGGGAAATGGAAAGGCATTCGGAAAAACATTTTCAAAGGCAATATGAAAATAGAACTCTATAATTTAGAAACCGATCTAGAAGAATTGAATGATGTTTCAAGTAAATACCCAGAGGTTGTAGAAAAAATCAGCAAAGTCATGCTAGAAGAACACGAACCGGCAACCATAGAAAGATTTAAGTTTAAACAACTTGGAGATCTATAATTATTTCATAATAAAATCGGACAAATCAGCTTATAAAAAAATGAAAATACATACAGACAACTTGATTCTGACTTTAATATTATTAACACAGTTGGCTTGTCAAAATCAAAAAAAAACTCAGGAGCAATCCAACAAAAAGCCAAACATTATTTATATCCTTGCGGATGATCTCGGTTATGGGGATTTGAGTTTTACTGGGCAGCAAAAATTTAAAACTCCCAACATTGACCAATTGGCAAAAGATGGAATGTTTTTTACCCAACACTATTCTGGTTCAACAGTTTGTGCACCCTCCCGTTCGGCTTTGATGACAGGACAACACACGGGACACACTTTTATCCGCGGAAACAAACCCATATTTCCTGAAGGACAATACCCTTTATTATCATCCGCAGTAACAGTTTCAAAAATTCTAAAATCCTCGGGGTATGTAACTGGTGCTTTTGGGAAATGGGGCTTAGGAAGCCCTGGCTCGACAGGTGACCCCAACAACCAAGGATTTGATGAATTTTATGGTTACAACTGCCAAAGAATCGCGCACAACTATTATCCTTATCACCTGTGGAACAATCAGACTAAAGAAACACTCCAAGGAAATAGCGAAAGGAAGACAGAAATTTATGCCCCTGAAATCATACATGAAAAAGCGCTTTCTTTTCTCGAGGAAAACAAAGACAATACTTTTTTTATGTTTTATCCTTCCGTAATTCCACATGCAGAAATGTTTGCTCCTGAAAAATATATGGCAAAGTATCGTGGTAAATTTCTTCCCGAAAAAAACTTTGACGGCGTAGATGATGGGGAAATGTATAAAATGGGTTCCTATGGCTCCCAGTCTGAAGGCCATGCTGCTTTTGCTGCCATGGTTGACCTTTTAGATCAACAAGTGGGCGAAATCAGACAAAAAATAGAAAACCTTGGAATTGCCGAAAATACAATTATTATTTTCTCTTCTGACAACGGTCCCCACCAGGAAGCTGGGGCTGATCCCGAATATTTTAACAGCAATGGTAAGTTTAAAGGAATCAAACGCGATTTATATGAAGGGGGCATTCGCGTTCCAATGATTGCTTATTGGCCCACTAAAATCAAACCCAACACCCGCTCAGCTCATATTTCTGCATTTTGGGACTTTCTCCCTACCGTATGCGACATTGCTCAAGTGGAATTACCCAAAAACATTGATGGCATTTCCTTCTTACCCGAACTAATCGGAGCCAAACAAGAACTGCACGATCATTTGTACTGGGAATTTCACGAAAGAGGAGGTCGACAAGCCGTTCGACTTGGAAACTGGAAAGGCATAAAACTTAAAATGAGCAACAACTCTAAGGCTCCTTTGGAACTCTATGACCTTGCACAAGACGAAGGAGAACAAAACAATATTGCTAATAATCACCCTGAAATTGTAGCAGAAATCAATGCTATTATGGAAAAGGAACATGTCACTTCTGAAGTGTTTCGTTTTGGATTTGAGAAAACCAATTGATTTGAACCTTAAGATAATTTAATAATTCATGTCGATTTTATTTAAAAAATTAATTCTAAAGCGAGCGGTTACAATATTAATATTAAGCGTTTTATTCTCTTGCAAATTTTTTAATAAACCTAAAAGAGAAAATACTATTCCCATTCCAAAAAAACCCAATATATTATGGTTGGTCACAGAGGACATGGGGCAATACCTCCCTTCGTTTGGAGACAATACTGTTCTGACTCCAAACCTGAGTCGCTTAGCAAGCGAAGGCATTCGATATCCAAATGTTTTCTCACCCTCGGGCGTTTGTGCGCCCAGTCGTGCAGCCATTGCCACAGGAATGTATCCCTCAAGCATCGGCGCAAATCACATGCGAACAACTTCTCATACAGAGGTAACGGGATTACCCAAATACGAGGCTGTTCCGCCGCCAGAAGTTAAAATGTTTAGTGAGTTATTAAGAAAACAAGGCTATTATTGTACCAACAACGCTAAAAACGATTATCAATTCAAAGCCCCGGTTACGGGTTGGGATCAAAATGGTAAAAAAGCGCACTGGAAGAATCGGGCGCAAGGTCAACCCTTTTTTTCAATTTTTAATTTTAACGTAACCCACGAATCAGGTCTTTTTGAACCCTACGAAAGAGCAATCGCAATTCCTGAGGATATTGAACTCAAAATTCCGCCCTATTTGCCAGACACAAAAACTGTTCGTCGCGACCTTTGGAAAATGTATAACAACATTGCTTTGATGGATCAACAGATTGGAAATGTGCTTAAGGAATTACAGGATGATGGGTTGTTAGAAAACACAATTGTGTTTTTCTATTCGGATCATGGTGGTCCGCTACCACGTCAAAAAAGACTTGTTTATGAGATCGGAAGAGCACA
>JAFMCL010000055.1 GCA_017857815.1 Flavobacteriaceae bacterium | reverse complement strand
AAATAGATAATTGCTTCATATAAGTAAATTTTATACGAATGTAACTATTATAACAAAAAATAATCTCTTTTTTTAACATAATTTCAATGTTTTGTTAGTTATATTTGTTGTTATATGATATATACTAACATACTATTCTACTACTTTGTTACCACTGGTAACAAGCACGTAACAAAAAAAAGAAATAAGTTTTTAACCATAAGAACCACTAGAAATGAAGCTTGATGAAAAAAATAAAATATCCGTAACATTCTATTTAAAAGAGGCACCAACTCTCCTTTTTCCTCAAAAAAAAAGTGTTTATGCCTGCATTTCGTTTAAAGGAGAATCAAATAAATTTTCAACAGGACTGCACTGTAAAAACCCAAAAGAGCACTGGTTTAAAGGATGTTTTACGGGAATAGAATTTTCGGAAGAAAATGGAAAATTATCTAAAATTAAAAAAGAGATTGAAGGATACAACCATACTATGTTTCGAGATGTTAAAGAGATTAAAAATTTATATGATGGTATTGATGTTCAAGAATATCCAATCACAATACTTAAAGCGTTTGACTACGGCATAGAAATAAAAAAAAGAACGTTATCCGAGGGAACAATGGACAACTATTATGCTAGTCTTAAATCGTTCGAAAAATTTTTATTGGAATACAGTCATGACGACTTTGGAGTAGTAAAAAATCATCCACGAAAATTGAATAAACTGAGGGTTAAGGCTTTCGTTACATATCTAGAGAATCAAGGTCTAAGAAAAGGAACTATTCATAATAGAATAGTAGGTTTTGCAGCTTTATTTAATATTTATGAGCAAGATCATAGTGATATACTTGAGAATATAATACCTAATCCATTCAAAAATGTTGTTCCTAATCTATCTGCAAATGAAAGGGTTATACAAGTTGAAAAAGCTTTAGCTCGAGATTTTGATTGGAAGTATGTGGAGAAAATTGAGTATCTCAAACATGAATGTAAATCTGGTGGATCAGGATCAGGTCTCGGACAAGCAGATACGACTAAAGACGAGCAATATAGATTGGTAGCCCTGCTAATCGCTTATTCAGGATTATCATTTGTAGATTTAGGCAAACCTGATGTCCTTGAGATAACCAAGAGAATAGATGGTGAGGCTTTAATTTCTAGAAGGCAAAAAACTAAAAGTGAATATACCATTCCTATAACTCCTCCTTTAAAAAGCCTCATTGAAAAATTAAAAGACAATATGCCATGGAAACCATTTGTTTTTGATGGTATCATTAAAGATAGATCTCTGTACAAATATTATAAACAAAAATTCTACGTATACCTACAGAGGCTAGCCAAAGAAATAGAATTTGAAGAAGGCAAATTAACTTCACACAGATTTAGGCATACTTTTGGAATGAGAGCTGTGAATCATTACAAAATCGAGATTCGTTGGGTTGCAAAAATGTTAGGAGATAAAGAAGATACCGTTATCAAAAATTATACTGATTATAATACTGATACCATTATGTCTGGAGTCTTTGCGTCTATGAATGCATTTAATTCATCTGATAATAAAAGTCAGATTAATTTATAAAATAATTAAAAATATAATAAGTAATTTGACTTATTATAACATTAATAGTAGGTTTACAATTCTAATTACACCACAATGAAGGGAACAAAAACTATTAAAATTCAAAAAAACATATCATCTGAGCCTGAAATGAAAATTGACAGGGAGGAGTTTGCTCCAAATAGAAGATTAGCTGAGGTAATAACGGCATTAGACTCAAGCGAGAAGATTGTTGCTAAGATGCTTAATATTTCTGTATCAATAGTTAGTGGTCTAATCTCTAAAGAAAGAACTACTCAGATAACTATTAAATTTCTTAATCAGATAAAAGGTGCCATGCCTTTTTTAAATGATGACTTTATAGACAAAGGTAAAGGGGAGATGTTTCATCGAAAGTTGACTAAAGACGAGATTCAGAAGTTTAAAAAAACCTTTGGTCAATCGTCAAATATCAAAACTAGCGTTCACGGAGATGCCTGTGATCGAGTAACTGCCGTAAGAAAGCGAGTAAAGGAAACTCAAATGAATTTCTCACTTAAACTCGATGTAGTCAGGGCTATGGTTACTGCTATTGAAGGTCGCAGACAGAATCCTTCCTTACACTTCCTGATACAATTAAGAAGATTATATAACGTAGATATTATTTGGATATTGACAGGAGAGGGAGAAATGTTTAACTCTGACAATTCCAATCATGATGATGCCCAAGATCAAATAAAACTTCTTGACGATGAGATTGCTGCTTTGAAGAAAGAAATTGAACGAAAAAATAGAGTTATTGATAAACTTACCTAAACTTATGTTATCAGCTCCCATATCGCTAGAAAGACCTTTCTCTCCTATCTTATTAAGTGTAAATGAACTCAGTACTCCAGAGGTGAAATCCTGTTCAGTATTACTTAAATCTCATGAGCATAAGCATTTGGGGTTATATTGAGTTATCAGCAAGTATGAGTAATGGGAAACCCACTATATACTATGGGGTGGGTAATAAAGAC
>JAFMCL010000036.1 GCA_017857815.1 Flavobacteriaceae bacterium | reverse complement strand
GTACCTTGGGTGGGAATCGAACCCACACTCCCGAAAGAACTGGATTTTGAATCCAGCGCGTCTACCAGTTCCGCCACCAAGGCAGGGCGGTAAAATTAATAAAATAAATGAAGTTTCGTTCTAAATTAATAAAGAATAAGCTTTAATGACTTAAATTTATTTCTAAATTTGCAAACCTGAAAAATAGGAAACATTGGAAACTCCAGTAAAAATATTTAATTGTACTCAATCTAAGGAATTATCAAAATCCATTTCTGAGCATTTTGGTCAAGAATTAGGAAACGTAAATTTCTCCCATTACAGTGATGGTGAATTTCAACCCTCATTTGAGGAGTCTGTTCGTGGTGCAAGAATCTTTATCATTGGTTCTACCCACCCTTCTTCGGACAATCTCATGGAAATGCTTCTGATGTTAGATGCAGCCAAGAGGGCCTCTGCAAGACACATTACCGCTGTAATACCCTATTTCGGATGGGCGCGTCAAGACAGAAAAGACAAACCTAGGGTTCCGATAGGAGCAAAATTGATCGCTAAGTTATTAGAGGCTGCAGGTGCAACCCGTATAATGACTATGGATCTTCATGCGGATCAGATTCAAGGATTTTTTGAAAAACCTGTAGATCATTTATTTGCTTCTTCAATTTTCATTCCTCACCTGAAAAAAATGAATTTGGCTAACCTCACGGTTGCTTCACCTGATATGGGTGGTTCAAAAAGAGCTTATGCTTATTCAAAATTCTTAGCCTCTGACGTTGTCATCTGTTACAAACAAAGGGCAAGAGCCAATGTCATATCACATATGGAATTGATTGGTGATGTGACTGGCAAAAATGTTGTACTTGTCGATGATATGGTTGATACTGCAGGAACGCTTACAAAAGCAGCTGATTTGATGATGGAAAGAGGAGCGCTTTCTGTAAGAGCAATTTGTACTCATGCACTCCTTTCGGGTGATGCTTATGAAAAAATTGAAAATTCAAAATTGGAAGAACTTATTGTTACAGACTCTATTCCTCCAAAAAAAGAAAGCAAAAAAGTAAAAGTATTGAGTTGCGCAAAACTTTTCGCTGAAATCATGCACAACGTTCATCACAACAAATCAATCAGTGAAAAATATATAATTTAATTTTTAAACAATAACTATAATGAAATCTATTACAATTAACGGATCTAAAAGAGAAAGCGTAGGCAAGAAAGCTACAAAGGCCTTACGTAATGCTGAGATGGTTCCTTGCGTGATTTATGGAGGGGGAGAGCCACTTCATTTTTCTGCAAAAGAACTTGATTTCAGCAAATTAGTTTACACGCCTAATGCACACACAGTTTTGCTCGTTTTGGACAATGATACCAAAATAAACGCAATTCTACAGGACATTCAATTTCATCCTGTTTCTGACAAAATCCTTCATGTTGACTTTTATCAATTGTTTGATGACAAAGAAATCTCCATGAATATTCCATTGAACTTTGAGGGTGCTGCTCCCGGAGTCCTTAATAGTGGTGGAGTTTTGAGCATAAACAAGAGAAAGTTAAGGGTTCGTTCCTTACCAGCAAATCTACCGGATTTTATAACTGTAGATATTTCTCAATTAGAACTAGGGAACAAGCTTACTATTTCCAAACTTCAAAATGACGCTTTTACAATTCTTCACCCAGACAATACGGTTGTTTGCCAGGTAAGAACTTCTCGAACTTCTATTAAAACAGAAATAGCTGATGAAACTGCTGCGGAAGTTGCTACAGAGGAAAATGAAGAAGAAGCTGCTGCTAAATAAATTAAAATTGTTTTCAATTTAAAAATAAGCATCTCATATATTGGGATGCTTTTTTTAATTTTATGGCATGTTATACAAATGGTTCTTTAGAAAATCAAAACCTGTTGATATGAATAAGTATTTAATTGTAGGGTTAGGAAATATTGGGAGTGAGTACAACAACACCCGTCACAACATAGGTTTTAAAGTTATCGATGAATTAAGCGATCAATTTGAAGTTGAAATGACCGAAGCCAAACTCGGGCAAAAAGGAAGTAAGAATCATAAAGGCAGAAAATTAATTTTTTTAAAGCCCTCTACATTTATGAATCTAAGCGGAAAAGCGGTTAAATATTGGGCGCTTAAAGAAAATATTCCTCTAGAAAATATATTAATCATTACCGATGACTTACATCTACCCATTGGAGACTTACGACTCAAAGGCAAGGGCAGTGACGGAGGACACAACGGTCTTAAAGACATCCAAGCTCAGTTGAACACCCCCGTTTATGCGAGGTTACGTTTCGGGATAAAAAGTGAAAACCCAGCCCTCAATCAGGTCGATTTTGTTTTGGGAAAATTTTCGCCGGAAGAGTTAACTTTCATAGCGCCAGCCATTAAAAGGAGTATTGAAATTATTTTTTCCTTTTCATTCGCTGGGCTCGAAAATACAATGAACAACTTTAATGGAAAAAAAGATTAAGGTTCGGTCTTAAAAACATTTATTTGAGAATTGGATCCGTTCTCAATCTGATCTCTAGTATAAATTTTCCAATAATAATATGTGTCACTTTCTAGAGTAATACTTACTAAGGAATTGGTCAGCCTACTGCTTTTTAAAATTAAACTTTCTGGATCTTCCCCTAAATAAAAATCATAGGATGCAATGTCTCCATCCAAGTCTAAACCTTCCCATCTAAAAGTAAATTTTCCGTTCTCAAGCTTCACTAGTTCGTTTGGATTAGGACTAATCAATTTGGCTGGAAAAGGAAGATGAGATTCTTCTTGAACTCCTTCAAGGTAAAAAGACCAAACTTCACTTTTGGCAACTTCCTCTGTGCGTTCAGATTTTGAAATCACCCACCACGAATAAGGACGCCCACTTTTTAAAACTGTAGTTTCAGAAACTCGAAATGTAGCTTCTAAGGTTTGCGTTCCAGTGGTCAAATCCTGAATTACAAGTTGATAGGAATCAGAATTTAAAGCCAACTCCCAATCAAAAGTAACTTGACTCTGAGCTGCATCAATTGGCAAGGCAGTCGTACAAGAGTTATTGTTTTCAGGCCCAATTAAAACAGCGGCTTCAGGAAGAGGGATTACTTCTTTCTTGCAACCCAAGATTAAAATTAATAAGAGAAAATAAGGTTTTAAATTCACAGTTTTAACAATTTTAAATTTTCAGATACGCCCCCTTTTTTAATCACAATGAAATAAAGTCCTGATGCTTGACCCTCCAGAGGAATTTGATATGCCCGCTCCAATTCAGAAAGTTGCAAATCAGTTTCATTAAGCAAAGTACCATCTGTTTTATAAAGTAATATTTTCACCTGATTTTCTTTTCCGCCCACCAAAACATTCACAACATCTAGCGCTGGATTGGGGTATAAGCTCGATTGATCAGAGAGATATATTTCTCGCTTAACACTTCCTTGACAAGACAATTCAGTAGTGACTTCGATCGTAGACAAGCCCTCATCAAGAGAAAAGTCATGTCTGCCAGAGTTCAGTGAATACTGTTGATTATTGATTTTAAGGTTATATTTTGAAGCACCTTCCAATTCGACACTAACGGATTTCTTTGCTGCGTTTAACTGGGTCTGAACACTAAGCGGATCGGGTGCATTTATTGTCGTAATAAAACATCTTTCAAAATTAGGATCTTCAATTGCTGTTATGCAAACACTATAATCTCCGACAGGAATATTGCTAATCATGAGTTCATTTTGAGCGCTGAAAGTAGATTCAGCCTTTTGGCCATTAGATCCAATAACGCTCACGTTATAACTAAACTGGGCTGTTGCATTAATAGATATTTCTCCGTTTCTTTTACCAATGCAAGTCACATCTTTTTTCGAAATCGTAAAGTTTCCTTGAGAATTCATATCACAAACATCGCCAATCCCATTTCCATCAATGTCCAATTGGTCTGTATTTGCAGTATTCGGACAATTGTCATCAATGTCTGCGATCATGTCAAGATCAGAATCCGATAACACTTCTCCTTTATAACAAGCCACTATGGAAAAATCTTTGAGGAAACCCGAAACCCCATCAAAATTATCTTCAATAATCAGCCTCCACCTTCCGTTTAGGTTTTTACCTCTCAGAGACGAAAGACTTTCAATAGGTCGATAGGAACCTGTAAATGGTGGAATTGCAAAAATAATAGGATTTTCAGCTTCTTGATCAAAAATAGTATTGGTATAATCGTTTAAGCTTTCCCCTAAATTTTGAGAAAGTTTTATTCGTGTATTGTCAGGTGCTAAAAGGTGAATCGAAATATCACCAATATAAGTGTGATCTATTGAAACATGAACATTTAAATCTTCAATTATGGCCAAATCAACAATGTTAATATCTACATTCGTTACTCCACTGAAATTATTAGAATCTTTGATCCTAAGGGGCAGATCGTCAGCAGTGTAAGTGTTACAATTGACAATAATGGTGCTGAACTTATTCGTGGTGAAATCACTTTCCTCACAGAAATTAATTGATTTTACCCTCCAATAATAATCTGTTGCAAAAGCCAAATTGTTTAATGTAAAACTCGTAAGCGATGTGTTTTTTGTTAAGATTATATCTTCAAAATTTTCGCTTTTGGATAACTCAAGCTGATAAGAATTAGCCTTAATGTCTTTTGTCCAACTTAAATCAACTGTTCGACCAACCTCGGCTGTTTGATCCGACGGAAGCAACAATTGAATGGGATCAAGACTTTCATTTCTAACTATTAATTCCAAGGGAATCGTTCTTGAGGCGCTTGCGCCAACTGCAACTAAATTAAATATGAAATCTTGAGAACCAATAGCATTAAGCCCAGACAACTGAATACTTCCTGTACTTCCAGTTGCTGAAATATTGGTTAGATTTAATTGAGCCACAACTCCAGCTGGTAGGTCCTCAAGGCTTAAACTCACAGCCTCATTAAATCCGGAAAAGGTTTTGTATTCAAAATTATATGTTACAATATTTTGATTACAAACCTCATGAGAATAGGTGTCTAAAGAGATCACAAAGGGCATTTCTTTGATTTCAATGTCCTGAGTGTTAACAGTAAAATAAATTGAATTGTTAGGGATAATTTTAATTCTAGCCTGATTGGTGGTTATTGTATCCGGAACGATAATATGAGCGATTCCATCATTTAGCGTACCCGAAGCTAAGGTAGTTGAGAAAGTCTGACCGCCATCTGTGGACAAAAGAATGTTTACAGTTTGAGTATTGATTGGTGCTACATCAGTGTTGGCTACCTCCCATGTTATTTGTTCTCTTGCACCAGCTTCCCATATTACTCCATTTTCATTTTGAGAGGTAATCATGAAAGGTCCCGCAGCTGCATTTACAGTAAGCACCCGAGTATCAAAACTTACTTGTCCGTGCTGACCAATTGTTTGCGCATATCGGTCTCTTACACTAAGTCCCCATGTCAATCTTCTTTCTACATTTGAAACTGTTTCCCACGTTTGATTAACACTGGGATTATTCTGGGTAAGATTGCCCGTCAAAACAGATTCCATTCTAGGTATTGTTCTTATTGGACTTAGACTAGGAGGCAAAGAACGCGCTTGAGGCCCTACAGGTCTGTTGGGTCCAAAGTTGTCGTGACTTACTTGACCTTTGTCTAATTGCTCCCAGCAATAATGAAGTGGAGCTCCTTCAGGATCCTCAGCAGTGGCGATCAACTCATAAGCTGTACCACTGGGTATTGTCAAATTTGGCCCTGCCTCAATTACAGCAGCTTGATTTTCATTCGGCGAAGTAGTATAACAAGTATTAGTCTCAATATAGCTTAAAACGTCTTGAATGCTGTAATAATGAAAATATGGATCACTGTGACGGGCAACATTATCTGACCCAGTAATCCCTGCATAACCCATGATGGTAGTTCCACTTCCAGGCTCTGCACTTTTACTTCCATTTTCGTAGACGTAGGAATAAGTATGTAAAGCTCCAAATTGATGCCCTATTTCATGAGAGACAAAATCTATATCAAAATAATCATTCATGAAAGGATCAGAATTAGAACCTTGAAAAGGGTGAGATGAAAAAGCGCTTCCTTTCTTCCCTTCCATACAAACATTTCCTACTGACCCAGCGTCACCGTTACCGCTTCCTGAGAAAGCAAAAAGATGTCCTAAATCATAATTTTCAGAACCAATGACTTCATCTAGCGTGGATTGTAATTCACTGTTTAAATTACTCGTGTAAGGATCGGTATCGGAGTCTGGATAAATCAAACTAACATCAGAAATCAATTCTAAATGAATTCCAAAATCATTTTCAAAAACTTCGTTTACTCTATGGATGGTGCTTACCACTGCTGCGTATGCATCCTCTTCGTTTGTCCCGTTTTCAGGATTATCATCTCCCCAAAACTTAGTATAACCACCCGAACCTGAAACTGCAATTCTAAATGTTTTTAAATCAGAAGCAATTTTTGATCGCGCTGCCAAACCACTAGGTTTTCTATCTTCAACCACTGTATTCTCAATTTCACTTGATGTCTTACAACTAAATGACGCAGCATGTTTTTGAGAACGAGGATAAGAAAAATAAGTATTTTCCAATTGCCTCAAAGGTTGAATAAAATGATGCTTTCCATCAGCGAGCATGATCCACGCATTTAATCCCATGGCCGAATAGGAAACCCTCGCCTTAACATTGGGACGAGATTTACTCCTGCCAATAAAAGTCTTAATATCAGGGTGTATTTTTTGAAGTTTTGGGGAAAGTACGGGAGAATTTAAGAGAATAAACTCCTCTTCAATTCCATTTTCATTGGGAAGCGTCAATAAGATCTCACCTGAGGAAAATCTCGTTTTTTGAGATTTTGAACTATAAATTTCAGTTTTGAACTGCTGATGGTCAAATTTAAAAAAACTCCAACTCTCTTGTTTTACTTCAAGTGTTTGCCCAATTTCCTCAGCAGATGCCTTAATCCAATACTTTTGAGCGTTAACAGACTCACCACAGAAAATAAAAAACATAACGTAGTAAACCGAAGTTAGGCAGGTATTGAATTTATTTTTTTTAATGTTTCTATTTTTAATTGTTGCTTTAAAAGTTTATGCAATTTAACCGTACTTTTGCATACTGACAAAATTATTAATGCAAGTAGTTCAAAACATAGAAAACTATTCCGCTCAAAATCCCTCAATTCTAACCATTGGAACATTCGATGGTGTTCATATTGGTCATCAAGAGATAATCAAAGATTTGGTGAAAGTTGCAAAAAAAAATAATTTATGCTCAATTGTCCTTACTTTCTTTCCTCATCCTCGAATGGTTCTTCAGAAAAACAGTGATTTAAAGATGATTGACACCCTTGAAGAAAAACAGCAATTTTTAGAAAAAATGGGCGTCGATGTGCTCATAGTTCATCCTTTTTCAAGAGCTTTCTCTCGATTGACAGCTCTCGAATTCACTCGTGACCTACTGGTAAATCAACTAAAAATCTCTCAATTGGTCATTGGATACGATCATCGGTTTGGGAGAAACAGAGAAGCAACTATTGATGACTTAAAGTCTTTTGGTTTGGATTATAATTTCACTGTAGATGAGATTCCTTCTCAAGACATCGAATCGATAGCTGTAAGCTCTTCCAAAATACGAAATGCTTTAAATAGGGGTGACTTAAAAACTGCCAATCGATTTTTGGGACGACCTTTCTGTCTAACAGGAACAGTCGTTAAAGGAGATGGAATTGGAAAAAAATTAGGATTTCCAACTGCCAACATTCAAGTCAAAGAAGATTATAAACTACGGCCTCAAAACGGCGTTTACCTTGTTAGAAGTAAACTAACAGGAATCGAGTTTTTTGGGATGATGAACATCGGAATGCGCCCAACTGTGTCTGGAAAAACAACACAGACCGAAATTCATTTTTTTAATTTAGATCAAAACCTCTACGATCTAGAAATATCTCTTGAAGTTTTAGAAAAAATACGAAAAGAAGTTAAATTCAACTCGACAAATGAATTGACTGAACAATTAAAAAAAGATCGCATTAATTGTGAGGAAATCATTGCCGAATACAAGTAAAAAATGAGAAAATCAAAAGCATTCTTATACCTTTGTAACACTAAAATTTAAGTCATGTTACCGCTCATCTACATTCGAGAAAATCAAAAGGCTCTAAAACAAGGTCTTGCCAAAAGAAACTTTACTCAACCTGAACTCATCGACAAGATCATTGAATTAGATCAATCGCGAAGGGCTTTACAAGCTGAGTTAGATGAAGTTTTGGCGAAAAGCAACAAGTTGGCCAAAGAAATTGGATCTTTATTCAAGACAGGAAAGGTAAAAGAAGCCAACGTCTTAAAAAAAGAAACCACAACACTCAAGCAGCTTTCAAAAGATCTACAAGTTGGACTTCAAGAGGCTGAAAAAGCCTTGATGGAAGTGCGAACTCAAATTCCGAATGTACCACATGAAAGTGTTCCTAGCGGTAATTCTGAAGAAGATAACGAAGAAATATTTCAATCGGGAACAATTCCTGAACTAGAGGAATCTGCACTCCCCCACTGGGAATTGGCCACGAAATATGACATTATAAATTTTGAATTAGGAAATAAAATAACAGGGGCTGGATTTCCAGTATACAAAGGAAAAGGTGCTAGGTTGCAACGCGCTTTAATTCAATATTTTTTAGATAAAAACACAGCCGCAGGTTACACAGAATACCAAGTACCACATTTGGTAAACGAAGCATCGGGTTTTGGGACGGGTCAATTGCCCGATAAGGAAGGTCAAATGTATCATGTACAAAATGATGGACTTTATTTAATTCCAACAGCTGAAGTTCCTTTGACCAATATGTATAGAGATCAGCTACTTAATGTAGGAGATTTGCCCATTTGTTTGACAGGATACACCCCATGTTTTAGAAGAGAAGCAGGAAGTTATGGTGCTCACGTTAGAGGACTTAACAGACTTCACCAATTTGATAAAGTAGAAATTGTTCGACTTGAAGAACCTAAAAACTCAATGGCTGCGTTGGATAAAATGGTGGAACATGTAAAAGAAATATTAAAAGAACTAGAACTTCCTTACCGAGTTTTAAGACTTTGCGGAGGCGATCTTGGTTTTACTGCCTCATTGACTTATGATTTTGAAATCTATTCGGCCGCTCAAAAAAGATGGTTAGAAATAAGCTCAATCTCTACTTTCAACAGCTTCCAAGCAGAACGATTACAGTTGAGATATAAAGACAAAGAAGGCAAAAAACAATCCGTTCACACCTTAAATGGAAGCGCACTGGCGTTGCCAAGAGTTGTCGCTGGATTATTAGAAAACTTTCAAACAAAAGATGGAATTCGAATCCCAAAAGCACTTGTTCCTTATACCGGTTTTGATCTCATTAATTAACCCATGATTCTTTATAATGTCACCAGTCACGTAGCGCCAGAAATTGAAAGTCAATGGCTGGAATGGCTCAACGAAACACACCTCCCAGAAATGATGGCTACTGGTGTTTTTACCTCAGCATTGGTGTTGCGGGTTTATGATGGATTTGAAGCAGCAGAAACAGCTTATGCTATTCAATATTCCGCCAATAACCATGATGATCTTGATCGTTTTTTGAAAGAAAATAAACAAAAGTTAAAATTACAATCGCTAAAATTATTTGGAGAAAATGTATTACAATTTAGCACCCAACTTGAAGTTCTAAGTCAACATTCATGAAAGACGTATTTGCAAAAAAAAGATTAGGACAGCATTTTTTAACCGATTTAAATATCGCTCAAAAAATAGCGGATCAATTGGATTTTGTAGGCTACGATAAAGTTTTGGAAATTGGCCCTGGTATGGGGGTTTTGACCCAATTTTTAAATTTAAAAAAAGGAACTTTAGATCTCATTGAAATTGATCAAGAGTCCGTAATCTATCTTCATCAAAAATTTCCTGAGCTTAAAAATCACATTCACCTTGGGGATATTTTAAAAATAGATTTAACCACTATTTTTCCTTCAGGTGATTTTGCAATCATTGGAAATTTTCCATACAACATCTCCAGTCAGATTTTGTTTAAAACCCTAGAAAACAGACTTCATATTCCTTTTTTTTGCGGAATGTTTCAAAAGGAAGTAGCTCTCAGAATTTGTGGAAATCCTGGAAATAAAACCTACGGAATCCTTTCTGTCTTAAGTCAAGTTTACTACGAGACAAGCTATCTCTTCGATGTTCCCCCCAATGTGTTTTCGCCTCCACCCAAAGTAAATTCAGGAGTAATTGCATTGAGACGAAAAGAAAATTTAGTGGTTGATTTTGATGAAAAACTATTGTTTAGAGTGGTCAAAACAGGTTTTCAGCAACGCCGGAAAACGCTAAGAAACAGTCTAAAAAGTCTGGATATTCCTAAAACTATTATAGAAGATAGTATCTTTGACCTAAGACCCGAAAGGTTATCAAGTGATCAGTTCATCGAATTGACAAAATTAATAGGCAATGCAAAGGTTTGAAATCAACAAAACAGTAATTGATTCTATTCAAGAACTCATTGAAAAGGGTGCTGATGCCAAACTACGTATTAAACTCAAAGACTTTCATTATGCCGATATTGCCGAAATAATTTACGAACTTTCTACTGACCAAGCGATCTATCTCATTAAGCTTTTGGACAGTGAAAAAACAGCAGAAGCACTTGCTGAGGTGGATGAAGATACTCGAGAGCGAATTCTTGAAAAACTATCCGTCAAAGAAATTGCAGAGGAAATATCAGAGTTAGATTCGGATGATGCAGCAGATTTGATGGCTGAATTATCTGAAGAACGCCAAGAGCGGGTGATGTCCGAAATAACTGACACCAGCCATGTGGATGATATTCGCGAGTTGCTTGCTTATGATGAAAACACTGCGGGAGGCCTTATGGCAAAAGAAATGGTGGTTGTACAAGAGGGGCTAAGTGTCTTAAAATGCCTCAACGCGATGCGGGCTCAAGCCGAAGAAGTTACACGGGTTCACTCCATTTACGTCGTGGATGACAAGAAAAGACTCAAAGGCAGGCTCTCTCTTAAGGATTTAATTACAGCCAATTCCAAGGCCATTGTAAAAGACGTTTACATCCCTAAAGTAGATTTTGTCACCGCTGATGTTTCTGGTGAAGAAGTGGCTAAAATCATGACCAAATATGACCTAGAAGCCATTCCGGTTGTCAATGATAGAAAAGTATTATTGGGTAGGATTACCATTGATGATATTGTTGATTTAATAAAAGAGGAGGCAGAAAAAGATTATCAATTGGCCGCCGGTCTTTCCAATGATGTAGAAGCCGACGACACCATATTTCAACTAACAAGAGCAAGACTTCCTTGGCTTTTTCTGGGGTTACTCGGAGGCTTGGGAAGTGTTTTTATTTTAAAAGATTTTGAAGCCGTAATGGAAAATCCCGAGTTGCGGAATCTGTTTTTCTACACGCCACTAATTGCTGCAATGGCAGGAAATGTTGGCGTACAATCTTCGGCAATTATTGTCCAAGGTCTTGCCAATGATGTTGTTAAAGGATCTTTGTTATCCTTGCTCATCAAGGAAGTGAGTCTAAGCCTGATCAACGGATTTGCTTTGGCGATCATTCTAATCATCTTTGGACTCCTCATCAATCAAGACATTAGCATCAGTCTAACCATTGCTGGCTCGATGATGGGCGTCATTATAATCGCCGCATTAATTGGCACGTTTATTCCAATTTTTTTAAACAAAAGAGGAATCGATCCGGCCATTGCAACGGGTCCTTTCATAACCACTTGTAATGATATTTTTGGTATTTTCTTATTTTTCTATATCGCCAAAATATTTTTAGGTTTTTAAATAAAATCCAACATGAAAGTCTTACACGTCGACGAAAATCATCCTGTCCTTGTCGAAGGTTTAAAAAAATTAGGCTTTCAAAATGACTTGGCCTATAAAGATAATCTAACGTCAATACTTGCAAAAATCGATCAATATGAAGGCCTAATCATCCGAAGTAGATTTCCTGTAGACGAAGCTTTTTTGTTAAATGCTAAAAAACTAAAATTCATAGGTCGCGTCGGAGCGGGATTGGAAAACATAGACATTGATGCTGTGAAAAAGCACAACATTCATCTGGTTAATTCCCCCGAAGGAAATCGAAATGCAGTAGGAGAACACACCCTTGGAATGTTATTAAACTTATTAAACAAACTCCTCCCCGCTCATCAATCTGTTCAAAGCGGAAAATGGGAAAGAGAGCAACACCGTGGGGAAGAATTATCAGGAAAAACCATTGGCATCATTGGTTATGGAAATATGGGTAAAAGCTTTTCAAAAAAACTTTCAGGATTTGAGGTTAATGTTCTTTGTCATGACCTTCTTCCCAACGTAGGTGATGAAAATGCCCAACAGCTTGCTCTGGAGGATCTCCAAGAAAAATGTCAGGTGATCAGCCTTCACACGCCCGAAACTCCTTTGACTCAAAACATAATTGACGCTGCCTTTATCGATAAAATGAAAAATCCATTTTGGTTGTTAAATACCGCAAGAGGATCTGCAGTTGCATCTGAGGCGCTTGTAAAAGGACTAAAAACGGGGAAGATTTTAGGCGCAGGATTGGACGTATTGGCTTATGAAAGCAAATCGTTTTCTACCGTTTTCAAAAACGATCAATTGCCCGATGCTTTGGCTTATTTGATTGCTGCAAAAAATGTAATCCTCAGTCCCCATGTCGCCGGATGGACTGTTGAAAGTCATTTGTTGCTTGCCACAACGATTGTAGAGAAAATTAAAAAAATCTACTTCTAGTTTTTCTTACTAATTCTCTTTAATGACAAACTGAGCGGTTTTTAAGGTACGCTGCTCTAACAATACTTTTGCATCCCTATTTTTGATGAAATTAATTGCCGGTTTATCGAAATGTCTAATGGTGTAAAGGGAAACCCCATCAACGACTTTCACTTTAAATTTTGAAGCCAAAGCCTCTAACAGTCCCTCCAACTTATCATATTTATTATAAATGCAAATCGAAAAGCTAATCGCGGAATTTTGAATCATCTCTACCCGCATTTGAAATTTATGTAAAAGAGCAAATATTTCACTGATGTTTTCTTCCACAATAAAAGAAAAATCCAAGGAGGAGAGTTTCAAAAGGGTTTGATCTTTCTTCAATATAAAGCAAGGAACCAATGGCTCTAAAGTTTTGCCTTTAGATACCGAAGTTCCTTCATCTGCCGGATTTTCAAAAGACTTAACAAACAAAGGGATTTCTTTTCGCTGAAGGGGTTGAAGCGTTTTGGGATGGATAACAGAAGCTCCATAATATGCCAATTCAATCGCTTCACGATAAGAAATTTGACGTAACAATTGGGTATCTTTAAACACCCGAGGATCAGCATTTAAAACCCCAGGGACATCTTTCCAAATGGTAACCGATTCCGCATCAAGGGCATAGGCGAAAATTGCAGCACTATAGTCAGAACCTTCTCGTCCCAAGGTGGTCGTAAGTCCCTTGGAATCACTTCCAATAAAACCTTGAGAAATCAGGGTTGAATTACCGTCGGCAACTTTTAAAATTATTTTTTGAGTTGCCTCCCAATCCAGATTGGCATCGCGATAATAGCTGTCAGTTTTTATGCATTTTCTGGCATCTAACCAGCGATTTTTAATCCCTTGAGAGGTTATATAATTGCTGATAATCGTCGTAGAAACCAATTCTCCTAAACTAACGACTTGATCATAAATTAAACTGTAATCTTTAGAATTATTATGATTTAAAAAAATAATAATCTCCTCAAATAATTGGTCAATATTTTCTTTGATTTGGGCGGAGTCCTGTTGAAAAAGTTCGGCTATGATTTGGTAATGATTTTGTTTTATCTTCTCAAGATCTTCAAGATACCGTGAGTTCTCATCAAAATAGTTCTTCACTACTTCCTCTAAGGCATTTGTGGTTTTTCCCATTGCAGAAACGACAATCAAGGTTTCTGAAAAGCCTGTGTGTTTTAAAACACTTAAAATATTAATTACTCCAGCAGCATCTTTTACTGAAGCACCACCAAATTTGAATACTCTCATTTATTTTCTAATATATAGTTCTTAATACTTGATCGATCCATCTGGACAAGATTCCAATCTGACAATACTATTGCGCCGCTTTTCTCATAAAACTGAATTGCAGTGGTATTCCAGTCGAGCACAACCCACTCTACCCGATCGACCCCAAGGGAATCAGCATGAGAAAGAAAAGCTTTATAAAGTTTTGTACCAATTCCTTTTCCTTTCATCGACTCTGTTACGATCAAATCCTCTAGGTGAAAAGTAGGGCCTTTCCAAGTAGAATATCGAGGGTAAAACAAAGCCATGCCTACTGCTTTATCAGCAACCTCTGCTAATATACACTCAAATAATGGACGGCCTCCAAAACCGTCTTGTTCAATTTGGGTCTTAGTGACAATAACCGCCTCGGGCTCCTTTTCAAAAACCGCCAATTCGTGAATTAAAGACAAGATAGACTCCGCATCTGATTTTACCGCTTTTCGGATATGGACTTTCATAAGGGTACAAAAATAATGGGACAGCTGTGCATCATAACATTTTGTTATATTTTATCACATTTTA
>JAFMCL010000054.1 GCA_017857815.1 Flavobacteriaceae bacterium | reverse complement strand
TTGCATCTGTTGAGGTTAAGGTACCTACACGTGCGCCGCTTGGTCTATTTTCGTTCACACTATCGGTGTTGGCTCCATCTATTTGGATGTCGGTTGGAGTACTTTGCGCAAAACTAAGTAGGGGGAAAAGTACAAAGAATAGATATTTTTTCATATTAAAGCAGTCTTTTAGGTAAATCCGATTTGATTTCAAATCTTTTAAAACAGTTTGTATTAGGGTTAAAGGATCCATATAAATAAAAAGTAGTTTGGGGTTTATGTTTAAGTGGTTGATTTTTAGTTAGAAAAAGATTTAGTTTTTTATAAATTCTACTCGTCGGTTTTTGGCTTTGCTGTCGGGACTCGATCCCGTATCGATTAATTCGGATTCTCCTTTACCTATGGAGGCCAATTGACCTTCAGGAACAGAAAAGTCGAATATCAATGCAAGTTTAACCGCCTTAGCTCTTCGTTCAGAAAGAGTCAAATTGGCTTCTTCACTCCCGTCCGCATCTGTATGTCCTACTATTGTTACCTGTATATCGGGATATTCTTTTAAAATCGAAGCAATCTGTTTTAAAGTACCATAAGAAGCGGGGTTGATATGTGCCGAATTGACATCAAAGGTGATTCCGTAAGTAACCAAACGTCCTTCTGTGATCAGCTTACTTCGCATATCGGGTTTTCCGACTGCATACCGTAAATTGCTTATAAAGAAATACATTTCGAGCTCTGAAATGTTGGAGAAGAATCGAGCTGTGTTTATCGCTACTCCTTTTTCAAAAGCACGAGGGATATCAAAGACTTTTTCTTTGTCAAAGTAAACCCGCATCCGCTGTTTTTGTCGCCAAATGGAAACATGCAGCACTTTGCCTCTTCCTAAGTTGTCTGTATTCAAATACAAATTTTCTGTGTTAGCACTTGTGTTGAGCTGACGATCTGGGGTATATTTTTGATAATTTAAATATCCATTATAGCCTATCCCACCTGAAATCGAAAATACAAACCCGTTCTTTCCCGGTCGGTCGTAATTGAGGTCGTATGACGGATTTTCAATATCTGAAAAGACAACAGATAAATACCTCTGAAAACAATATTGACTTATGTCAAAATCATAAACCACATCGAATTCTAGAGTAAAATTCTCTGGAAATTCTGTAATGAAATCTGGAACAAAAGCTCCCTTCCCTTCTACTAGTTTGGCCCATTTTCCATCGATTCCTTCAAGAGTCACCACTTCTACCGAGTTAGTAGAATTCCATTTTGCAGGCAAATCACCTACTTCATCTTGAGAAAAATCATCAAAGGCAATTAGCTTTTCTCCTGAAACAAAGTCAAACTTAGAATAGGCTTTAAAAGGAGAGGCTTCTTCTTTAAATTGTGGGTTGTTTGCCACCTCTATTTCAGATCCTATTTCCTCTTTTTGTTGGGTCGCCTTCCTTTTTTTATTTTTAGAACCCACCTTGGTATCCAACAGGGTGTCTAAGACTTTTTCAGTTTTTCTTCCTGATTTATTGTCTATCTTTCTGATTACGGTTTCTTCAACGGTTTCTCCCACTTTATTAACTAATTTTTTAAAGAATTGAGCTTCACAGGGCGAACCTACTGCAATTGTAAGTAGTAGAATTAGTATTTTTATTTTCATAATTTCAAAAATAGAATTGTTCTGTTATTAATTATATGTGAATTTATTATCAAGCACAGAGACTTTTTCATTATTTCTTGTTCCTATCTGTTCTTCTTTAATAATTTCCTCTTGTAGAGTTGGGCTGCCGAGTCTAATCTTTAATAGTAACTCGTGATTGCCTCCCGTGATGGAAGCCAACTGCCCCGCCGTTGGGGCTTGATAGGAATAACCCAGGGTGAACGCACCATCAGTTTTTAACAATAGAGATCCAGTGATTCCTGCGTCAAACTGATAGCCCACAGTGGCTTCGAGCTTTTTATACCCCAAACCAGTGTTGGCAACCACCGACCATGGAGCATCAGTCACATAGCGCACTAAGGTAGACCCGACCCAAGACCAGTTGCGATTCAAAGGCAGCTTGGCTCCTGCTATGGCGTAAAAGTGTGGGAGGTCTTCTGGGGTGGTGGAAATGCCATTTTGTTCTTTATAGCGTTTTGTGGATAAAATTTCTGGAAGAGAAACCGAAAGAAAGTATTTTTCTGATTGTAAATAGATCCCTACTCCTATATTGGGATTGAAATGAGAATAGCTTGTAAAACCAGTGTCTCCTGGCGTTTCTAAATTATCTAAATTATTTAGTTCAACCGAAAAGTTGTTCCCTCCTGCTGCAAGACCCAAATAGAGATTCCATTGGTCGTTTAAGGGCAATCGATAGGAAAAATTGGCGTAGATTTTCGTTTGTCGCTCCCTAAAAGTAACATCATTGGAAAGTCGCAATCCATAGCCCAATCGCTTTTCTCCAGAAGGAAAACCCAAAGAAATCGCTTGAACACGTGTTGCATCAGCAACGTTGACCCATTGACTTCGATAGGAAGTATTTAGAAAAGCGCCTTCTTGGGTGCCTGTGGTCGCGGGATTAAACACATTCATGTGGTGTTTATAGAGTGCGAGAAAAAAATCTTGTTGGGCAAAACCGATGGCATTTATCAAAAGGAATGCTGTCGTTAGCAGTGTAGTCGTATAATTTTTCATAAAATTGGGGCATTAAGTAGGTTCTAAGTCATTATTATATTAAAAGTTAGTTTTGAATGTAAATCCAGCCTTGCAGATCTACTTTTCCGTCGTTTTCTAGATCAATGGTGTAGAAATAAGGCCCAGAAGGCAGTAGGTCTGCGTTGCCTT
>JAFMCL010000018.1 GCA_017857815.1 Flavobacteriaceae bacterium | reverse complement strand
AAGGAACAAGAAAAACGAATTAAACCATATTTTTATGCTTTGGAGTATTGGTATCCATATGCAGTTTATCCACCAGTTTATTTTGTAGTTGGACGTTTTAATAGCGGAGGAACTTCATCTGAAAATGGACTACTAATCGGAGCTGAAAAACTGACAAGTTTAGACCATCTTCCTGAATTAGTAATTCACGAATCAATACATTTCCAACAAAAATGGCCTGAAGGTGGAGAAACTAATTTACTTCAACAATCAATCCTCGAAGGAATGGCTGACTTTATCGCGGAGTTAGTCACAGGAATAAAAGGAAATCAAGAAGCAAATAAATACGGAAATGAACATAAAGAAGAATTATGTAAGGAATTTGTAAAAAAAATGTATGAAAATGATATGCAAGATTGGCTTTATGGAACAAGCGGAAAAGACAATCGACCAAACGATTTAGGCTATTGGATTGGCTATGAAATAGTAAAAGCCTTTTTTAATAAAGCAATAGACAAGAAATTAGCCGTTAATCATATTCTGAATATCGAGGATTATGACAGATTTTTAAGAGAGAGTGGATATTTGGAAAAATATATGAAATAAAGCCAGCAGGTAACAATGTATAAAAATAATAGCGGTTTAATAGCTAAATGAAAGTAAGTAAATATAATAAAGGTCTGTGTTTAAACGAAAAGTTAGTGCGTGAACATCCGCTACTATTCTTATACTAGACCGTTGCCAATAATTTTAACCAACCAGCCTAAAAAAACGAAACCTACAACAGTTTAAAATAAATGAAATCAAAATTTACCATATTCTTTTTTCTTTTCACATTCATTGTTAAATCGCAAGAATTAAAGACAATAACACTTCTTCCACCTGAATCAAAAGAGACTTCGGATTTGTCATTTTTAAAATCTGAGTTAAAAGGCAAACAAATTGTAATGTTAGGAGAGCAAACTCATATGTATGGTAACATATTTGAGATGAAAGCCCGAGTTGTTGAATACCTTCATCAAGAATTAGGCTTCACAACTATTGCCATGGAATCCTCTATGTATGACTTATGGAAAATGAACAAAAATGGATTTGAACCAAAAGAATTCAATAATGCTATTTGGGGTGTTTGGTCAAACACATTAGAGTTTCAAAGACTTGTCGACTATATAGACAGCAACAACTTAAAAGTAATAGGTTTTGACTCACAAATAGATAATACTTCACAATTTATAGAAGATTTTTTCGACTATTTAGAAAAAACAAAAATTGAATTAAAACTCGATGAAGACGACTTTGGAATTGTTATCGAAAGTGTTTTAGACATCGTAACTTTTGAGGAAGATGACATTAAATACAATAACTACGAAAAGGAATTAAAGAGAATTATTGGACAAATAAATCAATTGGAACAAACCGATACTAATTATTATTGGAAACAATTTACAAAGAGCCTGTTAGCCTGTTCTCAAGATGCATATAACAACACGGAAGAAATACTGACTACCGACTTTGGAAATAAAAACGATAATATTAGAGACAAACAAATGTCAGACAATCTATTAAGTTACATCAAAAGAAATCCAGATGAGAAAATCATTTGTTGGGCGGACAACATTCATATTATCAATGATAATTCAAGCATAAAAAAACCAGTAGCGAAAGAATTTGTTTCAATGGGCTCTTACATTCACAAAGAATTAAAGGAAAAATCCTATAGCTTGGCAACTATACACGCTAACGATTCGCTTTTGGACTTGGGTACTAAAAAATGGCACAAAACACCAATCAAGGAAAAATCGTTTGAGTATGAGTTAAGTAATTTTAAAAGTCCTTACCTATTTGTTTCATCCAATCAAGAAGGTATGGGTTTAACTAAAGATACTCGATTATTAAATTTTATTGACTTTACCGAAGCAAGATTAGACCAACTACATGATGGTTACATATTCTTTCAAAAAGCAACACTACCAAAATTAGATTCTAAAAAGGATACTATTGAAACTTCAACTAAACAGCTGACTTTAGCTAAGAAAATTGAACAAATACAAGTAGGTCAAAATATTGTCTTAAAAGGTCAAATTTTCGATAAAGAAACCAATGAGCCTGTACCATTTGCTACCTTAATCCTAAAAGAACAAGAAATCTACAGAGTAGCAGATGAAAATGGTTTTTTTGAAATAACAATTAAGAAAGCAATGCTAGAAAGTGCAACTGTGGCTATTTCGTCAGTAGGTTTTGAAACGAAAATAATTTCACTAAAAGAACTAAACGATAAAACGTATTTAAAACCAAGATTTGAAGAATTAGAAGAAGTTGTAATTTCTGGTTATTTATCGCCAAAGACAGTATTAAGAAAAGCTATTTTAGATAAAAAGTTAAATCACCCAACTAAGCCTTTCAATTTTTACAGGTACTGTAAAATTTTAGATAACAAAAACGATAGTAATCTAATAGACTTAGAACTTATCACTAAAGATTATGATTGTGGTTATCTATCACCTTTTGTAGTAACAAATAGAGTAGAGCAAATTAAATGGAATACAAATAAGACTCCTAAAAAGTATAAATATAGTTCTCAATTTTTTACTTTTAGAGAAAATGCAATTCGATATGCCAATATTCTGCATAAAAGAAAGTATAAGAAATTTAAGTTGAACTTTGTCAAGTCAAACAATGAAAATGATGATGATACATATATAATTGCATTTCAAACAGAGCGAAATAAGTGGAATTATACGAATAGACCGTACCCTACAAAATATATGGGCAGAGTATATATTAACAAAGACAATTTTGCTATTGTAAAGGTCATTGAGAATTGGGAAACTACGCTAAAAAAAGAAGAAATACAGAAACACTTCAAAGGCTATGAAAATTACAAAGACATAGTTGAAACGACGATTAAGGAGGAAAATATTTGTACTTATTCTCAAATTAGTGGCAATGACAAATATTATGCTATTCAATACTTTAACAGAAGTTATAGTGAATCAATAAATAAGGAAAACAAACGTAATCGTAGGATTATCGAATTAGATTCTTATTTATTTGATTTTGAACTAAAAGATGTTGAGGACATTGAATATGAATGGAGAGAAAAGAACCAGACTGTTTTAAACCGTGTAAAATATGATGAAACTTTTTGGAGTTCATTTTACGAGAGAAAAATTGACAAAAAAACTGAATAAAAAACTATTGGCAACAATGGCTATAAGTAATTGCTAGTTCTCGCCCACTTACGAAAATCCTCGCGGATTTTCAGTTCTGTGTGTACTTGCAAAGGTAAGTGCTAACCCACGCAACTACTCATAGCCGAGCCGTTATCATACATTTAAAAAACATGAAACGAATTTTTGGATTCTTAATATCAATTATCTTTCTGACATCTTGTTCAGAGAATTTTGACATTAAAGACCCAGCAGAATTCAATAAAAAGATTGAAACAAGAACTGACATTGCAACATCGGAACAATTAATTGAATTCTATTACAACCATCCTCCTAATGAAGGCACACCTGAGCTTGAAATAGAAAGTAAAGAATTGCGTAACGGACTAATAGAAGTTACTCTAATTCATGACGGACAAGAAGATGACTCGCAAAGAGCAACTAAAATTGTTATGACAGCTGAACTGACAGGCAAAAAATGGACAGTTCATGAAATCAAAACAAATAGAAAATGTTGGGATGGACGTGGACATACTGATTGGGGAACCGAATGGTGCAATTAACAAATGAATAGACGAGCCAAAATATAATTAAATATAAAATTTGATAAAAAATGAAAATCACTTTTGGATTATTAATAACATTTTTTCTAAGTATTCTACATGAGTCATGCTCAGTCCAAAATCAAGTTAATGTAATAAGTCCTGATGGCAATTTTCGATTTGAACTAAGGAATGAAAGGTCACAGCTTTTTTACTATGTCTATTTCAAAAACAAGGAAATTATTGGAAAATCCTCCATGGGGTTTAAATTTTCCGAAAATGAACATGACTTGAATAAATTAACAATAAATACTGTCAAAGAAAGTAAAGTAAATAGCCACTGGAAACCCATTTTCGGTGAAAAAAATATTTATCCTGAACAATATCAGCAGGCGGTTGTTAGCTTTAGTTCTAATGTCCCAGATATGCCTATTTTTCAATTAAACATAAGGGCTTATAATGAAGGTATTGCCTTTAGGTATGAATTTGAAAATGCAAAGCAAACCACCATTGAAGCGGAACTTACAGAATTTGCATTACCTGCTAATTCAGAAGTATGGATTTCAAATAAAGCTCAAGCTAAAATTATTAAAAGAAAATTTTCTGAACTTAACAATACTTCAATTGAACGCCCTCTTTTAGCACAGTTGAACGATTCTTTATTTGTTTCTCTTGGAGAGGCTGCATTAATTGATTTTGCTCGAATGAAATTTAATGTTAACCATGAAAAACCAGCTGTACTTGTAGCCGACCTTTCTAGTCAGGTAAACTATAATGGTGCGTTTAATAGTCCCTGGAGGACAATAATGGCAGGAAATTCAGCGGGTGAAATTTTAGAGAATAATTACTTATTGCTGAACCTAAATGATCCCAATAAAATAGCAAATTCTGATTGGATCAAGCCAGGGAAAGTAATTCGTGAAGTAACACTGACAACACAAGGAGGAATAGCTTGCGTAGATTTTGCAGTTAAGCATAATTTACAATATATCGAATTTGATGCAGGATGGTACGGAAATGAATATGACGACTCATCTGATGCTTCTACAGTTACTGTTGACCCAAATCGTTCCAAAGGTCCACTTGATCTTCATCAAGTAATCAAATATGCTGAAAGTAAAGGGATTGGAGTAATCTTGTATGTAAATAGGAGAGCATTAGAGAAACAGCTAGATGAACTATTGCCTTTGATAAAATCTTGGGGTGTAAAAGGGCTTAAGTATGGCTTTGTAAATGTAGGTTCTCAGAAATGGACAAGTTGGTTACACAATGCTGTTCGAAAGGCAGCAGATCATAAATTAATGGTGAATATTCATGATGAATACCGCCCTACAGGTTATTCACGTACTTACCCAAACCTGATGACACAGGAAGGTATTCGTGGCGATGAAGCATCGCCCGATAATAGCATGGTTTTAAAAACCTTGTTTGTGCGAATGTTGGCTGGAGCTGGAGACCATACCAACTGCTATTTTGCAGATAGAGTGGATGACAAACTTGGTTCACATGCTTCTCAACTTGCCAAGTCAATTTGTATTTATAGTCCATGGCAGTTTCTCTATTGGTATGATAGACCCATAAATTCAGTACCTAAAGCAGATGGAGCAGGTGGTAATGACAAATTTATTACCGAAGTTCCAGAATTAACTTTTTTTGATCAGTTACCTACAGTATGGGATGACACTAAGGTTATTGAAGGTTATCCAGGGAAATATGCTGTTGTAGCCAGAAAAAGTGAAACTACGTGGTTTGTAGGCGTACTTAATGGAGATCAAGAAAGGGATTTCAATATACCGTTTGATTTCTTAGATCCAAATAGCAAATATGAAGCTACTATTTTCACTGATAATGACGAAGTTAAAACATTAACAAGGGTATCTGTAGAAACATTAACAATAACTTCAGAATACGTGTTAAAAAATTTTCTGAAAAAAAATAAAGGAGCTGCTCTTATTTTAAAAAAAATAATGTAGAAATTAATAAAACTGACTACTACACTACCTAAACTGATGGTCAGTAATTTGACAAACAAAATGACATTAGATAAAATACTAGCTGAATTTTATAAAGAAAATGGAATTCCAGAAAACGGTGGAATTGATAAAAAAACCTTTGAATTAAAAGTATTTGGCATTTATCTAAAATTGCCAAACCCTCAATTCCGAAAGGACGTAATTCATATCCACGACATTCAACATATTTTAAATAAATGCGACACTTCATGGAAAGGAGAAGCGTTCATTGCAGGTTGGGAAATATCGACTGGGTTTTGGAAGCATTTCCCTATTGTAATTTTTAGTCTTTGGGCGATGGGATACAGTTTGTGGCTTTATCCTAAAGCAGTTTATCAAGGATTTAAAAAAGGATTGAATGATATTGGAATTATTGACTTAAAAGTCAGTAAATCCGAATTTATGAAAATGGAATTTAACAAATTGGTTGAAATTACTCGAAAAGAAAAAGTAACAAAAATGGGGGTTTTCCAATGGGTTCAGTTCCTTTTTTGGATTTTAATATGCCAAATGATTTTTCTTTTTCCATTATTAATAGTCATAATCGGAATTATATGGATTATAAAATAAAAGTATTATGGTACTTAAACCAGAACCAAAAAGGATTTCTAAATCAACCGGAAAGCCTGATAGACGAGCAAGAGATAACAAAGACATACCCGAAAATACACCATCTTTAAAATCCCCAAAACGAAATAAAAAATAAGTTAATTTATATACGGACGATTTATTATTAGATGGAAAAAAAGCAAAAAATCAATCCCGTAGGATGTCAACAGGTCAATATTTAATGATGTGGAAAAGTCAACCTGAAAATAAAAATTAAAGTGGGATTTTTTCCTAAGAAATTACCCCTGAGCCGATCAACTCATTTCCCGAGTACCAAGCGACAAACTGTCCGGAAGTGATGGCAGATTGTTTGTTGTCAAAAACAACATAGAGAAATTTTTCGGTGGCGTGCAAGCGTGCCTTTTCAAGGGATTGTCGGTAACGGATTTGTGCCATAACCTCCATGGTTTCGCCTGCATTCAACTTTAAATCGGGCCGTACCCAATGGGTAGCTGCTTCGGTTACTTTCAATGCTTTTCTGAACAGCCCTGGATGTTCTTTTCCTTGCCCCACAAAAACAATGTTTTCGTTTACATCAGTGTCAACAACAAAAAGTGGGTCTGGCGTTCCACCAACTGACAAGCCTTTGCGCTGGCCTATGGTGAAGAAATGCGCTCCTTGATGCGAACCCCTTACCTTCCCATCTCCCCTTTGGTAGCGACGCTTAAAAGACAGTTCTTCAAGGCTTAACTCTTTGTCGGGAGCTGGCGTTTCATAATGCGATCGGGGGATTTCAATGATTTGCCCTATTTTTGGTTTTAATTGTTGTTGTAAAAAATCGGGGAGTCTTACTTTTCCAATAAAACAAAGTCCCTGAGAATCCTTCTTGTCGGCAGTCACCAAGTCTTGATCCAAGGCGATTTTTCTTACTTCTTTTTTTTGAAGGTTCCCAATTGGAAAAAGGGTCTTTTCTAATTGTTCTTGCGTAAGCTGACACAAAAAATAAGATTGATCTTTATTTTCATCAGCACCGCTCAGCAATCGATAAATATTTTTACCATCAGAATCGGTCACGATTTCTTTTTGGCAATAATGACCCGTCGCCACATAATCTGCATCTAAAGAAAGTGCGATTTTTAAAAAAACATCAAATTTAATTTCTCGATTACACAACACATCTGGATTGGGGGTTCTTCCGGCGGCGTACTCCGCGAACATATAATCAACGATGCGCTCTTTGTATTCATTACTTAAATCAACCGTTTGAAAAGGGATACCCAGTTTTTCGGCCACCAACATGGCGTCATTGCTGTCTTCTAGCCAAGGGCAGTCATTAGAAATCGTGACGGATTCGTCGTGCCAGTTTTTCATAAACAGACCAATGACTTCATAATCTTGCTGATTTAATAAATGTGCAGCAACACTAGAATCAACACCTCCAGAAAGTCCTACGATGACTCTTTTCCTTTTCATTAGGTAAAGGTACGAGAAGTAATTAAATGAAACCCTGCCTCAGCAAAACAGTATGTTATTTCTTTTTAAGATTTTTTTGTTTTTCAGCCTGATCCATTGCCTTTTGCAAACGCGCTGAAAAGCCACCTGCCTTTTTAGGTTTCTTTTTGTTTTCCTCAATCTTCGCATGAATTTTGGCATCATCAACAATGTAGTTTTTGATAACCAACATCAAGAAGATGGTCAATAAGTTGGAAACGAAATAGTACAAACTCAAACCACTGGCATAATTATTAAAGAAGAATAGCATCATCAAAGGCATCAAATAAATGATAATCTTCATGTTTGGCATTCCCGGTTGTTGCGGCATGGGTTGCTGTCCTGTGGTCATTCTTGTATAAAAGAAAATCGCAACAGAAGCAAGAATCGGAAACAAACTGATGTGGTCTCCATAGAAAGGAATATTGAAAGGCAATTCCATCACCGAATCATAGGAAGACAGATCGTCTGCCCACAAAAAGCTTTTTTGGCGCAACACGAAGGCTACTGGAAAAAAGCTGAAAAGTGAATAAAAAACTGGGAGTTGAATCAAAGCAGGAATACAACCCGACATCGGATTTGCTCCTGCCCGGTTGTACAGACTCATGGTCTCTTGTTGCTTCTTAACCGCGTTATCTTTGTATTTCTTATTAAGTTCTTCTACTTCAGGACGCAGGAGTTTCATCTTAATTTGAGAAACATAGGATTTATAAGTCACTGGTGACATCGCCAAACGGACGATTAACGTCATGATAATAATCGAAATTCCATAAGGAAAAATTCCAGACAGAAATCCAAACAACGGCATGAAGATAAATCGGTTGATCCATCCAAAAATTCCCCATCCTAAAGGAATAGAAGATTCTAGATCGCGGTCATAGGTTTTTAAAGTTGCATAGTCTGTCGGTCCGAAATAATATTCAAAACGACTGTCTAATTCTCCTCCTTCGAAGGTCAGAGGAATTGAAGCTGTGAATTTTTTTGTATACACCTCTTCCAAAGATTCATCGTCTGCAAGATTTACTGAGGCCAAATCTAGTTTAGAAATTTTTTGTTTTGGAATAAGTATCGCACTAAAAAAATGTTGTCTAAATGAGATCCATCGAACTTCTTCGGCTTGCTCTTCATCGTCTCCAGTTAATGACAAATAATCTACTTTGTCTTCTTCATAACCATAAGTCAGCTCCGTATAACGGTTTTCATAATCAATACTTTTTGAATTCCTAAAAGTTGAAGTTTCCCATTCCATTTGAGGGGCTTCGCTTAAATCCAAAAGAGAGGAGATACCTGCAGAACGAATCGAAAAATTGACCAAATAGGTCGCTACATCAACGCTGTAAATAAATTCAATGTATTGATTTTTAGAAATTTCCGCTTTAAGCGAAAGTTCTTCCTTCCCGTTTCTTGAACTTAAAGAAGGGGCGAAATAAAAATCTTTGGTGTTTAAACGACGGCCGTCTTTGGTTGCAAATTTTAGATTGAATGAATTGTTTCCTTCTTTTACCAAATCCATCGGTTCCTGAAGATAATTGAAAAACTCTTTCAATCTAACTTTCGTTAACAATCCTCCTTTGGGGCTTATCTCGAGAAGTAATTTTTTATTTTCTATTACTTGTGTCTCAGTTCCCTTGTCGACCATCCAATTGCTGAAAATACCAAAAGTATTTTGCAAATTAACTTTTTGAAGCGAATCATTAATTTGAATCGGATTGGGAGAGTTTGAGGCATCAATAGCTTCAATGTCCGACGGGGCTGCCTTATCTTCTGCAACCTCAGCGGGTTTATTCATATAAAGCATATACGTTACAATCAGTGCAATAAGTACGAATCCAATAAACTGTAGCGGATCAAATTTTTTTTCTTCCATAGAGTTATTTTTTTTGTTGATCGTTAAAACAATCAAGACTTGCTTTAATAAATGCCACAAATAAGGGATGCGGATTGGAAACGGTACTTTTATATTCTGGGTGGAACTGAACCCCAACAAACCAGGGATGATCATTGTTTTCAATGATTTCAACCAAATCAGTTTTAGGATTAATCCCAGTGACTTTCAGTGTGCCTTGATTAAAAACACGGTCTCTATATTCGTTATTAAATTCATAGCGGTGGCGATGGCGCTCTGCTATTTTAGTCTTTTCATAAGCAGCGGCTACCTTGCTGTCTTTTGTGAGGTTACAATCCCATGAACCCAAGCGCATGGTGCCCCCTTTATTTACAATTCCTTTTTGACTTTCCATTAAATTAATTACTGGATGCTCAGTGGATTCATCAATTTCGATAGAATTTGCATTCTCAAGATTCAGTACGTTTCGAGCATACTCAATAACGGCCATTTGCATGCCTAAGCAAATTCCAAAAAAAGGAATTTTATTTTCTCTAACGTAGGTAATCGCATCGATTTTCCCATCGATTCCTCTGCCACCAAACCCTGGAGCAACAATCAACCCATGAAGGGATTTTAATTGTTCATGCGAATTAGATTGATCTAAAAATTCCGAATGAATACTCACAACCTCAACTGCGACTTCATTGGTTGCCCCTGCGTGGATAAGAGCCTCGAGTATTGACTTGTAAGAATCCTGTAGTTCTACGTACTTGCCAACCAAGCCAATTTTAATTTTGTGCTTTGGATTTTTATATTTTTTTAAGAAGAATTTCCAACTTGTTAAATCTGGTGCAATTTTGGAATTAAGTTTTAATTTATTAATTACCACTTTATCCAAACCTTCCTCCAGCATTTTCAATGGAACGTCATAAATCGTTTCTACGTCTATGGACTGAATAACCGCTTCTCTTTTTACATTGCAGAACAATGCCAATTTATTTCTTAAATCGTCCGAAAGCTCGTGTTCCGTTCTACAAACCAAAACGTCCGCCTTTATTCCGCTTTCCATTAAGGTTTTAACCGAGTGTTGTGTGGGCTTTGTTTTTAATTCTGCAGCAGCAGACAAATAGGGAATCAATGTGAGGTGAATGACCATCGAATTGTCATCCCCTAATTCGTAAATTAATTGACGGACAGATTCTATATAAGGCAGTGATTCGATATCTCCAACTGTTCCACCAATTTCAGTAATAATAATATCATAATCTCCTGAATCGCCGAGAAGCTTTACGCGTTCTTTAATCTCATTTGTTATGTGAGGAACCACCTGAACCGTTTTTCCTAAAAACTCTCCTCTTCGTTCTTTTTCGATTACACTTTGATAAACCCTTCCTGTGGTAACATTGTTGGCTTGTGAAGTGTTGATGTTTAAAAACCTTTCATAATGACCTAAATCCAAATCTGTTTCAGCGCCATCTTCTGTGACATAACATTCTCCATGTTCGTAAGGATTGAGGGTGCCAGGGTCAACATTGATATAAGGATCAAGTTTTTGAATGGTAACTCTAAAATCTTGGGCTTGAAGCAATTTAGCCAATGATGCAGCTATGATTCCTTTTCCTAGGGAAGAAGTAACTCCTCCGGTAACAAATATATATTTTACTTCGGACATCCGGTGTTTTTTGTATAATGCATAACCGGGCTCAAATTTACGAAATCTGGACTTACAATCAGGTAATTTATTCTATTTCTTAATTTCATATATATCATAACCCCTGTGTTGCAACATAAAATAACCGCTATTGATATAATAATTAGGGGTTTCGTTGATATATAAAAATCGATTTTCTTCGTATTGGGTTTCCCCAATATCCTTTGTGTTCTCCATGCTTCCACAATAAGCTGTTCTCAGCAATACATCCATGGTGAGATCATAGCCCTTGATGGCTTCTCGAACCGGTGGCTTTCCAAATCTGGCGATATACTTTTTTTGAAAATCATTGTATTCACCTTCTTTAAGAGGCAGGCTACCAGTGGTATAAGTGAATTTTAACAAGCCAAGTTGTTTTCGAGAAATATTTTTATTTTGATACACATTACTTCTGTAGGTGGTGAAGAGTTGAACTTCTCTCTCCTTAGAAACCTGAGCACTCAATTGAGAACTTGCACTTGAAATAAGAGAGAAATTTTGACTCTCCAAAATAACTTTATTCGGGAGAGAATCAACCAATAAGGAATCCACCAACTCTGGCAACAAATATCCTGTTTTCTCTGGTCTTAAAACAATTGCATTGGGAAACATTTTCTTTAGGTTCCGTTCTGAATAACGGTTCGCTGAATCTGCAACGATGACAATATTATCCTCCCTGTTTAAGGACTTATTAAGGTACGTCATCATTTCCTTTTGTAAAATTTCTTTCGGAGTGACCGACTGATATACCGCGACTCTGGGAGCGACAGGGTTGGTAGAAAGTGGTGCGATCTTAGGAATGTTTTTAAGCTTTGATTTTGAAGATAAATAATCAAAATTCGAGGAGATCAATGGGCCAATGATGGCTGCTGTGTCACTAAAATCATTCTCCTTGACGATGCTGTCAATCTTTTTAATGTTATTTTCAGTATCATAGACAGACAGTTGAACTTCCATTCCAGATTGGCTCAATGTTTCTGCAGCCATCAAGATTCCGAAATAAAAATCAGTCGAGAGCGTATGTAAATTCCTTCGTTTTAATAATTCTCTTGTATTTTCAATGGAATCAAATTCAATTTCATTGACTTTAAAAGGAAGCATTACGCCAAGGTGAATGGATTTAGATTCCTTAATCGAGTCTAATAATGAAATTCTTTCCACCAACAAATCGTCTTCTACTTTATGGTTCCCTCTACTTTCCATAGGAACTCTCAAAATCATTCCCGGCTGCAAACCCTCTTTAATCAATTTTGGATTTAGAGAGTCTAAAACTTGTTGGTTAACCCCAATCTTTTTTTCGATTCTATAATAACCTTCTTTGGGTTTTACCGTATAATAATTATAAGTACTGTCCCAAGTTTCACTTACTGCGGAAGTATGTATGATTGGTACTCGAATTTCTTGATCCACCTTCAATCCTTCTGACAATTCTGGATTTAAAGAATCGAGAGTTTTAACCGAAATCTGATGGTTATAGGCGATCCGCCATTTGGTTTCTTTTGCTTTTACTTTATAAGTTTGAAAATCTCCATCCTCAACATTCTCATTCACTTTTTCTACTACAGGTTCGATTGTTTTGTAAATTGGAATTCGAAGTATCATGCGTTTTCTGAGCCCGATTCTCTCCACCAAAGGATTGTATTCTTTCAATTGCTCAACAGAAATGTCATAGGTCTTCGAAATGCTGTATAAGGTCTGATTTCTCTTTACTTTGTGAGAACCAAAATCAGAAGGGACTCCTTGATCTTGACTGAAAACCAGAGTGCTGGAGAAAAAAAATACGGTAAATAGAATTCTAGAAAATCTCATCTTAAAAATAAATATCAAAAATCATTCCCATTCAATAGTTGCAGGGGGCTTTGAGCTGATGTCATAGACAACCCTGTTAATTCCTTTTACTTTGTTGATTATTTCATTAGATATCTTCTGAAGAAAAGCATAGGGTAAATCAACCCAATCCGCTGTCATTCCATCAGTAGACTGCACTGCTCTTAAGGCAACACATTTCTCATAGGTTCTTTCATCTCCCATTACACCTACACTATTGACTGGAAGTAAAATTGCTCCCGCTTGCCACACGTCATCATATAAATCCCAAGACCTAAGTCCGTCGATAAAAATGGCATCTACTTCTTGTAATATACTAACTTTTTCTGGGGTGATGTCTCCCAAAATACGAATGGCCAATCCAGGGCCTGGAAAAGGATGTCGACCCAACAGTTCCGGTGCGATTCCAATACTTCCTCCTACCCTCCTAACTTCATCTTTAAACAACATTCTTAAAGGTTCTACAAGCTTTAACTTCATAAAATCAGGCAATCCCCCCACATTGTGATGCGACTTGATCGTAGCCGAGGGACCGTTGACCGAAATCGATTCTATCACATCTGGATAGATCGTGCCTTGTCCGAGCCATTTAACCTTGGGTAATGTTTTTGACTCATGATCAAAAACATCAATAAAGGTGTTTCCTATTATTTTTCGTTTTGTTTCAGGATCAGATTCTCCTTTTAAAGCGGTTAGAAATTGATCTGAGGCATCAACGCCTTTCACATTCAATCCCATCCCTTCGTATTGCTTGAGAACATTTTCAAATTCATTCTTTCTAAGCAGACCATTGTTTACAAAAATACATTTCAATTGATCGCCAATCGCTTTGTGCAACAAAACAGCCGCAACGGTAGAGTCAACGCCTCCAGAAAGTCCAAGAATCACTTCTTCTGTTCCAACTTTTTCTTTAAGTTCTTTGATTGTCATTTCAACAAAAGAGTCAGGAGTCCAAGTTTGTTTTAAGTTGGCAATTTTAACAAGGAAATTTTCCAACAACTGCTTCCCATCTGTAGAATGATAAACTTCTGGATGAAACTGTATACCAAAGGTGAGCTCATTATCAAATCTGAAGGCAGCATTCTTAACATCCGTTGTACTCGCAAGCAAGACTCCATCCGTAGGAAGAGAATCAATAGTGTCACTGTGACTCATCCATACCTGACTATCACTAGGAATGTTTTCAAAAAAAGTTTCTTCTGGCTTTACATAAGAAAGATGTGCCCTTCCATACTCACGTGTATCCGAAGGCTTTACTTCCCCTCCCGAAAAATGAGCCAAATACTGCGCTCCGTAGCATACCGCCAATAATGGCTTTTTCCCTCTGATTTCAGAAAGATCGGGATGAGGTGCCAATTCTGAACGAACAGAATAAGGAGATCCGGAAAGTAACACTGCACTAAAATCAGCCAAACTTTTTGGCGGATTATTGTAAGGATGTATTTCACAATAAATAAATAGTTCTCTAACTCTTCTGGCTATCAGTTGGGTGTATTGTGACCCAAAATCAAGAATTAATACTTTGTCTTGCATGAGGTCAAAAATACAATTTATTCAATTGGAATAATTGCGTCTAAAAGGGAATTTATTAAAAAAAAATGTTGGTAAACCTTAAAAAGTAATCAAAGTGAATTTATAGGAAAAAGGATCGAAGGATTCGTATAGCATATCCATTAAGTTTTCGCCATTTTCCAAATAAAAAGGAGTGAAATTATTGACACGTTCTTGAAGGCTTCCATTTGGAAATAAATTCTCATGAAGTAAAATCAAACGCTCCACATGATCTTTCAGCTTGATCTTTTGCGCTTTTAACAGCCTACCTTCTAAGCTGTCGACTCCTTTAAACTGCTTGATTTTCTGTGCTTTAACCGCTCCAGAAAAAGAAATGTCAGTGGCTGCCACCAAACTTTCCAAATGATCGAACTGTTTCTCGAGAGCGTCTTTTAAAAAAGACAAATCCAATTCTATGTTACTGATTTGTCTTACTTTTTTATTAATAAGCGCATTCCTTTTTAAAAATAAATCTGAGACGCTCAACTCGAGCTGCTTTGCCTTTTTGGCACTCTTTTCACTCAATAAAAGTGCAGAGTTTCTCAAACACAATAATGGAAAAAGAACTTTTTGTTGATTAAAAAACGATTTAAGTTCCAACCAATAGGCCAATTCTCCGCCGCCGCCAATGTAGGCTATATTTGGCAACACCACTTCTTGATAAAGTGGACGCATTAATACATTCGGAGAAAATCGCTCAGGATGATTCGCCAATTCATTTTCAATTTCTTCCGAAGTAAAGCTCGTTTCTGATCCTTCGAGATGAAATATGCTTCCCTCCTGCGTAATACGGTAGCGAGCCCCAGGAGTGAGATAGAATAAGTTGATTTCCCGCGGATTGACTTGTGGTTTATAGGTTGCACTGTATTCCTCTTGTATTTTTTCAATCTGATTTAAAACTTCAGAATAACAATTGTTTTTGTTGAGTTCTTCGCGAGCATAGGGAGCAAAGTCTTGCTTTAAAATGGAATCATCTCCATCGATAATAAGCAATCCAAATTTTCCGAATAAATGATTGACAAAAACCCTTGTTGCTGCTGTTAAATCTTTTTGATCCCTATAACTGGCCGCAATTAACTTTTTTAAAGAAGATGCATTCAGACCATTTCCTAATTCCTTTTCAAATAAACTTAACAAGCTTTCAAGGCTGGCTGTGTCAATTTTTCCAACAGCCCCTTGTTGTTGCTGGTTCCATTTAAATTTTTTCCCTTGAAAAACAAAAGCACTTATTTCTTCAAAATCATGATCTTCGGTTGCCATCCAATAAACTGGTACATAATTTAAATCAGGATATTTTTCTTGAAGCTCCCTGGTGATCTTAATGGTCGTAATTATTTTATAAATAAAATAAAGAGGGCCTGTCATTAGACTCAATTGATGCCCAGTTGTTATTGTAAGGGTGTTTTTTTCTTTTAATAAATCAAGATTTTTTTTGACTTCAAGACTGGTTTCCAACCCTTTGTATTGATTTTTCAAAGCCAGCGACAAGTGATCTCGATTGTGATCAGAATAATCACTCTTTTTTATAAGTGCTTGACGATAAAGATTTTCAGCAGAAGGAAAACCACTATGAAATGATTGTAAAGAATTTTTATCTTCTAAATAATCACAGATTAAATCAGAAAAATAAGCCGTTTCTCGATAAGAAACATACTCCAAATTCATAGCCAATGTTTATGTAAATATAGTCGTGTTTTTTTCAACCAACAAGTTTTCATTTTTTTACAGGAACGCCATACAGGTCAAAGTCAGTTGCTTCGGTAATTTCAATCGTAGCAAAATCTCCTGTTTTTAAATAAAATTTCTCGGCGTCAATAAGTACTTCATTGTCAACATCAGGAGAGTCTATTTCTGTTCTACCGACAAAATGATTGCCCTGTTTTCTATCAATAACACATTTGTAGATTTTCCCAACTTTTGTCTGGTTAAGCTCCCATGAAATCTGTGATTGAATCTGCATGATTTCATTAGCGCGCTCTTGCTTAACTTCTTGAGGAACATTGTCCTCCAATTCATATGCGTGAGTATTTTCCTCGTGACTATAAGTAAAACACCCCAATCGCTCGAAACGCGTTTCAGCAACCCAGTTTTTTAAAATCTCAAAATCCCCTTCCGTCTCTCCTGGATAACCTACAATCAAAGTAGTTCGGATCGCAATTTCAGGCAAAATTCCACGAATATTTTTGATCAATTCAGTCGTTTTCTTTTGAGTCGTTCCCCTACGCATTGATTTTAAAATAGAATCAGAAATATGCTGTAGTGGAATGTCCAAATAATTACAAACCTTAGGTTCTTGTTTCATTACATCAATTACCTCCAACGGAAAACCAGAGGGAAATGCATAATGCATTCTGATCCATTCAATTCCATCGACTTTCACCAAGGCTCTCAACAAATCGGCCAAGCGTCTTTCCTTGTAAAGATCGAGTCCATAATAAGTTAAATCTTGAGCAATCAAGATTAATTCTTTTACACCGCTTGCAGCTAAAGTGGCTGCTCTTTTAACCAATTCCTCAATCGGTGTAGACAGGTGTTTTCCTCTCATCAACGGAATTGCGCAAAAAGAACAAGGACGATCACAACCCTCAGAAACTTTAAAATATGCAAAGTTTTTTGGGGTTGTCGTTACCCGCTCTCCAAGCAATTCGTGCTTATAATCCGCACCCAATGCTTTAAGCAACTGAGGCAATTCGGTAGTGCCAAAATAGGCGTCTACTTGAGGTATCTCTTTCTGCAAATCCGGCTTATAACGCTCACTTAAGCAACCTGTTACAAAAACCTGATCGACCTCCCCCGCTTCCTTTTTCTTGATTTGCTCTAGAATCGTATTTACCGATTCTTCTTTGGCATTATCAATAAATCCACAGGTATTAATTACTACTATATTCCCTTCCTTTTCATGAACTACTTCTTTCTGACTGGCTTTAAGTTGTCCCATCAAAACTTCCGAATCATAAACGTTTTTTGAACACCCAAGGGTGATTACGTTAATGGTATTTTTATTTAAAGTTTTTGTTCTCAATCTGTTGTATTTAAATTTAAATGCTGCTTTAAAAATTTAAGCGTTGCCTCTTCTACCTGATGATGGTTTGGGGTCGTTAAATAAGAGGAAATAACATGATCTCCTGCATCTGGAAAGGCCTCCTTAGTTTTTTTATTTGCTGGGGTTCCTAATTGATCAAACATTTCTAACATTTTTGAGACAGAAACCACATCATCTTGTTCTTCTTCATTTTTATAATAATATCCCAAAAAAACAGGGGCAGTAATTTTACTAAAAGTTATAGGGTTCATCGAAACCTCAATTAACTTTTGAATGTGAAGAAGGGGCTCGATTCTGTATCGCGTTGTCCAATATCCTTTTTTAGCTTCGGTTATTTTACCCATATTGTAATAGTTTTCTCCTAAAACAAGTCGGGCTATTTCTAATCCCCATGGCAATGTTAACAGTTTAGAGGAAGGGTCGACAATTCCTACATTTGGGGAATACAATACAAGGGCTGCGACTTGTGGATCGTCACCGAGCAACAAACCCAAGGTGCCTCCGTTAGAGCTTGCAACAACGATCACTTGGTCTCCCATCAGTTTTGCAACAGCAAGGGCCTCTCTGGCATTGTCTAAATATTTGTCAGCCGTAAAGTCTATCATCGGTTCTTCTTCAACAAGTCCGTGTCCGAAAAGTCGAGGCAAAAAGATATTGGCACCTAGTGCATTTGCAAGATTTATATGAACTGGGTTACCTTCTTCTGTACTTGCCGAAAAACCATGGAAATACAGAATAGAATAGGGTGTTTTTTTAGGGATTGAATCATAAAAAAAAACTTTTGATTCATTATTTGGTTTAATATTTTCAAATTTTGCTTCTCTGCTAACAATCCAAGAGGAAAGTGCGGGTAAGTCATAATTAAGTTGTGGAATCGATTTGCTTAAATCGGGAGAATCTACTTGAGGTCCAATAAGATAAAGTACAATTAGAAGTGTTAAAAAAATTAAAATTTTTTTTAATATTTTCATGTGAGATCGATTAACTGAAAAAAGTTTCGACAAAACTTTCAGCATGAAAAAGCTGTAAATCTTCCATCGATTCTCCCACACCAATATATTTTACAGGAATTTGAAATTGATCAGATATGCCCATGACAACTCCACCTTTAGCGGTTCCGTCTAGTTTGGTAATTGCAAGTGAAGTGACATCCGTAGCGGCGGTGAATTGTTTGGCTTGTTCAAAAGCATTTTGACCTGTTGAACCGTCTAAAACCAATAAGACTTCGTGAGGAGCATCTGGGATTACCTTTTCCATTACTCTTTTTACTTTGGTCAATTCGTTCATCAAGTTGACTTTGTTGTGCAAACGTCCTGCGGTATCAATGATAACCAGTTCGCTTTTTTGAGTTACGGCAGACTGAAGGGTATCGAAAGCTACCGAGGCAGGATCACTTCCCATTTTTTGTTTAACCAGCGGAACTCCAACGCGGTCGGCCCATATTTGTAATTGATCGATGGCTCCTGCTCGAAAAGTATCTGCAGCTCCTAATATTACTTTTTTACCGCCCTGTTTGAAATGATAAGACAACTTACCAATAGTTGTTGTTTTGCCCACCCCATTAACGCCAACCACCATAATTACATGAGGACTGTTGGGTAGGGGAGCATCAAAATCAGTAAGCTCTTTGGTTTTTTGTTGAAGCAAGATCGAAGTAATTTCATCTTTAAGAATCTGGTTTAATTCTTCTGTCCCAATGTATTTATCTTTTGAAACTCTCAGCTCCAGTGCTTCGATAATTTTTATTGTAGTGGCAACTCCAACATCCGAACGAATCAAGACCTCTTCAAGCTCGTCTAATATGTCAATATCAATTTTAGATTTTCCTGCAACAACAGTTTTCATCTTAGAAAAGAAAGACTTCTTAGATTCAGCCAAGCCTTCGTCCAAGCGTTTCTTTTTCTCTGATGTGAAAATTGATTTTAATAAACCCATGACTAAATTAAATAAAAAAAGCTACTATAAAAGTAGCTTTTATTTTTGACTAAATTAGTCAAATTATTTTTTACTCAACCATGCTTTAGCAAGTTCTGGAGTAAGAATAGTCTCTGAAAAAGAGTAAGAAGCCGAACCTTCTTTTTTCACCATCTTGATGGCTTTAGTCAACCTCATTGATCCTGTCTGTAACGTTGCAACTGATTTCTTTGCCATATCTACTTAATTTCTTTGTGAAGTGTCATTCGCTTGAGGATAGGATTAAATTTCTTAATCTCCATTCTGTCTGGCGTATTTTTTTTGTTTTTAGTTGTGATGTAGCGAGAAGTACCTGGTTTACCAGATTCTTTGTGCTCCGTGCACTCTAAAATTACTTGAATTCGATTTCCTTTTTTAGCCATTGGAAAATATTATTTTAAGATGCCTTGAGCTTTCGCTTCTTTAATTACTGCACTAATCCCTTTCTTATTGATTGTTTTCAATACAGAGGCTTTAATTTTAAGTGTTATCCACTTGTCCTCTTCGGGAATGTAGAAACGCTTTTTGATTAAATTAATATCAAATCTGCGTCTTGTTTTATTCATCGCACGAGAAACATTGTTTCCGTACATTACTCTTTTACCCGTGATTTCACATACTCTAGACATGGTGGTTGTTCTTTTTAACAGGATGCAAATTTACATTTTTTTATGGAGTTACAAAAAAAATATAAAAATAAAAAAACTACTTTTTGATTAGTTCCTGATAAAGTATTTCAAATGCCTGATTTACTGATTTTTGAATCACTCGTGTTCTGCTGTTTCCCATGCTAAATTTAAAGCTAAAAACCTTATTTGGGGTAGATAATCCGATAAATACGGTTCCGACTTCCTGATCGAGATCCCCTTGAGTCGGTCCAGCGTTCCCCGTGGTAGCGATTGCGTAATCGGCCTTGTAAATCTCTCTTGCCCCATTGGCCATCGCTTCGACTACTTCAGCACTAACAACCCCGTGAGTGGCAATTAAATCCGGTGAAACATTTAAAATTTTTATTTTAGAAAGTTCGGAATAAGTAACTGCACTTCCTTTAAAATAATTAGACGCACCGGCTTGTGAGGTAATTCTGGTTGCAATAACCCCTCCGGTGAAACTCTCCGCACAACTCAAAGTCATTCCTTTTTCAGTAAGTTGATCTGCAATCAGCACTTCAATGGGTTTTTCTTCCTCTGCGCCATAATAAATATCTTTAATCAATGGCAATACTTTTTCGATTTGCGCATTGACGTTGTTTTCTAAAACACTTAAATCTTGGCCTTTGGAAGACAAGCGGAGTCTTACCCTACCCAAACTAGGAAGATAGGCCAATTTAATATCTTCGGGTAAAGCATTTTCCCAACCTACAATTCTTTCAGCGATTGCACTCTCTCCCAATCCATAAGTCAAAATAGTTTTGTGAAAAATTGAGGGCAATACGAATTGCTCTTGAAGTCTTGGCAGGACTTCATTATCCATGATCGACTCCATTTCAAAGGGAACACCGGGAAGAGAAACAAAGACTGTGCCTTTGTCAAAAAACCACATTCCTGCTGCGGTACCAAACTTATTTTCAAGAAGGATTGCTTTTGAGGGTAAATTTGCCTGTTCTCTATTTTTTTCGCTTATTGGAGTAGACACATATTTATCAAACAATTCCTCTATATGTGCCAATACCGAAGTATTTGAGACCAAATGATCGTCAAAATACTCACACAAAGAGTGTTTTGTGACATCATCATTGGTCGGGCCCAACCCCCCTGTCATTATGATAATATCAGCCCTTAACCTAGCTTGATCTAGTGTAGAAATTATTGCTTCTTTTTGGTCGGATATGGAAGTTATTTGACCGATCTCAACGCCAATTTTATTCAAGGATTTAGCTAGAAAAACGGAGTTAGTATTGACGATTTGTCCAATTAAAATTTCGTCACCGATGGTGACCAATTCTGCTATCATAATTATTTAATTCTTACTGAAAATGATTTTTTATTTTCGATATACCCTTCAATTACATCGTTTTCCTTTACTGGTCCAACTCCCGATGGTGTTCCCGTGAAAATTATATCTCCAATTTTTAAAGTGAAAAATTGAGAAACATAAGCGATCAACTGATCGATTTTCCAAATCATGTGCTGGGTATTTCCTTCTTGTACCTTTTCGCCGTTTTTTAGAAGAGCGAAATTCAATGCCTCTAGATTTTCAAATTGATTTTTATTAATCCAATCGCCAACAACAGCGGAGCAATCAAAGGCTTTTGCTTTTTCCCAAGGCAGACCTTTTTGTCTCAATTCCAATTGAAGGTCACGTGCAGTAAAATCAATTCCCAAACCTATTTCTTCGAAGTATTTGTGTGCGAATTTTTCTTGAATGTGCTTTCCCAATCGGTTAATTTTAACCAAAACCTCAACCTCGTGATGAATTTCATTTGAGAAATGCGGGATGAAAAAGGGTTGGTTTTTCTGAACTAGTGCAGTGTCAGGTTTTAAAAAAATCACTGGCTCTTTTGGCTTTTCATTTGCCAACTCCTTGATGTGTTCGGAATAGTTTCTTCCGATACAAATAATTTTCACAGCTACCTATTGGGTGTTTAATTTTCTCAACCGAATGGCAGTTAAGACCTTTTTGGTATACATCGGAAAGTCAGCATTAAGCAACCAACCAAAATACCCTGGTTCTTTCTCCAGAACCTCTTCTACTGTTTTGCCTTTGTGTTTTCCAAAACCAAAACACTCCACTCCTTTTTTATTAAACGCAATAAAACCGGCAAAATCGGCAAACTTGTTTCGGGTAGTGAACTCACTTAAAAAGTCAACATTTCCTTCTAACTCCTCGTATCTTTCTAATTGAGACATTAAAACATCGTGAGTTGCCTTGGTGTCCGCCATAGCAGAGTGCGCGTCTTTAAGCTCCTCTTTACAGTAAAACTTTAAAGCAGCGGAGAGTGTTCGTTGTTCCATTTTATGAAAAATGGTTTGGACATCTACGGTTTTTAGATTCTTGAAATCAAAGTCAACCTCTGCCCTGAGCATTTCTTCTACCAAAAGTGGAATGTCAAATCGATCAGAATTGTATCCTGCCAAATCAGTATTTTCTATAAATGCATAAACTTCATTTGAAAGCACTTTGAATGTTGGCTCGTTGGCAACATCCGCATCATAGATTCCATGAACAGCCGAAGCCTCTCCTGGAATGGGACACTCCGGATTGACACGCCACAACCTTTCTTCTTTCGATCCATCGGGAAGAAGTTTGAGTATGGCAATTTCAACGATCCGATCCTTAGTGACACTTATTCCAGTAGTTTCTAGATCAAAAAAACACAAAGGTCGAGTAAGATTGAGTGACATAAAAAATATTTTAAAGCGTTAGGCTTTCATCCCAATTTTCGAGATAATCCGCCATGTTTTTAACAAATTGACCACCCATCGCACCATTGATGATTCGATGATCAAAACTGTGAGAAATAATTACTTTTTTTCTAATACCAATAAAATCCCCTTTTGGAGTTTCGATAACTGCGGGCATTTTACGAATCACACCCATGGCGATAATTCCGACTTGTGGCTGGTTGATAATTGGAGTTCCTGTCAGCGCTCCGAAATTCCCAATATTGGTAAACGTAAAGGTTCCTTCCTGAATCTCTTCGGGTCTTAAGGCTTGATTTCGTGCTCTTGTGGCAAGATCATTTACTGCCTTTGCCAATCCGACAAGATTGAGATGGTCAGCATTTTTTATAACGGGAACAATTAAGTTTCCGTCGGCCATAGCTGTTGCCAATCCAATATTTATAGCACGTTTCTGGATGATTGTGTCTCCTTGAACAGAACTGTTTAATAAAGGGAAATCCTTAAGTGCCTTGATTAATGCTGTTATGAATAATGGTGTAAAAGTTAATTTCTCATTTTCTCTTTCAAAAAATGCATTTTTCACTTTTTCCCTCCAATTCCAAAGTGCTGTGACATCTGTTTCAACAAACGACTGAACATGGGCGGAGGTTTGTTTACTGTTAATCATGTGTGCTGCCGTAAGCTTCGCCATACGGGACATTTCAATTACTTGGTCTTTTCCTCCCATCTTATTTACCCTAGCAGTTCCCTTGTGCTGAAGAACAGGGATGGTTTTTTGACCGCGTGACTTCAAATAGGAAATCATGTCATACTTTGTTACCCTTTCGCCTTGACCCGTGCCTTTTATTTTTTCAAGTTCCTCAAGGCTTATACCTTCTTGACTTGCTATGTTTTTTACTAGTGGAGAATAGAATCGGTTGGATTCATCTGTTCTTATGGGAGCAATGGCTGTTTTTGCAGCAACAATGTTTTCAGAAATCACCTCAGCCTCATGCAAAGGAATGTTTTCTTTTTCTTGCTCGATTTGCTCCTCAATTTCAGTAATTTTCTCGACAATTTCAGTTGTTTCTTCTAGAGTTTCAACCGCTTCATCTTCCCCATCACCTTCTAATTCCGTTTGAATTACAGCAAAAACTTCTCCAACTTGAACTACGTCATTTTCAGAAAATTTCTTTTCAATTAAGACGCCACTCAATTCGCTGGGCACGTCTGAATCTACTTTATCAGTAGCAATTTCGACTACCGCCTCGTCTATATCAACGCTCTCACCGACCTCCTTTAACCACTTCGTTAAGGTCGCTTCGGCAACACTTTCTCCCATTTTAGGAAGTTTCAAATGATATTTCCCCATATTATTTTAACGATACAAAAGTATCAAATTTATGTATGTGATTTTAATTTTGAATGGATAACCCACCCAGAGATTCAGAAACTACTTATCAGAAATCGAATTTTCATAGGGTACTCTTTTAAGTATACTACGACCCAAGGTAACCTCATCCGTATATTCAAGTTCATCCCCAACGGGAATACCTCTTGCTATTGCAGAGGTAGAAACATTGTAAGGCGCAAGAATTTTATAAATATAAAAATTAGTAGTATCTGCTTCCATGGTAGCACTGAGGGCAAATATTATTTCTTTAATCTCTCCCTTTTTGACTTTTTCTTCCAAAGTCTCTAGGTTCAAATCCTGGGGGCCAACCCCATCTATTGGAGAAATAATTCCGCCTAAAACGTGATAATATCCTTTAAACTGGTCCGTGCTTTCAATGGCAATTACATCCCGAATATCTTCTACAACGCAAAGCAAGCTTCCATCACGTTTGGGATTGGCACAAATTTCACAAAGTGGAACGTCTGATAAATTGTGACAGGAAGAACAAAAGTTTATTTGTTCTCTCAAATTATTGAGCGATTGTGTTAAAGCTGTTGTGTTTTCTTTGGGAAGTTTTAGCAAGTGCAAAGCCAACCTTAACGCAGTTCGCTTTCCAATGCCCGGTAGTTGGGCAATTTCACTCACTGCATTTTCAAGTAATTTAGAGGAAAATTCCATGGCGTAAAATTAATAAATAATTTCATATTCTTGAATTTGTATCTTTACTAAAAATCATTATTAAATGTTCACACCTGGATTCATATTATTACTCATTATAGCTTACTTTATTGTACTGATAGTGATTTCTTATTTCACCGGTCGTAAAGACGATAATCTAACATTTTTCAAGGCCAACAACAGTTCCCCGTGGTATTTGGTTGCTTTTGGAATGGTGGGGGCATCCCTCTCAGGAGTCACTTTTATTTCTGTTCCAGGCTGGGTTGGGGATTCTGGATTCACCTACTTCCAAGTAGTTATGGGCTACTTAGCTGGATATTTCATCGTCGCTTTTGTTTTACTTCCCGTCTATTACAAACAAAATTTAATTTCAATCTATGAATATTTGGCAGAACGTTTTGGTCCAAAAAGTCATAAAATTGGTGCCATTTCATTTTTTATATCAAGAATTTTAGGAGCCAGTTTCAGGTTATTTTTAGTTGCCATTGTCATGCAACAATTTATTTTTGATGCATGGAATGTTCCATTTGAAATCACTGTTACAATTTCTATTTTCTTGATTTGGGTTTATACCCAACGAGGAGGAATCAAAACAATTGTATGGACCGATACTTTACAAACCTTATTGATGATTTTGGCCGTTGTATTTACACTTTTCTTTATCACACAATCCTTGGGCTTTGAAGGGCTAGAATTTCTCAATTCTGATGAGATGAAAAAATACACCCATATTTTTGTGATGGATGACTTCTTGGCTAGAAATCATTTTGTGAAATCTTTTTTGGGTGGAATGTTTATTACCATCTGCATGACAGGCTTAGATCAAGACATGATGCAAAAAAATCTTACTTGCCGATCATTGAAGGATGCTCAAAAAAACATGGTGGTCTTCAGTTTTGTAATGGTGTTTGTCACCTTTTTATTTTTACTGTTAGGCGCTTTAATTTTTATTTATGCTGAGATGAATCAAATCGCAATTCCTTTGTTGGATGGTACTCCAAAAACAGATCTCCTTTTCCCTGAAATTGTACTAAGTGGTTCCTTAGGAATCACAGTTGGAGTTGTATTCATTTTAGGATTAATTGCTGCAGCATATAGTAGTGCAGACAGCGCCCTGACCTCCCTAACCACCTCCTTTTGTGTGGACTTTGTCAAAATGGACAAACATCCAGAATCAAATCAAAAGAAGATAAGAAAGCGCACACACATTGGGATGAGTCTTGTTTTGATTCTTGTCGTGATCGCCTTTAAACACATTTTAGATCGCAATGTTATTGATGGTTTACTAACCGTGTCCTCTTATACTTATGGTCCTCTTTTAGGACTTTTTACTTTTGGAATTTTTACGCCTTATAAGATTCAAGATGCCAAAGTGGTATGGGTAGTGCTTGCCTCAATTGGGTTGATTTTTCTAATAGGAAACCTTCCTAAAGCACTGTTGGGAGGGTATGAAATTGGTTATGAATTGCTTCCGTTAAACGGATTAATAACATTTTTAGGCTTAATACTGATTCGTCGAAAGTAAAACCAAAGTGCAAGCATGCTCCCATTCAATTCCTGTCTTGGTTAAAAGTGCTGCTAAATCAGCATTTTCGGTGCCTGGATTAAACAAAACTCTCTTGGGATTTAAAGACAAAATATAATCGTAATAATCTATCTGATTGCTTTTGTTCAGATAAAGTGTGACGGTATGAATGTCCTCAAAACGTGTCAAATCATTGTGAATTTTTACTCCTGAAACAGTTCCTGATTTTTTTCCAATGGCAACAACTGGATGCCCATGTTTGACTAATCTATGGAGTGCAGTATGGACAACTCTTTTTGGGCTTAAAGAAGCACCTATTATGAGGGTCTTGATGGACATTTACCAATTGATCATTACGCTCCCCCAAGTAAAACCACTTCCAAAAGCTGCAAGGACGACCTTGTCCCCTTCTTTTACTTTTCCTGCTTCCCAAGCCTCTGTTAAGGCAATAGGAATTGACGCAGCGGTTGTGTTTCCGTATTTCTGAATGTTATTGTAAACTTGATCATCACTCAACCTAAATTTTCTCTGAATGAATTGAGCAATTCTCAAATTTGCTTGATGCGGAATTAAAAGATCGATATCTTTAGATTCCCAGCCATTTTTTTGTAAGCCTTCGTTGATGACTTCCGCGAAACGCGTTACGGCATTTTTAAAAACAAACTGCCCGTTCATATAGGGATAGAAAGAAATATCATCAGGATTGTTGTCAGCAATAATTTCAGGTATCCATCGACTTGTGTTAGGATCTATAATCGATAACTCCTTTGCATGTTCTCCTTCCGAATGAAGATGAGAAGACATTATTCCTTTGGATAAATCTGTTTCTCTAGAGACTACAGCAGCACCAGCACCATCGCCAAAAATAACAGAAACTCCTCTGCCTCGAGTGGTCATGTCTAATCCTCCAGATTGATTTTCAGATCCGATGACAAGGACGTTTTTATACATTCCTGTTTTTACAAATTGATCCGCAGTCGAAATGGCATAAACAAAACCAGAACATTGAGTTCTTATGTCCATGGCAGGACAAGTGGGTATGCCTAATTCTTCTTGAACAATCACGCCTGAACCTGGAAAGTAATAATCAGGGCTTAATGTTGCAAATAAGATCAATTCAATATCATTGGTCGCAATTCCTGCACGCTCAATGGCAATTTTGGCAGCTTTAACTCCCATTGTTGCAGTAGAGTTCCCATCTCCTTTTTTGATATGTCTGCGTTCCTCAATACCAGTTCTTTCGATAATCCAATCACTGGAAGTGTCCATCATTTTTGACAAATCGTCATTGGTAACTATATTTTCGGGGACATACATCCCAAGTCCAGAGATTCTAGAATTATACATTAAGAAATATTTTTTTGCAATTTAACGAAATCATTAAATAAACCTTAGTTATTTTATTAAAACCAGCGTGGATAGAATTAAATGTAATTTAAGTAATTCTCGGTTTTAACTTTGGCCTTAAGGTCGAATAGTAAATTATATAAGCCGAAAAAAGTTCGATTGATATAGAGAAAATGTTTAGAGCCTCTGTTCCCATTCATTTTACGAATTCGTTTGTCTTTTGACAATTCTTCACTGAGAGAATTTATTGTTTTCCAGAAAGCACTGTCACCAAAATCAAAATCATCTTTAGTAAAAGGAAGGGTCAACACCTTCATCATTCTCCCAAAAAGCTGCGTAAAATACTCTATTTCCTCTGGGGTATCGTCTGCTCTTAAAATTTCTAAATCTCTCAAAATATCTTTAAACTTTTTTGGATCCTCAGAAAACTGATGTTTAGGCAATTCGAAATAAGGTTCATAAAATTCCTCAGGGATTTCTTTTACACAACCAAAGTCCAATGCAACCAACTTAAGGTCAGAATTGATTAGAAAATTTCCAGGGTGAGGGTCGGCATGTACTTTTTTCAAAACATGAATTTGGAACATATAAAAATCCCATAATGTCTGCCCTAGCAAATCGTTTTGTTCTTGTGAACTGCTTCCTTGAGCAGCATGTTCAGAGAGGTGCTTGCCTTGCATCCAATCCATGGTTAAAATCTTCTCTCCTGACAGTTCTGGATAAAACTTTGGAAATAATAAGTCGGGAATCACTTTACACCTATCCGCAATCCATTTGCTCTGCTTTAACTCGAGTTCATAATCCGTCTCTTCCAAAAGTTTACCCTCAACTTCCTTAAAGTATTTGTCCGTATCCGTTCCCTTAAGATTAAACATCTTTAAGGCTATGGGTTTAATCATCGTCAAGTCAGAACTTATACTGCTGGCAACGCCAGGGTACTGAATTTTAACCGCAAGATCTTTTCCATTTTTAGTTGCTTTGTGAACTTGTCCTATGCTGGCCGCATTGACTGACTCCGAAGTAAAAGTGTCAAATATACTTTCAGGATCAGCTCCAAAGTACTTTCTGATTAGCTTTCGAACCAAAGGAGCTGACAAAGGAGGAACTGAAAACTGCGATAAACTAAATTGATCAACATAGGCTTTGGGGAGAAGGTTTTTTTCCATGCTCAACATCTGAGCAACTTTGAGGGCGCTTCCTTTTAAACGCTTTAAAGAATCGTAGATGTCTTTTGCGTTGTCTTCATCTAATTGATCGCGTGTTAGGTCTTTGTTGAATGCTTTTTCTCCGTAATATTTGATGTAGTTGCCCCCTAATTTTATACCTGTTGAAACTAAACTTCCTGCTCTTGCAATTTTACGGGTGGGAATTTTATCCAGTGATTTCAATTAAATACAAATTTTTCTTTCCACAAAAACTTTCCAAAATCTACTAGGGTGCCAAGGGGCGTATTGTCAAACAAGTCAAAAGCCGTTTGGACTGATTTCTCAATCGCTTGATCTGTTTTCTCAAAATCGGCTGAAGTATCATTAATCCAGAATTTCATCAAAAAAGCAAATTGTATCCAAGCCCCTTCTGAAAATATTTTCGGTGGATGCTGAAGGTAAGATTCATTTTTATTAGCGTTTCCTGTATCGATTAGGTCTTCAACAAAGATTTTAAATGAACTTCTCATCTTACTTAGCTGTGACATTTTAGCCATATTTGATTGATGAGAGGACAAAGAGAAGAGAACATAACTTCTATTGAGTAGCAATACTTCGAAAAAGGTGAAATAAAATGAAAGTAATTTGTCTTTTGGCGAAGCGTTTTCAAAAGTTGCATCTTTTCCTAAAAGTCCCATCGCATTATCATAGAAAAATTCCCAAATTTTAACTTTGACGGCGTCTAAAGAACCAAAATGCTTGTAAAAAGTTTTTTCTTCAATATCATTTTCCTTACAGAACTTAAATACAGACAATGGAAAAGCCTCTTTCTCAAGCGTCGTTTTAATAAATGCAGTCAGAACCACTCCTTTTAGTTTCTCTTCTTTTTTACTCATAATTGAAATTATTTGCAATTCAAATTTACGAATTGTTTATCTTTTTAATAATAAATTTAAACAAAAAATTGTGTCAATATGTCATTAATCTTGAATTGGTACTTTTTTTGCCATTCATTCAATAAATAATTAAAATTTACAACAATGACAAATGGTAAAATCAACGTTTCTGTTGAGAACATATTCCCTTTAATAAAAAAATTCCTTTACAGCGATCATGAAATTTTTTTAAGAGAATTAATTTCTAATGCCACGGATGCAACCAGCAAACTCGTCCACATGAGTAGCCTTGGGGAAGTGAAGGGAGAAATTGGTTCTCCACAAATTGAAGTTAAAATTGACAAGAAGAGTAAGAAAATTCACATCATTGACCAAGGCGTTGGAATGACTGCCGATGAAGTAAGTAAATATATTAATGAAGTGGCTTTCTCTGGAGCGGAAGAGTTTTTAGAAAAATACAAAGACAGCGCCAAGGATTCGGGAATTATCGGACATTTTGGCTTGGGCTTTTATTCTGCTTTTATGGTAGCAGAAAAAGTAGAGATTATCACCAAGTCTTTTAAAGACGAGCCTGCAGTTCATTGGGCATGTGATGGATCTCCAGAATTCACTTTAGAAGAATCAGACAAAAAAGAGAGAGGAACTGAAATCATCTTGCATGTTGCATCGGATTCAAAAGAATTTTTAGAAGAAAGCAAAATCAAAGGATTACTTGAGAAGTACAATAAATTCATGCCTTTTCCCATTAAGTTTGGTACACGTGAAGAGACACTTCCCCTTCCGGAGGACGCTGAAAAAGATGCTGTGGCTGAAAAAATCACCGTTGACAATATTGTAAATATCACCAACCCGGCTTGGACCAAAGCTCCTGCAGAACTAAAAGAAGATGACTACAAGTCGTTCTACAGAGAATTATATCCAATGCAATTTGAAGAGCCGCTTTTTAATATTCATTTAAATGTAGATTATCCTTTTAATCTGACGGGAATTTTATATTTCCCAAGAATCACAAATGATCTTAGCGTCCAAAAGGATAAAATTCAATTGTACCAAAATCAAGTTTTTGTTACAGATAATGTAGATGGCATTGTGCCAGAATTCCTAACCCTTCTTCGAGGTGTGATTGACTCACCAGATATTCCATTGAATGTTTCGAGAAGTTATCTTCAAGCAGACGGTGCGGTTAAAAAAATAAGTAATTACATCACCCGAAAGGTGGCTGACAAACTTAACAGTCTCTTTAAGAAAGATAGAGCGAGTTACGAGCAGAAATGGAACGACATCAAAGTCGTGATTGAATACGGAATGTTGACGGAAGACAAGTTTTTCGAAAAAGGAGACAAATTCATGCTTTTCCCTACTACTGATGGTGAGTATTTCACTTACGAAGAATTAGAAACTACAATTAAAGAAAGTCAGACCAACAAAGAAGGGAAGATGATTCTACTTTATGCTTCGGACAAAGAAGAGCAGCATGGCTATATTAAAATGGCAACTGACAAAGGTTATAAAGTGTTGTTGTTAGATTCTCCTATCATTTCACATTTAATTCAGAAACTAGAAGGTAGTAAAGAAAATATTTCTTTTGCAAGAGTTGATGGAGATGCTATCGAAAACCTTATTAAGAAAGATGAGACCGCTATTTCTAAACTTTCTGATGAAGAAAAAGACAAGCTTAAACCCATGTTAGAGAAAGTCATTCCATCGGAGAAATACACCATTCAATTGGAGGCAATGGACAGTCAGGCACTTCCCTTTGTTTTGACGCAACCCGAATTCATGAGACGAATGAAAGAAATGCAACAAGGTGGTGGAATGATGGGAGCATTTCCTGAAATGTATACTCTTTTGGTCAATACCAATCATGAGTTGACCAGTAAAATTCTTAATACTAAAACCGCGAAAAAGAGAGAGGGTCTCATCAAGCAAGCGTTAGATTTAGCGCGACTTTCTCAAAATCTTTTAAAAGGTGAAGAATTGACACAATTCATTCATCGCAATGTTGAATTAATCAAATAGCTGATTACTAAACCGCCTTTGGGCGGTTTTTTTACTTTGGTTTTTAATTCTTAAACACTAATGGCCGACTTGTTTTCAAATAATGAACCTTGGACACCCGAATTACCCGATGCGAAAATGCGCTATTTTGAAAGTTTCATACCTAAAGGAATGGCCGACGATTATTACAATACGCTACTGGAGAACATTCCTTGGCAACAAGATAACATCACTGTTTTCGGAAAAAAACACCCACAGCCGCGACTGACCTCACTTCACAGTTCCACCCTAAAAAGCTACACTTATTCTGGCATTAGGATGCTTCCCAACCCGATGACAGAGGAGTTGTCCGCAATCAAAAAACTTTTGGAAAGTGTATCAGAAATTGATTTCAACAGTGTACTCATTAATCTTTATCGAAGCGGAAAAGACAGCAATGGTTGGCATGCTGACAATGAAAAAGAATTAGGCAAACACCCAGTCATTGCTTCTTTGAGCTTTGGGGCGTCAAGATTTTTTTATTTAAAACACAGAACCCAAAAAGACGCAAAATTAAAATTTGAACTCGAACACGGTAGCTTGCTTCTAATGGAAGGAGCCATGCAAGAACATTGGCTCCATCAAATTTCGAAAACAGCCAAAAAAGTAAAACCACGAATAAACTTGACGTTTAGAAAGATCATATGAAAGTGTGACTTTTGATCCGTTTACTAAAAATCATTTTGATTACATTTGTTATTCGTAAAAAACATAAAATGTCAAAAAATAGCATCCTCTACATCCTTCTAGGATTCATTATCACATTAACTGCCTGTAATAACTCATCAGCCTTGGGGAAAAACACCATGGTCGTCAAAGGGCAAATCGAAGGATTGAGGAAAGGAACCATATACTTACAAAAAATAAAGGACTCTGTTTTAATTAACATTGATTCCCTTACCGTAGATGGAATTCCAAACTTCGAGTTTAAACAAGAGATCAACACCCCGGAAGTTTACTTCCTCTATCTGAACAAAGAAGACAACGACAGTCTTAATGATCGGATTTTGTTTTTTGGAGAGAAAGGAGAAATTGTGATCAATACCCTTCTGAATACTTTCGAGAGTAGTGCTAAAGTAACTGGGTCTAAAAATCAAGTACTACTTCAAGAGTACCGTTCAATATCAAGGAAATTTGATGAACAAAACCTTAATTATGTCAAAGGGTATCTAAACGCAATCCAGACAAAATTAGATGATGCTGTAATAGACTCTATACAAACTGGATTAGACAACTTAATCAAGAGAAGGTATCTCTACGCTCTCAACTTTGCTAGTAACAATGGTGACAATGTAATCGCACCATACATTGCGTTAACAGAAGTTTATGATGCAAACATCAAATTATTAGATACGGTAGTGTCCAAACTTTCTGAAGAAGTCAAAGCTTCTAAATATGGTAAAGAGTTATTAAACTTTATTGCGGAAAGAAAACAAGACGAAGAGTAGGCTTAGGCTAATTTAGCTAGCTTATCGTTCATTGATCCAATCATTTTATTCAATTCTTCACGGATAGCTTTGAATTGTTTTTTAAAACCTTCTCCTTTAACGTGATTGACTTTTTCGATTGTCTTATCGAAAGCAATAATGGCTTCGTCAATGAGCTTTTCACTTTTCTTCAAATCAGCTTCAGGATGAGACAACTCCCAGATATATACTTCTTCAATAAACCCTCCGATATTATTGTTAAGTTCTTTTTTGAAATCTTTAATGCTTGGCATAATATTGTTTTGCTCAAAGATACGTAGAATTTAGATTTTGACACAATGTGCCTGCGGCTATTCGCTAAAGAAAATTTAACCGCTGAACTTCACGAAGTTTCTAGGTGTCTCATACAAAACCACCTCCATCGTCTTGTCTTTATCTAGATGCTTAAACAATTTATTATAGATTACAACCGAAATATTTTCAGCAGTCGGGTTTAAATCAAAAAAATCAGGCACTTGAAGATTAAGGTTTTTATGATCAAAAGCATCTTCTACTTCTGATTTGATAAGATCTTTCAAAACCTTCATGTCCATCACATACCCAGTTTCAGGATCGATTTCACCTGTTACACTCACGATCAATTCATAGTTATGACCATGATAATGAGGATTTGCACATTTACCAAAAATGGACTCGTTTTTGGCATCATCCCATGATTTCACAAAAAGTCGGTGAGCAGCATTAAAGTGTGCTTTTCTGCTGATTGTTACTTTCATTTATTATTATTTTTTTGTGTGTATTTATAAAACCGTTCAAAAATGATTGCAAACCAAACGGTGTAATCTGATGGATTATCCTTTAGATCCTTCGAAACCGTCTCTAGGCTAACCCATTTGAAATCGGCTACTTCTTTAAGATTAATAACAGGTTCATCGTTCGAATATCCGATCATGACGTGATCCAATTCATGTTCTGTGAGTCCGTTGTCAAAGGGAGCTTTATAGATAAATGTAAAAAGTTCGGTTAAAGAAGTCTGCATTCCCATTTCCTCCATCAAACGTCGATTTCCAGCCGCCAATGAAGTTTCCCCCTCACGTTGGTGACTACAACAAGTGTTCGTCCAGAGTCCTGGCGAGTGGTATTTAGTCAAGGCGCGTTGGTGTAGCAACAATGCTCCCTCAGAGTTCAAAATAAAAATTGAAAATGCACGATGCAACAACGCTTTTGCGTGTGCCTCTATCTTCTCCATTGTTCCTATCTGTCGATCTTGTTGATCAACCAAAATAACTTTTTCTTCTTTCATTCAGCAATCAAATTTACCTAATAATTTACAATAAACCTATTGGTTAATTTTTAGTGGAATGATTTTATTTATGATATTTTTACTGAAATTATTTTTTTATGGTATTTCTTGAAGAGATTCAAAAAAGGCGAACTTTTGGCATCATCTCTCACCCGGATGCAGGAAAAACTACGCTGACTGAAAAACTACTTCTTTATGGAGGTGCAATACAAGAGGCAGGTGCAGTAAAATCTAATAAAATAAAGAAAGGAGCAACGAGTGACTTTATGGAAATCGAACGTCAGCGAGGTATTTCTGTTGCGACCTCCGTTTTGGCTTTTATCTATAAGAATAAAAAAATAAACATCCTTGACACTCCTGGACACAAGGACTTTGCAGAAGACACCTTTAGAACTCTTACCGCTGTGGACAGTGTGATTGTAGTGATTGATGTTGCAAAAGGGGTTGAGGAACAAACTGAAAAACTGGTAGAAGTTTGCCGGATGCGAAAAATTCCAATTATTGTCTTTATCAACAAGCTCGACAGAGAGGGTAAGGATGCCTTTGACTTGTTGGATGAAGTAGAAAACAAGTTAGGACTAAGAGTAACGCCATTGAGTTTCCCAATCGGGATGGGCTATGATTTTAAGGGCATCTATAACCTTTGGGAAAAAAATATTCAGATTTTTGAATCAGATCAAAAGCAAAAAATTGCTAAGAAAATTGAGTATCGATCCCTAAACGATCCTGATTTGAATGCAGCAATCGGACAAAAATCAATTGATGAATTGAATGAATCTTTAGAACTGGTTGAGGGAATCTATCCTAAATTTGATCAGCAAGAATATTTAGATGGGGAACTGCAGCCTGTATTTTTCGGTTCTGCTTTAAATAATTTTGGTGTTCAAGAACTTTTAGATTGTTTTATACAAATTGCGCCTCCGCCATTGGCTAAATCAACTGACAAGCGTTTGATTCAACCGGATGAAGAAGATTTTTCGGGTTTTGTGTTTAAGATTCACGCCAACATGGATCCAAATCACAGAGACCGTCTGGCATTCATCAAAATCGTTTCTGGTACTTTCAAACGAAATACGCCTTACTATCACGTAAGACACAAGAAAAGACTAAAATTCTCAACTCCCAACGCTTTTTTTGCAGAAAAAAAAGAAATTGTTGACATCTCCTTTCCTGGCGATATCGTAGGACTTCACGATACAGGAAACTTTAAAATTGGAGATACGCTGACTGCAGGAGAAGAGATAAATTATAAAGGAATTCCAAGTTTTTCTCCAGAGCATTTCCGTTACATAAACAACGCAGATCCTCTCAAAGCGAAACAATTAAACAAAGGAATTGATCAATTGATGGATGAGGGCGTCGCACAGCTCTTTACTTTGAACCTCAATGGTCGGAAAGTTGTGGGCACTGTGGGCGCTCTTCAGTTTGAGGTAATCCAATACCGCTTGTTACACGAGTATGGTGCCAAAAGCAGTTTTGAAAACCTAAATGTTTTTAAGGCTTGCTGGATTAGTACGGCAGATGAGAAAAATGCAAATTATAAGGATTTTTTAAGGGTTAAGCAAAAATTCCTAGCCAAAGACAAACGAAATCAATTGGTATTTTTTGCGGATTCTTCCTTTTCACTTCAAATGACACAGCAAAAATACCCTGAAATTACTTTTCATTTTACTTCTGAGTTTTAATTTAATAGAATTTTTGACAGTATAAATTTAAAGTGATTATTTATGTAAATCTTAAACCAAAAAAAAACCGCTAGTTTCCTAGCGGTTTTTTATGTCAAGCTTCGCCTGCTGGGCCAAAGTTTAGGGGAATGGGAGGTTGATCCTTAGAATCAATTTCGCCATGGATATTTTCGAAGCGTTGTATATTCTCCGACAAGGCCTTTTGGAACCTTTTGGCATGCTCAGGGGTAAGGATGATCCTAGACCTGACTTTTGCCTTTGGTGCTCCTGGCATAATCGTTATGAAATCAACAATGAATTCGGAGAGCGAGTGATTGATAATCGCTAAATTAGAATAGACACCTTGTGCGGTATTTTCATCTACTTCAATGTTAATCTTCTGCTCTTTTTTTCCTCCTTGATCGCTCATTTATTCTAAATTAACTTCTTCTTCTTTGTCAATTAACAAGCTATTGTATTCTTCTTTCGAACCAACAATAACATTGTCATACTCTCTAAGACCAGTCCCTGCAGGTATTCTGTGACCTACAATTACATTCTCTTTAAGTCCTTCAAGGAAATCTACTTTACCATTCACGGCTGCTTCATTGAGCACCTTAGTGGTCTCTTGGAAGGAAGCTGCTGAGATAAACGATTTAGTTTGGAGAGAAGCTCTTGTAATCCCTTGTAGCTCTGGTGTCGCGGTTGAAGAAGCTGCATCACGAGCAACTACGGGTGCTTTGCCCTCCCTTATTAACAATGAATTCTCATCTCTTAACTGACGGGAAGTGATCATTTGTCCTTCTTTAAGGTTTTCAGAAGCTCCTAATTCTTCAACAATTTTCTTACCGTAAAGGCTATTGTTTTCAATAATGAAATCGCTCTTGTAAACCAATTGACCTTCTAGGAAGATAGAATCTCCAGGATCTTGAATTTTAACTTTACGCATCATCTGACGAACAACAACTTCAAAGTGTTTATCATTGATCTTTACCCCTTGAAGTCTGTAAACTTCTTGAACTTCATTTACCAAATATTGCTGAACCGCTGATGGGCCTTTAATTCTAAGTATATCGGTTGGTGTTGTTGAGCCATCTGAGAGAGACATTCCAGCTTTAACAAAGTCATTTTCTTGAACCAAGATTTGATTTGATAGTTTAACCAAATATTTCTTGATATCACCATACTTTGATTCGACAATGATTTCTCTGTTTCCTCTTTTTATTTTTCCAAAAGAAACAACTCCATCAATCTCAGAGACCACTGCAGGATTCGAAGGATTACGGGCTTCGAAAAGCTCTGTTACCCTAGGAAGACCTCCAGTTATATCTCCTGATTTAGCAGATTTTCTTGGAATTTTAACCAATATTTTACCTTCTATAATTGCTTCTCCGTCATTAACAATTAAGTGAGCTCCTAGCGGAAGGTTATAAGATCTTAAGGTGTTTCCTTTAGCGTCTTGTATGTGTAATGTTGGTATTAACTTCTTGTTTCTTGACTCAGAAATTACTTTTTCTTGGAATCCAGTTTGCTCATCGATTTCAACCTGATAAGTCAAACCTTGCTCAATGTTTTCAAACTTGATTTTTCCTGAAAATTCAGAGACAATAACTCCATTAAATGGATCCCACTGACACAAAATACTGTCCTTCTTGATTTTTCCTCCGTTCTTAACGAAGATGAAAGATCCGTAAGGTATGTTGTGTGTGTTTAATAGGTTCTTAGTGTTTGCGTCAAGCAATTTAAGTTCAGTCGTTCTTGAGATGACAATGTTTACATCGTTCCCTTCAGTGTCCTTACCTTTAACCGTTTTAAGATCTTCAATTTCAGCAATTCCATCAAACTTGGCAACCAATTTATTTTCTTCAGAGATATTCCCTGCTACCCCTCCAACATGGAAAGTTCTCAGTGTCAACTGAGTACCAGGCTCTCCAATGGATTGAGCAGCAACAACACCTACAGCTTCTCCTTTCTGAACCATTTTACCAGTAGACAGGTTTCTTCCGTAGCATTTTGCGCAAATACCTTGAAGTGCTTCACAAGTAAGTGCAGAGCGAACTTCAACACTTTCTATTGGAGCCGCATTAATTTTCTTAACTATTTCTTCTGTGATTTGTTCTCCAGCATTAACAAGAACTTCATCAGTTGATGGATTCTTCACATCGTTTAAAGAAACCCTACCAAGGATTCTTCCTCCAAGTGACTCAACAATTTCTTCGTTCTTTTTTAATGGTTTAACATTAACACCACGGAGTGTTCCACAGTCATCAATATTAACAATAACATCCTGAGAAACATCAACCAAACGTCTAGTTAAATATCCTGCATCCGCAGTTTTCAAGGCCGTATCCGCCAAACCTTTTCGAGCACCGTGAGTAGAAATAAAATATTCTAGAATAGAAAGCCCTTCTTTAAAGTTAGATAAAATTGGGTTTTCAATGATCTCTCCTCCTCCAACGTTTGATTTCTTTGGCTTTGCCATCAAACCACGCATTCCTGTCAGCTGACGTATTTGTTCTTTAGACCCCCTAGCTCCTGAATCCAACATCATGTAAACCGAGTTAAACCCTTGTTGGTCTTCAGTAATACGTTTCATTGCAAGCTCAGTAAGATTTGCGTTGGTAGAAGTCCAAACATCAATGACCTGATTGTATCGCTCATTATTAGTGATCAATCCCATGTTATAATTACCGGTGATACTCTCAACTTGAGTATTGGCATCAGCGATCATGTCAACTTTTTCCTTAGGAATAATAATATCTCCTAAACTAAAAGAAAGTCCACCTTTGAAGGCAAAACCATACCCCATGTCTTTGATTTCATCCAAGAATGCTGCCGTTTCTGGCACGCTCGTTAACTTAAGGATTTGACTTATAATTTCTCTAAGGTTCTTCTTGGTCAATACTTCATTAAAGAAACCTGCTTTTTCGGGAACTACTTCATTAAATAGTACTCGACCAACAGTGGTGTCTATAATTTTAAAAACCAACTCTTCTTCTTCGTTAAATATTTTGGTTCTAATTTTAATCATTGCATTAAGATCCACTTGCTTTTCATTGTAAGCAATATGAACCTCTTCAACAGAATAAAATATCAATCCTTCTCCTTTAATAGGAGCATCAGGAGTTGACTTTCTGGCTTTGGTCATGTAATACAGTCCCAACACCATATCTTGAGAAGGAACCGTTACCGGTGATCCATTTGCAGGATTAAGAATATTGTGAGAAGCCAACATTAAAACTTGAGATTCCAAAATGGCCTCAGGCCCTAATGGCAAGTGAACTGCCATTTGATCTCCATCAAAATCCGCATTAAATGCAGTACAAACCAATGGGTGCAATTGAATCGCTTTTCCTTCGATTAATTTGGGTTGGAAAGCTTGAATACCCAAGCGGTGAAGCGTAGGAGCCCTGTTTAATAAAACAGGATGTCCTTTCAATACATTTTCCAAAATATCCCAAACAACAGGTTCTTTGCGGTCTATAATTTTCTTAGCTGATTTAACCGTTTTAACAATTCCTCTCTCAATGAGTTTTCGAATGATAAAAGGCTTATATAATTCTGCCGCCATTCCTTTAGGAAGACCACATTCAAAAAGTTTCAATTCAGGCCCTACAACGATGACTGAACGTGCTGAATAATCCACACGTTTTCCTAGTAAATTCTGACGGAAACGTCCTTGTTTCCCTTTCAATGAATCAGAAAGAGATTTTAGTGGGCGGTTAGAATCTGTTTTTACAGCAGATGATTTTCTAGTGTTGTCAAAAAGTGAATCTACAGACTCCTGGAGCATACGCTTTTCATTTCTTAAAATAACCTCAGGTGCTTTGATTTCAACCAAACGCTTCAAACGGTTATTTCTTATAATAACTCTTCTGTAAAGGTCATTTAAATCTGAAGTTGCAAAACGTCCTCCATCAAGTGGGACAAGAGGTCTCAATTCTGGTGGTATCACCGGAATCACTTTCATAATCATCCATTCTGGAAGATTCTCTCTTCTTTCGTTTGCATCTTTGAATGCTTCTACTACCTGAAGCCGCTTCAATGCTTCCGTTTTTCTTTGCTTAGAAGTTTCGTTGTTTGCTTTGTGTCTTAATTGATAAGAAAGTGCTTCCAAATCAATTCTAGACAACAATTCGATCAAACATTCTGCCCCCATCTTAGCGATGAACTTTTCTGGGTCAGTATCATCAAGAAATTGATTTTCTGGTGGAAGTTGTTCTAGAATATTTAGATATTCTTCTTCCGTAAGGAAATCCATTGCTTGGACATCTTCTCCTTCTGCATTTTTAGTCTCACCAGGTTGAATTACCACATAACGTTCGTAGTAAATGATCATGTCCAATTTTTTGGACGGTAAACCAAGTAAGTATCCAATCTTATTTGGTAAAGAACGGAAATACCAAATGTGAGCAACTGGTACAACCAAGTTGATGTGTCCCACACGGTCACGTCTTACCTTTTTCTCGGTAACTTCTACACCACAACGGTCACAAACAATTCCTTTGTATCGGATACGCTTGTATTTTCCACAGGCACATTCGAAATCCTTTACAGGTCCGAAAATACGCTCACAAAAAAGTCCGTCCCTTTCGGGTTTGTGAGTACGGTAGTTAATGGTTTCAGGTTTTAACACCTCCCCTTTAGAGCTTCCTAAGATTACCTCAGGAGAAGCCAAACCGATTGTTATTTTATTGAATTTTTTTTGGGTAATGATTTCGTTACTTCTAGCCATAACTGAATACCAATTGTTTTTTGTTAAAAAATTATTCTTCTAAGCGAATGTCAAGTCCAAGACCTTTCAATTCATGCATCAAAACGTTAAATGATTCTGGTAAACCTGGTTCAGGAAGTGTTTCTCCCTTCACAATAGCTTCATACGTTTTTGCTCTACCGACGACATCATCAGATTTCACGGTCAAAATTTCTTGTAATGTGCTTGAAGCGCCATAAGCCTCCAATGCCCATACTTCCATTTCACCAAATCGTTGTCCACCAAACTGAGCTTTCCCACCCAAAGGTTGTTGTGTGATTAGTGAATAGGGTCCGATTGATCTTGAGTGCATTTTGTCGTCAACCATGTGTCCTAACTTAAGCATGTATATCACACCCACAGTTGCTGCTTGATCAAATCTTTCTCCTGTCCCTCCATCATAAAGGTGCGTGTGTCCATATAATGGAACATTTGCTTTTTCTGTGAGTTCATTAATCTGATCTATAGTAGCTCCGTCAAAAATTGGAGTTGCATATTTTTCTCCTAGATTCTGACCTGCCCATCCAAGTACTGTTTCATAAATCTGTCCGATATTCATCCTTGAAGGAACCCCAAGTGGGTTCAACACGATGTCTACGGGAGTCCCGTCTTCCAAGAAAGGCATTTCTTCATCACGAACAATTCTCGCAACAATACCTTTATTCCCATGACGACCTGCCATTTTATCTCCAACCTTAAGTTTGCGTTTTTTAGCGATGTAAACCTTTGCAAGTTTTTTGATTCCTGCGGGCAATTCATCTCCAACACTGATCGTAAACTTCTCTCTTCTTAGTGATCCTTGTAAATCGTTTTCTTTGATTTTATAATTGTGAATTAAATCCGCAATTAATTGATTTGAATCGCTTGAAGTTGTCCATGTCCCTCTTGTAAGGTGGGTGTAATCTTCAACAGAAGTGAGCATCTTAAGTGTATATTTTTTACCTTTTGGTAAAATCTCTTCACCCAAGTCATTTTGAACCCCTTGACAAGTTTTACCATTAATAATGGTGAAAAGCTTTTCTATAAGAACGCTTTTCAGCTCATCAAATTTAAGGTCAAAATTGTCTTCGAGCACTTCGAGTTCTTGTTTGTCTTGATTTCTTTTTCTCTTATCCTTAACCGAACGAGTAAATAATTTCTTGTCAATAACAACCCCGTGAAGTGACGGAGGTGCTTTTAAAGAAGCATCTTTTACATCCCCAGCTTTGTCTCCAAAGATGGCACGAAGTAATTTCTCTTCAGGAGAAGGGTCAGACTCTCCTTTTGGAGTAATTTTTCCAATCAAAATATCTCCTGGATTAACTTCGGCTCCGATACGAATCATTCCATTCTCATCTAAATCTTTGGTTGCCTCTTCACTGATATTTGGAATATCATCTGTAAGTTCTTCCGTTCCTAGTTTTGTATCTCTAACGTCGATTGAATACTCATCGATGTGTATTGAGGTGAAAATATCTTCTCTTACTACTTTTTCAGAGATTACGATTGCATCTTCAAAATTATATCCTTTCCAAGGCATAAAAGCAACTTTCATGTTTCTCCCTAAGGCTAGCTCACCATTTTCAGTAGCATAACCTTGTGAAAGTACTTGTCCTTTTATAACCCGATCGCCTTTTTTAACTATAGGCTTAAGGTTGATACAAGTTCCTTGGTTGGTTTTTCTAAACTTAATTAAGTTATAACTCCTTGTGTCTTCTTCAAAACGAACCAATCTTTCATTTTCAGAAAGATCATATCTAATCGTAATCTTATTTGCATCAACATATTCAACTACTCCATCTCCTTCAGCGTTAATTAATACTCTAGAGTCGGAAGCAACCTGACGTTCCAATCCTGTTCCCACTATGGGAGATTCAGGACGCAATAATGGAACTGCTTGACGCATCATGTTTGATCCCATCAAAGCTCGGTTAGCATCATCATGTTCCAAGAAAGGAATTAAAGATGCTGAGATAGAAGCTATTTGATTCGGAGCAACATCCGTGTAATTCACTTTGTCTGGAGTTACTACAGGAAAATCAGCTTGGTCTCTTGCAATTACTTTTTCAGCAGTGATCTCACCATTTTTGTCGTAAGGTATGTTTGCTTGAGAAATCAATTGATTTTCTTCCTCTTCAGCACTTAAATAAATGGTTTTAGATAAATCTATTTTACCATTAGTAACCTTACGATAAGGTGTTTCTATAAAACCAAGGTTGTTGACTTTAGCAAAAACCCCCAAAGAAGAAATCAAACCAATGTTTGGTCCTTCAGGTGTTTCAATTGGACAAAGTCTTCCGTAGTGAGTATAGTGAACATCTCGTACTTCGAAACCTGCACGCTCACGAGAAAGTCCTCCAGGCCCAAGGGCAGATAGTCTTCTTTTGTGAGTAATCTCTGCCAAAGGATTTGTTTGATCCATGAACTGAGAAAGTTGATTAGTTCCAAAAAATGTATTAATTACAGAGGATAATGTTTTTGCGTTGATCAAGTCGATCGGTGTAAAAACTTCATTGTCCCTAACATTCATTCTTTCACGTATGGTTCTTGCCATTCTTGCAAGTCCCACGCCAAACTGAGAAGAAAGTTGTTCTCCAACAGTTCTTACCCTTCTGTTTGAAAGGTGGTCAATATCGTCAATCTCAGCTTTTGAGTTAATCAATTCAATAAGATATTTAACGATTGTAATGATGTCTAATTTGGTCAAAACAAGTTTGTCCATTCCTACATCAAGATTCAATTTTTTATTCATTCTGTAACGACCTACCTCTCCAAGGTTGTATCGTTGATCAGAAAAAAATAATTTATCAATAATTCCTCGCGCAGTGTCTTCATCTGGCGGCTCAGCATTACGAAGCTGTCTGTAGATGTGTTCTACGGCTTCTTTTTCAGAGTTTGTTGGATCTTTTTGAAGTGTATTGTGGATAATTGCATAATCAGCCATATGGGCATCTTCTTTATGCAAAAGAATGGTTTTAACATCGGCTTCTAAGATAAGATCGGCGTGTTCTTTTTCCAAAATCGTATCCCGATCAATAATAATCTCATTTCGCTCGATAGAAATTACCTCTCCAGTGTCTTCATCCACAAAATCTTCATGCCAAGTTTTAAGGACACGAGCAGCAAGCTTTCGTTCCATGACTTTTTTAAGTCCAGTTTTTGACACTTTAATTTCTTCCGCAAGATCAAAAATCTCTAATATGTCTTTATCACTTTCAAAACCGATGGCTCTGAAAAGTGTTGTAACAGGTAATTTTTTCTTACGATCAATATAAGCGTACATTACACTGTTGATGTCCGTAGCAAACTCAATCCATGAACCTTTGAAGGGAATAACTCTTGCCGAGTAAAGTTTAGTTCCATTGGCATGAAAAGACTGACCGAAAAATACCCCAGGAGAACGGTGCAACTGAGAAACAACAATTCTTTCAGCTCCGTTGATAACAAAAGTACCACTAGGAGTCATGTAAGGGATTGTTCCCAAGAAAACATCCTGAACAATGGTTTCAAAGTCCTCATGTTCAGGATCCGTGCAATAAAGCTTAAGACGAGATTTTAACGGAACCGAATAAGTCAAGCCTCTTTCAATACATTCTTGAATTGAGTACCTAGGTGGATCCACGAAATAGTCAATAAACTCCAATACAAACTGATTTCTAGTGTCAGTAATTGGAAAATTCTCTTTAAAGGTATTAAACAAACCTTCCTCGATACGCTCAACAGATTTTGTTTCAAGCTGAAAAAAATCTTGGAAAGATTTAATTTGAATATCCAAGAAATCTGGATAGTCTGGTGAGTCTTTTGCACCGGCAAAACTGACTCTATTCAATTGTGTATTCGGCATCTACGTTAATTTTTTGTTACTCGATAATGAGGGTTTATAGCTTGGGGGTATATGAAACACAAAATGGTTTAGGCCTTTAGAGCAACTCCAAAGACCTAAACCGAAATAAGGTAGAAGTTAGAACTACTTAAGTTCAACCTCTGCTCCAGCTTCTTCAAGAGATGCCTTAAGACCCTCAGCCTCATCTTTTGAGACACCTTCTTTAATAGCACTAGGAACATTGTCTACTAAGTCTTTAGCTTCTTTAAGCCCTTGACCTGTAAGTTCTTTAACTAATTTTACAACAGCAAGTTTAGAACCACCTGCAGCAGTAAGGATTACGTCAAATTCTGTTTTTTCCTCAGCGGCTTCTTCACCACCTCCAGCACCAGCACCAGCAACAGCAACTGCAGCAGCAGCAGGCTCGATACCATACTCATCTTTTAAAATATTAGCCAATTCAGTAACCTCTTTTACGGTTAAATTAACTAGTTGTTCTGCGAATTCTTTTAAATCTGCCATTTTTTACGATTTTGAAAATTTAATTTTAATTATATTATTTTTGAGTGCGTACATTTTGTTAAACACTATCGTTCTGATAATGTTTGTAATATTCCCGAAAGATTTCCACCAGCCGACTTGAGCGCTGAAACAACGTTCTTCGCAGGAGATTGTAAAAGCGCAACGATATCTGCAATTAATTCTTCGCGAGACTTGATCGACACCAAGGCGTCAAGTTGGTCATCACCGATATAAACTGCTTCTTCAATAAACGCTCCTTTCAATAATGGTTTATCCGATTTCTTTCGAAATTCTTTAATTAATTTTGCTGGCGTATTTCCAGCTTCCGAAAACATCAATGAAGTATTGCCCTTCAAAATAGAATGCAACTCTCCATAGTCCTTGTCCGATGCCTCCATAGCTTTCGCCAAGAGTGTGTTTTTAACAACGGAAAGGGTGATGTTTGATTTAAAACATGCTCTTCGTAATGCCGAAGTTTGTTTGGCATTAAGTCCTGCAATGTCTGTCAAATAGAGATTTTTTGTCCCTGCTAATGCAGCGGTTAAATCTTCAATTACTTCTGCTTTTTCGTGTTTTGTCATTCCCTGAGATTTAAGACTAAGCTATTTTATTTTCAATACCGATACTTGGACTCATGGTACTGGACATAAAAATACTTTTTACATAGGTTCCTTTGATTGTTGTTGGTCTTAGCTTTTGAATTGTATTTAATAATTCATCCGCATTCTCCTCAATCTTTTTTGCTTCGAAAGATACTTTTCCGATAGACGCATGTATAATACCTGTTTTGTCTACCTTAAAGTCAATCTTACCACCTTTTACATCAGTAACTGCTTTCTTGATGTCCATTGTTACGGTTCCTGTCTTAGGGTTAGGCATCAAACCCCTTGGGCCTAATACTTTACCTAATGGTCCTAATTTCCCCATAACACTAGGCATAGTAACAATAACATCTACGTCAGTCCATCCTTCTTTGATTTTCTTGAGGTATTCATCTAGTCCAACGAAATCAGCACCGGCTTCTGTAGCCTCGGCTTCCTTATCAGGAGTTACCAATGCTAAAACGCGAAGGACTTTACCTGTCCCATGAGGAAGGGTAACAACGCCTCTAACCATCTGATTTGCTTTTCTTGGATCAACACTCAATCGAATCGCCAAGTCAACCGAGCCATCAAATTTTGATGTCGAAATTTCTTTAACTAAAGCGGATGCATCTTTAAGATTGTAAAGCGACTTACTGTCAACTTTCGATCTCGCTTCCTTTTGTTTTTTTGATAATTTTGCCATAACCAAATATTAAGAATTAGAAGGAAAATCTCCCTTTACAGTGAATCCCATAGATCGTGCAGTTCCTGCAACCATTTTCATGGCTGACTCGATAGTAAATGCATTTAAATCCTGCATTTTATCTTCTGCAATTAATTTAACTTGATCCCAAGTAACCGAGGCTACTTTGAGTCTGTTGGGTTCGCCAGATCCTTTTTTAGCTTTGGCTGCTTCCATCAATTGAACGGCCGCCGGAGGTGTCTTAATTACAAAGTCAAATGACTTGTCTTTGTAAACAGTAATCGCAACTGGAAGAATTTTTCCAGGCTTATCTTGGGTTCGAGCATTAAATTGCTTACAAAACTCCATGATATTGACTCCTGCGGCACCTAGCGCGGGTCCAACCGGTGGCGACGGATTCGCAGCACCTCCCCGAACTTGTAGTTTCAGAACTTTTTGTATTTCTTTTGCCATTGTTTAAATTAAATTTGTAGAAGTTTTAGATTGGAAGCTAAAAACTTCTTAACTACTGTAACATTTATAATTTCTCTACTTGCATATAACTTAGCTCTAGTGGTGTTTTTCGACCAAAGATCTTAACCATCACTTCGAGTTTTCTTTTCTCTTCATTTACTTTTTCAATCGTTCCGTTAAAGCCATTAAATGGACCGTCAATTACTTTTACATTTTCTCCCGAATTGAAAGGAATTGCAATATGATCTGTTGTTAAGGTCAATTCATCAACCTTACCTAACATCCTGTTGACTTCGGAGGCTCTTAATGGAACTGGCTCACCGCCTTTTGTTTCCCCCAAAAATCCAATGACGTTTGTTACAGACTTAATTATGTGAGGAATCTCACCAATCAAGTTTGCTTTGATCATAATGTATCCTGGAAAATAAACACGTTCTTTATTTATCTTTTTTCCTTTTCGGATTTGTACTACTTTTTCAGTTGGGACTAAAATATCTTCTACCTGCTCTGAATAACCCAAACGAGCTATTTCTGTCATAATATAGTCTTTTATTTTTGCTTCCTGACCACTTACAGCTCGGATAACATACCAATTTTTTGAAGCTATTTCTGTCATCTTAACCGTTAATCAGTTTAAAATAAAATCCTACTACTTTAGAAAGAACCGTATCGGCTCCCCAAATTGAAATCGAAAAAAGAACGGAAAACACCAATACGACCACAACCAGTCTTTGTAATTCTTGACGAGGGGTCCATGAAACATTATTACTTAGTTCCTCAAATGAATCCTTAATGTATGTTATTATTGCTGACATTTTTGTTTCAATTTTTGCACGGGTTGAGAGGCTCGAACTCCCGACACCTGGTTTTGGAGACCAGTGCTCTACCAACTGAGCTAAACCCGTTTTTATTTGACACAAAAGGCATCACGCTTTTCGCGTGACACCTTAGGCATCAATTTAAAAACTTTGTTATTAGTCTATAATCTCAGTAACCTGTCCTGCCCCTACGGTTCTTCCTCCTTCGCGTATCGCGAAACGAAGTCCAACACTCAATGCAATTGGCTGAATCAGATCTACTGTGATTGTAAGGTTGTCTCCTGGCATTACCATTTCAACTCCACTAGGCAAGTTAATGTTACCCGTTACGTCAGTTGTTCTTACGTAGAACTGTGGACGATAGTTATCATGGAATGGGGTGTGACGACCTCCTTCTTCTTTTTTCAAAACATATACTTCCGCCTTAAACTTGGCATGTGGTGTAACAGAACCTGGCTTACAAATAACCATACCTCTTTTGATATCAGCTTTTTCAATACCTCTAAGTAGAATACCTACATTATCTCCAGCTTCCCCACGGTCAAGAATCTTACGGAACATCTCAACTCCAGTTACGGTTGATTTTAATTTTTCAGCACCCATTCCGATAATATCAACTTCGTCACCAGTGTTGGCAACTCCTGTTTCAATTCTTCCTGTAGCAACTGTTCCACGACCTGTTATGGAGAATACATCTTCTACTGGGATCAAGAAATCTTTCTCAACATCACGTTTTGGAAGTTCGATCCAAACGTCTACTTCAGCCATTAGATTCATTACTGTATCTACCCATTTTTGTTCTCCGTTAAGAGCACCAAGAGCAGAACCTAGAATTACTGGAGTGTTATCTCCATCATAGTCATAAAAAGAAAGTAATTCTCTTACTTCCATTTCAACGAGTTCTAGTAATTCCTCGTCATCGACCATATCCACTTTGTTTAGGAATACAACGATTCTTGGCACACCAACCTGGCGTCCTAGAAGGATGTGTTCACGCGTCTGTGGCATTGGACCATCTGTTGCGGCTACAACAAGTATAGCACCATCCATTTGTGCAGCACCGGTAACCATGTTTTTGACATAATCGGCGTGACCTGGACAATCTACGTGTGCGTAGTGACGATTTGCTGTTTGATATTCAACGTGTGATGTATTAATCGTAATACCACGTTCTTTTTCTTCGGGAGCGTTGTCGATTTGATCAAAGCTTCTCGCTTCTGAAAAACCTGCATCTGCCAATACTTTTGTGATTGCTGCAGTTAGCGTGGTTTTACCGTGATCTACGTGGCCAATCGTTCCAATATTTAAGTGGGGTTTCGACCGATCAAAAGTTTCTTTAGCCATAATTTTTAGTGTCTTTATTGTTTAAGAGGGTGCAAATTTAGAAAATTTTTATTATTAAAGTATTTATTTTCAAACATTTTTATGTTTTTTAAGATAATTTTCGAGCCTTTTACTTAGGGAAAACTTTTTTAAAGCATTTGAAACTAGTAACTAACATTTATTTCATAAAATTCGATTCAATTTTATGTAAGTAATTTTTATGCAAAATCTTATACTTTTATATTGTCATGGGATCAATAGATTTTTTATTGATTTTACTCCATTGTTAATGTTTTTCGTCATAATTTTTGAGCCAAAAGTCAAATTCTTTGACCTCTTATTAAATTAAGAATAAAAGGCTCTAATATTTGTCAGAAAAATTGTCCATAATTTTGTATTTTCGCTCTTATTCTAAATCAAACAATAAATGGCATTTGACATTGAAATGATCAAAAAACTTTACGGGCAACTGGAAACGCGTGTAAACTCTGCTAGGAAACTCATAGGAAAACCACTAACGTCTAGTGAAAAGATTCTTTATGCCCACCTGTGGGACAAGGATATTGAACAGCCTTTTTCTCGAGGAAAAGATTATGTGGATTTTGCCCCAGACAGAATTGCATGTCAGGATGCAACAGCACAAATGGCCTTGCTTCAATTTATGCAAGCAGGAAAGTCCAAAGTTGCGGTTCCTACCACTGTTCATTGTGATCACTTAATTCAAGCTAAAGATGGAGCTACTAATGATTTGAAATCTGCAAATAACTCCAGTGCTGAGGTGTTTGATTTTTTAGAATCTGTCTCTAATAAATATGGAATTGGCTTTTGGAAGCCTGGTGCCGGAATCATTCATCAAGTTGTTCTAGAAAATTACGCATTCCCTGGCGGAATGATGATAGGAACTGACTCTCATACTGTGAATGCAGGCGGACTTGGAATGGTTGCCATTGGTGTTGGAGGTGCAGATGCTGTTGATGTAATGGCTGGTATGGCATGGGAACTAAAATTTCCAAAAATGATTGGAGTTAAACTTACCGGAAAACTTAACGGTTGGACAGCACCTAAAGATGTCATTCTTAAGGTTGCAGGGATTTTGACCGTTAAAGGAGGAACTGGTGCAATTATTGAATATTTCGGCCCAGGTGCTGAATCAATGTCGTGTACTGGAAAAGGTACCATTTGTAATATGGGAGCTGAAGTTGGTGCTACTACTTCCACCTTTGGTTATGACGAATCTATGGAACGTTATCTTCGTTCCACGGGTCGGGATGACATTGCAGATGCCGCCAACGCAGTTAAGGAACATCTTACTGGAGATCCTGAAGTGTATGCAGAGCCAGAAAAATATTTTGACGAGGTTATAGAAATTAATTTAGATACCCTTACCCCTCATATTAATGGACCTTTCACGCCAGACTTGGCAACACCGATTTCTGAAATGGCTGCAAAAGCTAAAAAAGAAAATTGGCCGCTTACCGTTGAATGGGGATTGATTGGATCTTGTACCAACTCTTCTTATGAGGATTTGTCTAGAGCAGCAAGTATTGCGCAACAAGCCGTTGATAAGAAACTTAAAACAAAGGCTGAATTTGGAATTAATCCTGGTTCTGAACAAGTTAGATATACTGCAGACCGAGATGGTTTGCTTGAAATTTTCGAAAATCTTAATGCCAAAATATTCACCAATGCTTGTGGTCCTTGTATAGGCCAATGGGCTCGTGAAGGTGCGGACAAACAAGAAAAAAACTCTATCATTCACTCCTTTAACAGGAACTTTGCTAAGAGAGCGGATGGCAATCCAAATACACATGCTTTTGTAGCTTCTCCTGAAATGGTAGCGGCAATAGCAATTTCTGGAAGGTTAGATTTCAATCCTATCACAGATACACTTTTAAACGAGGAGGGTGAGGAAATTAAACTAGACCCACCAACGGGCGTGGAATTACCTCCAATGGGTTTTGATGTCAAAGAAAACGGATATGTTTCTCCTGTATCCGACGGAACTGGAGTTGAAGTTTCTGTAAGTAAAACCTCTGAAAGACTTCAATTACTAGATCCTTTTAGTCCATGGGATAAGCAAAATATCTCAGGGGCAAGATTGCTAATTAAAGCCTTAGGAAAATGTACAACAGATCACATTTCTATGGCGGGACCATGGTTGCGTTTTAGAGGCCACTTGGACAACATTTCTAACAATTGTCTTATTGGAGCAGTGAATGCTTTTAATGGAAAAACTAATTTCGTCAAAAATCAACTCACTGGAGAATATGGTGGAGTTCCTGATGTTCAACGCCATTACAAAGCGGAAGGCATTGACACCATTGTAGTTGGAGACCATAACTACGGCGAAGGTTCTTCCAGAGAACATGCTGCGATGGAACCCAGACATCTTGGTGTAATTGCCGTTTTGGTGAAATCTTTTGCAAGAATTCATGAAACCAACTTGAAGAAACAAGGAATGCTTGGGATCACCTTTAGTAATGAAAATGATTACGACCTTATTCAGGAAGACGATACTTTTAATTTTATTGACCTAAAGGATTTTGCGCCAGGGAAATCATTAACGCTAGAAGCTGTTCATGCTGATGGAACTAAAGATATTATTGCAACCAACCATACTTACAACGATCAACAGATCGAATGGTTCAAAGAAGGGTCTGCTTTGAATTTGATTAAGAAAGAGAATGTCGCTTAAAAACTAATGTTTCGTTTGGAGAAGTTTCAAATCGTGTTATTAAAACATAATGAAATATTTTCGTTTCTAAGAGTCTAGCAGCAGAAATTGTTTTATCAACTAATCTTCTCAAGTAATACCTCCTCCCTTTCTATTTGTTAAAATGTTATTTCGTCTTTATAACCTTTAAATTTGACTTTAGTAAAATAGAAAATGTCATTAACATATACCAAACTTTATTGGTAAGAAGCTCTCATATGAACTCCACCCCAGCCACCAAGAAAAAGTTTCACATTGTATGTTCTTCCCAAATGATTTCCACTAGTGTTTAAAGGGTAAACACTAAAATCAAATTCATAAACTGCATAAGCACCTGTTATTGACGGAAGATTTGGAGTATAGCCAGTTGGAGGAGGGGAAGAGCTAGCGCACCAGGAACAATCAACTGCACTCCAAGAGCTTGTAGATGCACTTATACTGTCTGGCCGAAAATTAATAGTATCATTACTATCAGTATGATAACTGAAATAAAACATAAGATCTTGAGGGGCATTGTCTGATTCTGCCTTAACCTCTAACTTACCCACTCCATTACTGTCTTTTTTCCATCTAAAGCTCAAGCCAGGAAGATCTATTTGAGAATCAGTAGCAGCAGCACTTGACGATTGCAAAACCATTGATGATTTATATATTGGACCAGAAATTCCAGTTAACCCCGAACCATCTCCAACAAATGCGGTTGCAGAAACTGTTCCTGAAGTTTGAACTAAAGCAACACTAGAATTCCCTAGCTGAATGGTGTTATTGGCCGCAACTATAGCCCCTGAGCCTATGGCAGTTGAGTTATTAATAGTCGTTCCTAAAACAGTATCTGCACCTGATCCTAAAAAAGTGTTGCTGTTACTATCTGTGTTTAAAACTTCTCCTGCTCTAGATCCGACTGCAGTATTATTATCTCCTTCTATATTATTTTTTAGTGTAAGATACCCAAGTGTTGTATTGTCGCTTCCGATGGTATTTTCTTTAAGTCCGTTTGACCCTACAGAAGTATTTGCAGACCCAGTGGTATTTGATTCAGAGTTAACAGCCCCAAGAGCTAAGTTGTCTGCACCAGTAGTATTTGAATTAAGTGACATATGCCCTAAAGCTGTTGTATTCCATCCTGTGGTATTGTTTTCTAAAGATTTATATCCAATCGCGGTTAAGCCATAAGTGTTTGCTGTAACACTCGATAAACTATAAGCACCAACAGCAGTGTTTTCGCTCGCTGTGGTGTTTTTGTTTAGTGCCCAGTGACCCAATGCAGTATTTAGGCTTCCTGTGGTGTTTTCTTCCATTGCACCAGATCCAATAGCGGTATTTACTGTTCCGGTCGAATTGTTGATCATTGTGGCAGCACCAACAGCAGTGTTCCAGCTTCCAGAATTATTGTTTGCGGACATAGATCTTTCGCCAATGGCTACATTAGATTCCCCACTGGTGCTGTTTGATAAAGCATAATGCCCAATAGCAACTGAATTTGTTGAAGAGACAAGCCCACCTATTGCGATGGTATTATTAGCGTCTAAAAGGTTTACATTTTTCGCAAAAAGAGCAACAGGTACTGCCTCAATTTGTTGCGTTCCCATATTTACATAACCATTACCTAAATTTACCTCTGACTTTAAAGATATCGAAGGTGTACTCCAATCGATATTTGCAAAAGTTCCACTTGTAGATCCCCCGCTACCAAGCTTGATGTTTATTAGACCCGATGAGGTAGTTGTTGTTGTATGCGTTTCTGAATAAACAGTACCTGAGTTATAAATAACACTTAATTTGACATCTATTGATTGAGAGGATATAACAGTTCCATCAGAATTAGAAACTATCGCTTGATAATTAATGTTGTTCTGTGCTATAGAAAATAATGGAATAATCAGCAAAACAAGTAGTTTTCTCATAATAATGCAAATGATTTTTTAAATATATTAAATAAATAATTTATATAGTTGAATAAGATAAGCTTTTAACTTAAGACTATTATATCTTATCTAAAATTTTTATGAGTAATTTTTCAGAAAATAAATACTATTAAAAACAAAATATGGATACTTTTTCGGAATTATAGGAAAGGTTTTTGGTCTATTTGCTATGTGAATGGTCTATGAGTTAAAAAAACCGTAGCAAGCATACAAAAAGATATCGAAGACCTTAAAAAAAGGGTTAAAGGAGAAGCTAATTTAACTTAATGAACAAGATTCCTGGGATTTTAGATAAAGGACGTATAAACCCAATAATGATGTAATATAAAAAAGGCAACCATTTGAGAAGCCTTGATTTAGCAATATCAATCGAGCTTATTTGAACGTCGACCACTTCCTTACCAAAGAGGATTTCTACAGTTTTATCTCCAATTTTAAGTTAATTAAAATCCTCATATAATCAATAAAACGTAGCAATTAAGCTGCTTTTGAACTTATGGCCATTTATTAGTGTTTTTTTTATTTCTGAGTAAAATCTGCGTAAAGCTTTTAAATAATTTAAAAGAATAGAAATACACTATTTTGAAAAGACGGATAAGGATTTATTAATAGTGAAATATTTTCAGTGATAAAACCAAAAGATATTGAGAAAATATAGAAAAAGGAGGATAATATAAATCGAGAGATATTGAATGGAAAAGTCACTCAATCAAGATTAGGTTGAGGCATAAGTGTTTATTTAAATCTGTAGTTTCGCTCTATTAAGAAAGAAATAAATTACTATTTTAGTCTTATGAAAAAACAAATATACAGCGTATTAATTATTCTAGTCTTTACTAATTGTAATTCAGAAGCAAAGAAACAGAGCTATACTATTGATTACCTTAAGTCAAACAAATGGTGTACAATGGAAAGTGCCTATCAAAGGTGTTGTGAATTTAATGATAATGAAATGAAGGTTACAAAGAACGGTCAACCTGAAGCCAATCTAAATGTTGTATTTGAGCAAAAAAATGACAGTTTAATTGTTGTAAAGATTACGGGGGAAACAGGATTTAAAAATAACTTTAAAATGAAATCATTAGACACTTTGTATTTATCTTTAGGTGATGAAGTCGAAATGTTTAAAAAACTTTATAGAGTAAAATAGACTCCACCAAATAAGTGAAAACTTCTTGTTTATTAATGTATTATCGCTATTTATCAGAACCATTTAAGATTAATATGTTACATGGAGATTATTCCCTCGTAAACAATCCAGTGTAATACATCTTAGATGATTATTTAAAGAGAGAGTAGCTGATTATGATTAGTTTAAATTAATTCCTACATTTAAACATTTAAGAGTCAACGCTACAGAAAAAAGCTGCTTATTTACATTAAATTTATGAAATATCTACGTGATTTTTTTTTTCCTGTTGTCGTTTTATCGTTAATAAGTACAACAGCACAAAATAACCCAGTTTTTCCAGGCTGGTATGCAGATCCAGAAGGTATTATTATGGATGATGAATATTGGATTTTCCCAACCTATTCCGCACCTTATGACAAACAGGTCCATTTCGATGCTTTTTCTTCACCAGACTTAGTAAATTGGACAAAACACGAGCGCATAATGGATACAACTGCTATAAAATGGGCACATAGAGCAGTTTGGGCACCATCAATTATTAAAAAAGAGGATCAATATTTTCTTTTTTTTGGTGCAAATGATATACAAAGTAATGAAGAATATGGCGGGATAGGCGTTGCGGTTTCAGATAGTCCTAAGGGTCCTTATAAAGACCATTTAGGAAAACCACTCGTGGATAAATTCCATAACGGTGCTCAGCCCATTGACCAGTTTGTTTTTCAGGATAATGGAAAGTATTACCTCATTTATGGGGGTTGGAGACATTGTAATATTGCCCAATTGAAAGATGATTTTACAGGGTTTAATCCTTATGAAGATGGAACAATATTCAAAGAAATAACGCCTGAAAACTATGTAGAAGGTCCTTTTATGTTTAAAAAAGACAACAAATACTATTTTATGTGGAGCGAAGGTGGTTGGACTGGTCCAGATTATAGTGTGGCTTATGCAGTTGCAGATTCACCATTCGGGCCCTTTAAACGTATTGGTAAAACACTACAACAGGATCCCAAAATTGCTACTGGTGCTGGTCATCATAGTATAATTCACAACAAAGATACAGATGATTATTATATGGTTTATCATCGTAGGCCACTAGATGAAACTGACCGTAATTCTCGCGAAACTTGTATCGACTTAATGGAATTTAATGATGACGGTTCAATAAAGCAGGTTGTGATAACAAATGAGGGTGTAAAAGCAAATTCATTAAAGAAATAAAATATATTGTTTATTATCGAGGTGTTATTTCGAATTCAGATGGTACTGTCTTACTTCTCAATCGATAAGCATCCGCTTTAGTGTAATTTATGATTCTACTTCTTTTAAAGTACAGGCATATCCTCTTCAGTAAGTTCTGGAATTTAGATTATTATGGAGGAGCAGGTGGAGAATCATCAAGCGAAGAGAGTTTGGATTAAGAGTCACGCTAAGGAGTTAAACAGGGAGATTCGTTATATAAAGCATCGTATTTATCTATGAGTAACCAATAGAATTTTTATGAGCTATTAGAAAATAAAGATTTCCTTAGGATGGCCTGTCTAAATAAGAATGTAAAAAGGAGACTTTTAAATAATTGTGGAAAAAATATCCAGAAGTTAGCTGAAAATAAAAAAAGGAGTCCGATTTCTTTCGTAACCCCTTGTTATTAATGGAGCCAACGAGCGGATTTGAACCGCCGACCTCTTCCTTACCAAGGAAACGCTCTACCCCTGAGCTACGTCGGCAAAAAAAGAGAGCGGGAGACCGGGCTCGAACCGGCGACAATCAGCTTGGAAGGCTGAAGCTCTACCAACTGAGCTACTCCCGCATTTTTTACTGATGTAAAGATCAGTAATTTATTTCAATATTTCAAATATTTTTACTCTAGTGGGGAGAGCAGGATTCGAACCTGCGAAGACGTAGTCAGCAGATTTACAGTCT
>JAFMCL010000053.1 GCA_017857815.1 Flavobacteriaceae bacterium | reverse complement strand
GCCAACCAAAACTTTTGTTTTTCGCTAGGTTTTATTATTTTAAAAATAATGATTAAAAAATCCACGCTGTTGCTCCTTATTGTTTTGATACACTCTTGTGGTCAAGATGAATTATCAGATCCAATAGATGAAAAATCTAGTGAATCAAATTTATTGAAAATCGAATTAGAGCATAACGAAACAACTTACACGACTTCCATAAACGGGCTTACCGTAACGCTACTGAAAACATTGCCTTATGGAGCTGAAGAGGTGCGTATTAAAACCATTGAAATATCTGACAAAGCTATCTCCAGCAAAAAACAGGGCGACCTACTTCAGGTGGGTGAAAGCCCGATTTCGATCGACATAACCGCCGAATCTGGAGCTGTTCAAAAGGAATATACAATTAACTTGACAACCGAAATTGAGAATAGCTTTACTACAAATGATCATTTAATACTCTATAATCAATCTCCATTAGAGATAAAAGGAGTTGTCTACACACCCAATTATCCTGGAAATCTTCCTTGGGATATTGAACGTAGTGTCTTATCAACAGCATATGAAAATAGCATTCTCAATGATGTTAGCAATATTAAAGAAATGGGAGCCAACACGATTAGGCTTTGGGATCCTCCCGTTTATACTTATCAAGCGATTAAAGAAACAGGAGGGCTCTTTCTATTACAAACGATATGGATAAATACAGAAGAATCCAATTTTCAGTCTACTGCTTTTAAAGATGGAACGAAAGCCTATATCAAAAAGATTATTGACAGGATATATTCCGTTTATAGGGATAATAACCCTCCCATAATTGCATACATTGTTGGGAATGAATTGAGCGGATTAAGCATCATTTCAACAAATGATGCAAATCCAGACATTACTTCCTATTCGGGAAATTACATATCAGCCACGAATGTAAATGCTACTGAAGCTTTCATCGCAGAGATGGCGGATTACGTTAAAACTTATGAATTTGAAACTTATAAAAATAGCTCTTTAGTGACCTATGCAAATTATATCGGAACATATGATTTAATAGACGTTCCTTTTCTAGACTTTAGGTGTGATAATGCCTATTCCTATGCTCCACCCTATTACCGACCCGAAACAGCACTTGGAAGTAACTCTGGAACAGTTTTTCAAGGCTGGGTAGAACAAGTTAAATCTAAACATCCAAACATGCCGCTTCTTATATCAGAAACTGGCCTAAGTGTTTCTCCTGACGCAGATCGTCTGGGTCCTCCTGACTATAATTATGGCGGAAATTCCGAAAAAGAACAGGCAGATGGAATCCTTCAAAACTTTAATGATCTAAATACTGCTGCATTACCAACTGCGGGGGTTTGTATACACGAATATTTAGATTCTTGGTGGAAATCAGGTCAAGCCGACGATCAATTAACGGATCAGCCCGAAGAATGGTTTGGACTTGTAAAATTTACAAGAGAAGGCGATTGGTACATAACGGAACCTAGAGAAGCCTACACAAGGATTAAATCCTTTTGGGAACAATAAGGGCAAAGTCACAGGGGTACTCCTATTTTTTAGGAGATAGATTCTAAGGCTGAATTACCAAAAGGAACTACTTTAGCTTCTTCTCATTTATTTTACGGTACATTCAATTTCCTCCCCCGAGTAGGGACTTGAAGAAAAGTCATTGGCCTCTTCTATTGCAATACTCGTTTCACTTCCGTTTAGGACTTTAGAAGCTGCATTCAAGTAGGAATAAGCGGAACTGTTGTCTCCTTCCAATAACATTTGCCAAATCATAATTCCATCATTTGCCTCTTTACGATCCGAATGATTGAGTATGTATTCGGAAAGTTCAGCAACATTTTGGTGGGTATAAGTATAGAAAGGACCCCATGGTTCCTCAGGATAATGAACTCCCGCAGCAATAGTGAAGCCATATTGATTTGCATAATACGCATAGGCATCATACATGATACTTCGATTATTACTGGCGCCTGTGTTATAGCCTTGGTAAGCAATTAGATCAATTTTATCACCAACCGCTTTTAAAACTGGAATCATGTGGCCAGTAGCAGAAAATCCAAAAAGATTGATTCCATTGGATTCAAGTGTTCCTTGAAATAATTTTTCGTCGTTTTCATCAGTCAGTGTATTCCTGTTTTCATGTCGAAAAGGAGAAGAAGGATCATCATTAATTTGACCACCTAATGCACCGACGCCTGCAGGGGCACAAGCCAAAAGATAGCCTTCTGATTTTGGCATTAAAGCCCTAGACTTGTTGAAGAACGCTATAAAACGGGCTGTATTTTCAGCATTTCCAATATTGGTAAACGATCCTTCTGGTTCGAAGTCCCAATCTATTCCTGCAAAACCAATGTCATCAACCAAGTCTTTAATTTGAGTATAATCAATGTCATAAGACGAAGCGTCTTGCCAATAGGTTGCTCCTCCCACAGAAAGAATGACGTTTATTCCTTTTTTTCTAAGAACAGCGACACTTTCTCTTAGGTCACAACCACCGTATGGAACTTCAATGCCTGTTTTAGATAAATTATAACTTCCTTTTGTATATCGCAGATTTGGTTTGGCAAAACTTAAAAAAACATGGTTTACAAACGAAGGAATTTCACGAAGTTTGGAATTTTTTCCGGTTGAGGTATAGTTTTCTGACCACGAGGGAAAATACCCTAAGATAATGGGTGTCGTTATTGGATGTGCATCTCCTCCTGTAAAGGTTAAATCAGAAGTTGGTGTCTCTGTTGAGGGTTTCGTCTCTTCTTGGATTAAATCAGATTTTTCTCCATCAGCGGAAGAGCTCGATTTTGTACAAAAAAATAAAGACATGCAAAAAGCTAAAAGAATAAACGATTGTTTCATTGGGGATGTTTTTAGGTTTGGGATTAAAAATAATAAAAGTTTAAGTTCTTTAAAAAAACATGGGTTTATATTAACCGTCACTCAATTTAAAAATAGATAAAATTATTTAGGTGGAGCAAGGTGTGACTTT
>JAFMCL010000017.1 GCA_017857815.1 Flavobacteriaceae bacterium | reverse complement strand
GATAATCATTTACTAAAAGAGTGCTAATTCAGCAGGAGTGTCAATATCACCAGTAATACCTGCTTGTGCAGCAGAATTTCCATTATCAAAGGCACCATCAGCATTATTATCAACTGCATCAATCCCTAAGCTATACGTTACAGTAACTGTTCTAGTAGCTTGAGCATCGTAAGCGTCAATTAAAACTTTAAACGCAGTGATTACCGTTGAAGTTGCTTGATGAGAAGCAGCTGCAGTAGTATCAGTTCCAGGTACAGCAGCTTTATAAGTTCCTTGTAGTAGGTTGCCTGTTACTGTTAAACTAATCGTAGCAGTAGGCTCAGCTAAAACTGTTGCACTCGGCGGAGTAATAGCCGTCAAAGATGTATTACCAGTGATAACAACTGTCTTCACTTTTGCAAGAGATGACATGTCAACAGCTACAAACAATGGGTCAGTATTACCATCAATTTTAACAGTAGTTGCTTCTTGACCGTTAAGGTGAGTATGTCCAAACGAAAGCGTTTCTAAAGCAATATTTCTTGTTACAATCAGGTCAAGGATTACACCATTCGTTGAAAGCGATGTAAGTGCTGTTGCAGAAGCTGTGAAAGACTCTAATTCATTCGTTGAACCTAAAACAACAGTTGTCAAAGACGCATTAGCAGAGGTAATAGCCAAATCGTTTGCATAATCTCCAGTAGCAACAGCAACACCAGTATAGTTAAGTGTTACCATTTTTGTAAGAGGAAGAACATCAAGTGTTCCCAATTGTCCGGCAAGCGTTAAATTAGCTATGGTAGCATAATCCTTTATAGTAGTAGTGTTAGTAATACTTAAAATTGAGATATCAACCGCTCCATCTTTCAAATCAATAGTTCCGGTTGCATTTGAAGTAAACGCAGGCGCAGTGAAAGCAGTTGCAGTAGTTGATACAAAGTTTCCAGGTGCTGTAGCAAGAGTAGAAGAGCTAAAAGATAGTGGACCATTATAATTTAAACCGCCAGTACCAATTGTTGTAAGTGCAGCCAAAGAAATAGTAGTCGCTGAAAGCGTAGTTGCTGAGGCAGTGGTTGCCGTATTAGCATTTATAGTAGCTGCTGAAATTGTACCCCCTCCTAAATTTGCAGAAGAAAGGTCTACAGTCGCAGCGTTAGCTGTTATTGTAACCGCTCCAGTAATTGAAGCTGCTAAAACTACTACTGATGTAGCCGAAGGCGCAGCAAGATCCAATCCTTTGTTAGCCGCTACATTGTGAATTTGAACTGTTTCGGCTGAGGCTAAGGTAACTGATGCTGGCGCAGAATACAATATTACTGATGTTGCATCGGGAAGAACAAGTTTACCTGCAGCAGTGGTAACCTCACCTTTAAGAAGACCTACAAGATTAACACTTGTTACAGACGAAGCCTGAGAAATCACAACTGAAGTCGTAGACGCAAGTACCTGAAAATCAAGTGCTCCGGCTAGATCAAAATGAACACGTCCAATTACATTAGACAATTTTGGAAGTCCGATTGTATTCGTTCCTTCAAATTCTGCAGTACCTCCTACAAAAGTTAATTCGGCAGCGCTTAAAGCAGCGTCAATTCCAGTAATTGTTACGGAACCAGCAACTGTTTTTATTCTGCTAATCACAGTATTTAATCTAGCTTGAATCGCAGCAGTAGCCAAATCAGTTGCATCAGCAGTGATATGGACATTTCCTGTAACGTTTGCTAAGGAAGCAGCCGTAGAAGATTCTGTTGCAGTTGGATCAATACCGAGGTTATCTTCAGCTATTCCAAGTTCTGCAAGGCTTCTAATCGTAAGATCACCTTGGTAACTTGAACCAGCTTTGTTCAAAGCAACTAATTGCTCTAAAATCTGTGCAATCTCAGAATTCAAATCAGCTACTTCTGTTTCGATACCAGAAACATCAGCAGGTGTGATTGCGTCAACAGCAGCTTGTACTGTAGCTACTTTAGTAAGAAGAGATTTAAATTCAGCGTCATCGACAACGTCAACAGCTTTTAAAGCAGTAACTTCTGCTGTAAGATCAGTGACTGCTTTCGTAATCCCAGACAAATCACTTAGGCTGGTTTTGAGGGCCAAAATCTCTTTGTTAAGACCGTCAAATTGATCATCATAATCTTGGCAGCCAACAACCGTTAGCGCAACTACCAAAAGACTTAATAAACCTTTTTTCATTTTGATAAAAATTAAATTAATATTAATAATGTTTAAATTATGTTTGCGAATCGTGAGGGTTTCCCACAAGGTGCAAACGTTTCGAGTTCCATTGATACAAATATGATGCCAAACCTTGTCTATTTACAAAAAAATCCTCTTGTTTTTGAAACAAGAGGAAAGTTTAAAAGGTTTTTTTAGTCTAACGGTATCATGATAAAATTATTAAAAAGACCATAATGTTTAATACTCCCTGACCTTATACTTATGAACAAACATTGTTAGAATCTTCGGTAAATATTGCTCTTGCAGGATTTAGGACTAATATTTTTTTCTAAAAAATCGAATTAAAGTGGCAATCCCTTCTCGAACGGCTTCGTTTGAAGAGGTGTGATTGTTGACTAAAATAGAAAACACATAAATGCGATTATTTTTTCCAATGAAAAAACCCGAAAGACTAATATTGTTCTTTAAAGTTCCAGTTTTTGCAAAAACATAGGGGGCAGGAGCGTCTTTGTGATAATTTAAAATCGTGCCAGAAATTCCTCCCGCAGGAAAAAGGGATGTTATTTTGTCCCAACCCAGGATCGAATAAGTCTTCTGAAGTGCCTCCACAAGTATCGTTGGCGTCAGAAGATTGTAACGAGAAACCCCAGATCCATCTGCCCAAATGAGAGGGTCAGAAAAATCATCTTGCCATTTGATTTTTAAGTAATCAATTGTTTTTTTGGTGTTTAAGGTGTCGTTTTTAATTTTTCCAATCATCAACAGCAACGATTCGGCAATGAGATTATCACTGTCTTGGAGTAAGGCCTTGTATAGTTTTTCCTCCTGATGGGTATAAAAAACACTTTGTATTTGATCCTTAGGAAAAGGAAGTGAATCGATTTCAACCTTGCTTTGGGTTGCTTCCGAGAGTAAATCCACAAACTGTTTTGGACTGGTTGGGAAGGGTTTTAGGAGCGTGTCTTGAGGGGTCAAATTTTTAGGATTAAAATCATATTTGTAGGAAAATTCCTTCAAGGGTAAAATCTTCTTTTTTTGGGAAAAAAAGTGGGTTTGAAAACGACTCGGTTTCGCCACAAAATCCTTGGATAAAGTATCCTGATAAAATTGAACCACATTTCCATAAATAGGAAAGGCGCTTTTTTGAGCAGAAAAATAATACTGCTGATCGTCCCATGACCATCCAGCTCCCAGTCTGGTTGGGGACTCTTGGGGCAGATGGTAGACCAGCTTCTTCTGCTGGTTCAAAAAACGGAAGAGCTCATGATCGGGATATTTTGGGTGGAGCAAAAGCGGATAGCCGGTTGCTGTGAAATGTAACGTCCCCGAAGGAGTCTTAAAATAAAGAAGCGTTGGAAGCGCATCAAAAGTCTGCAAAGCCGCAAGGAATGTGATGATTTTAACATTCGAGGCTGGAGTAAAATAATCATGTGCATTATACTCTGCCCTTGATTTGGAGGAGGAAACTGCAGAAACCTTTATTCCTATGTGTGCGCCTTGGAAAGCAGTAATTTTATCAATTTGGCGTTCAATCTTTTTATTTGATGTTTTTTGTCCTGACAGTGCGGTTGTAAGGCAAAGAAAGCAAAGGAGTAAGCCTTGTTTTTTCAAGATTAATTTTATTTCAAAGTTAGCAAAAAGTTCAACTCGGATTACGAGTACAGTCAATGCTTTAGGTGACAAAATCGACGCAATAGAAGCAGGTGCTTTGAGTGAGGAAGAAATGACCTCCCTTCTAGAAGACATTGCAACGGTAAAAAACGCTCTTTCAGACCTCTCTGAAACAGATGAAGAAGTTGCTGGATTAAACGAAGAAGTAGATCTAATTCTTGCACAATTGCAAACGCTTTTGGCCGCTGATGCCGCTTATGAGGGAAATTTAGTCATCAAAAATCTTACTCAACTCGAATTGGCTTTGGAGCGTATAAGTATTGGTGCGGACGATCCTGGCATTACGGTTAACGGAAACGTTGATATCGATAATAGTGATGCATCCTTGGCCTCTAGCCAAGCAAGTTTGACTGCGCTACTTACAAAGCTTAAAGTAGTTATGGGAACCGCAACCATCACTTCCAATTCGGATGTTGATCTTGCAACCTTAAGATATGTTACAGGAGGTCTTAGTTTATCTGGAACGGGTGCTATAGCTGCTGCTGCACTTACCACTGTAGACGGCGCACTGGCCATTGACGTTGCAGGAGATATCTTTTATCCTGGGCTTAGTACTGTTTCAGGAGGGATTGTCCTTTCTCAAACATCTACTGTGACAGGTGTTGACTTCTCTGGTTTAACCGCTGGAACTTTTACAACCAGTACTACAGGGTCTGAAGTTAATTTACCCAACGCAATTATTGTAAAAATACCCGGTGTATTGCCAGCCACTGTTAACTTACCTAAAGCAACTGAGTTTGTTTCTACCTATAATGGTGCCGCACAAACGGATACAACCATCACTGTGGGTGGAGCCGATGCCACTTTTGATTTAAATGCTACTGGTTTTACTGGAACTGTAACCATTACCTCTACTGGAGCTGTAAATTTGGACAAAATAACTACTGCTGTAGCCTTAAATGTTAATGCCACGGAGATTTCAGCAATTGGTTTAACAACGATTGCAGGTGCCACCACACTTTCTGCAACTACTGTAGATTTATCTGCTTTAAAAACCACTACTGACTCCCTTACTTTGGTTGGGCCTACAGCAGTTTCTTTGCCTGAGTTGACGACACTTGAAGGAGGATTTGTTGCTCTACAAGCTGAATCTTTCAGCGCACCAAAATACACCACAACCACTGGTACGGTTGATATTAAAGATGGTGGTACTTATGAATTAAAAAGTATTGCTGACGTAACCAAGATTCTTGACTTTGGCAATCTTACACAGTTGACCCTTGTCGGACAGGTTGGTGATATAAACGTATCAACTGCAGTAGCGATGGCAACACTAGACTATACTGGTGCGCAAAAAACTCCAGTTGGTCCTGGTGTTCAGGATAATACTCTGCGTATAACCGCCGCCAACGCATCTCTTACCACACTTAGTTTTGGTGAGGATAGTTACTTAGGATTTCTTGATGTAGATAACTCAGCTTTGACTTCCTTGAGTACTGCAGGGGTTATTATCTACATAAATGTCTTCGACAATGCATCCTTAGAAACATTTGATTTTGGTCATTCTCATCTAGATGGAGACAATGCGTCTGAAGTAACAATCGTTAGTAACCCAAAAATTACTGCAGTTGATTTGTCTTCTCTTGGAAAAGTTAAGACCGTTATTATAGTTGACAACATCTTGCTAACGTCGATCATCGCGCCAGCTTCAGGCTCAGATCAATTGGCAGAGCCTGTTGCTCCAATCAGCGTTATAATTGGAGGTAACAAACTGTCGGGTACTTACACGCCTGCTGTGGCGGCAACTGAGACATCTGCGTATGTGCCTGCAGCGGGTACCTCTGCGGAGATCACCTCTTTCAAAACCTTTATTACTGCTTATACTGGGCAAACCAGAACTGCCCCTGTGGATTATGACCTTAGATTGGATTCAGTTGACAACACTGCAACTTCTGCAACAGAAACTGTTACATTGTCCTCTCTTTTGGATGCTGATACTGTTGCTCATGCAGGTCCGGATTCAGACCCGACAACTCTTGAAGACAATCAGTCTGATAATGGTGCGCCTGCTGGTTCGTTTAGTGGAATTGGCTCAGGAGTTAATATTGCCAACGAGTTGGCTCTGTTTTAAGCCTAAATATTTCGCTTTAAATTCTATTTAAAGTTCACATTTCAAAAGCCCCTTCCTAATTGAAGGGGTTTTTTATCAAACGCCCCCAAATCGAAACAAATTTGAGGGCGTTTTTTTATGGGGAAATCTTATGAAAAAAACAGCTCTGTAATAAAAAACTATATTTATGATGTTAATCGCTAAGCAAGCCCCATTTGCCATGCCTATAAAAAATGACTTTTTAAACCCGTTTTCCGAAAAGGAATGCAAAACTAAAATCCTCGATTATCTCGAAGAATTTATTTTGCATGCGCCGTATCGTAAAAAACAAAATGGGGAAATCGGACTGCGTAAAAGTTCCGTTTTAAATTATATCAATTTTAAATTACACATCAAAAATTTCCAAGACCACATCCGGTACCATGAATTGACCTTTATGGATCTAAATCGGAATTTGGTAGAGAACTTCACGGAGTGGCTGTTAAAAGAAAGGCGTTACAGTGAGAACCATGCAGGTAGAATTTTGATGACCCTTAAAACGCTCGCCCTCGATGCTAAAAAAAATGAGTTGCCCACCCACAATTATGTCAATCACATCTCGGGCTTTTCGCAACGCGGTGACAAAAAGATCATCAACATCCTGAGTTTTGAAGATTTAAAAAAGATTGAAAAAGTGGCGTTGGACAAAAAACATTTAGAAAATGTTCGCAATTGGTTGATCATCGGTTTTTGGATTGGACAAAGGGTTTCGGATCTATTGACCATTACGCCAGATCAACTCAGAGACGCCCCAAATGGGGGAGTTTATGTTGACATTCTTCAAAAGAAAACAGATAAAAAAGTAACCATAGGGGTCATTGACCCCTTGGCAATGGAAATATTAAGAAATAATTTTCCGAGAAAACTGACCGCACAACGTTTCAATTGTTACCTGAAATTGGTTTTGCAAAAGGCAGGAATTACTAAAATGGTGAGGGGGTCTAAATTTAATAAAAAAACCAAACGAAAGGAATTGGGGATTTATCCAAAGTATTCGGTGATCTGTTCACACGATTTACGGCGATCGTTTGCCACCAATTTTTTTGGTAAAATTCCAACACCAATTTTAATGACCATGACGGGACACTCTAAAGAAAGCACCTTTATGGGATACATCGGTCGCGATCCGAACCGAGACAACTATGCCGATGCTTTTATGGAGGGTGTGATGAAGCTTAATTCGGTCAAATAGAAAGATTCATTCCGATGTAAAAATTGCGTTGAGGTGCTGGCTCATAAAACCTTTTGCCAAAGGCGTTGATGCGAATGTTGTCGAAATAGGATTTGTCTAACAGATTGTTAACGCCAGAGAAAAAGTCAAATTTTCCAAATTTTTTCCAAAGGCGCAGGTTGGATAAAAAATAATCGTCAACTTTGGTGGTGTTGGCGTCATTGGCAAAAAGTGATCCAGTATGCCTGGCTTGGTATTCGATGCCGAGTCCGGATGGAAATTGATATTGAAGCGTTCCAAAAAACTGATGCTGAGGAACTCCAGGCAAATGTTTGCCTTTCAGACTGCCGGCTTGATCAAAAAGTAAAGCGGCAAAAGTATAGGAGGTGTTCCATTGCCAAGCACCGTCGGAATGCTCCCAGAATATTTCAATTCCTTTTCGCTGGGTTTTTCCTGCATTGCGGTAAAAATCTCTGTTTGGAAAAGCCTCTAATTCATAAGACAGAATCTCGTTTTGGGTATTAATTAAAAACAAAGAAGCTTCCAGTCGGTCTGAACCAGAAAAGTAGCGCCATCCCAATTCGAAATTGGTGGCTTTTGAGGAGCTCAAATCTTGATTAAATCCAGGTTCACCCGTGGGGTTAGCAGAAAGCTCACTGAGTGTTGGGGTTTCAAAACTGGTTGAAAAAGAAGTATAAAGCACATGATTTCCAAAATCCGTAAACGTAAAGCCAATACTGGGATTCACCACGTTTAGGTTGACTTTTGCGTCGGTTCCCAAACGCTGAAAGTCATAACGCAATCCGGTACGTAAAAGTCCAAAACTCCATTTGAATTCATCTAAAACACTGAGCGCAGCATTATAAAACAATTCCTCTTGTGAAAGCGTTGCGTCACCTTTGCTTCCTTTAAGGTTTTTATAGCGATTGCGTTGGTCTTTTTGATCCGCAAGCGAAGCCCTGAATTGCATCCGATGATTCGGACTGATTTGATATTCCAATGCGGTTCCTAATCCATAATAATTTCTTTTTAAATCAACAATACCTCCAAATTCAAAAGGAAGTTTGCCATCAAAATCACGGTGGGCATAGAAAGCATAACTGGTTAAGGTCAAATGATCTCCCAAAGATTCTTCCCATTGTAGACCGGTTTTTAAATGTTTAACGGATTCAAAAGTATTGTATTCGATATTCTGAGAACGTGCTTGATTTCTGTTTGTATTGACCGACTCGATGTTTATTCCTCCCGCATCATAAGCGTAAGGACTGTCCGTATAATTAAATTGCCAACTTAACTGCGAAGTGTTTGAAAATTGATGCCAAACCCTAGCATTAATAACGTTTTGTTTGTATCGGGCATGATCGCGATAGCCGTCAGACTGCGTTCGGTTTTGATAAACAACTGCTTTGGTTTTTTGTCCTTTCCATCCGGCAATCGCTTGAAAAGAAGTCGTACCATAACTTCCGCCTTGGGCTCTTAATCGAATAAAATCTTTCTCAAAATCAGTAAGGGTTTTGATTTGAATCACGCCTCCCGAAGCATTTCCATAAAAAGTAGAGGCGGGCCCTCTCAGAACAGTTATTTCTTGAATTAAACCCAATGCTAAATTGTCCAATTGTCCCTGACCGTCGGGGGTTGTTTCAGGAATTCCATCCACTATCAATTTAATTCCACGAATGCCAAAACCAGATTGGGCGCCAAACCCCCGTATCGAAAGACGTAGATCCTGTGCAAAGTTTTGGGTGTTTTGAGTAAACAATCCCGGAACATTATTCAAATAATCTTGCAGGGAAGCTCCTTGATAGGCCTCTTGTGTTTGGGAAAATTTTTGATGGCTAACGGCAAAAGGCAATGTTTTATTTGAACTTTTAATTCTAGAAGCGTCCAAAGTGACTTCTTTCAGTTGAATTTTTTGACTTAAGCTGTCGCTTTGAGCAGTAAGATTAAATAGAAATAAAAAACAAAAAAATGAATTGAATATTTTCATGAGCTCGAAAATAAATAATTTGAGTGATAAACAGTAATAAGTACTAAATAAATCGCATGAATTATTATTTTTAACTCAAATTTCAAGCCATGCTTAACTTAGACTCAACTGAAGAAATTATTGCCATTCTTGCTGCAGTTGCAATTTTAATGGGTTTTGCAATAACTACTTACAAAGAAATTAAAACAACAGTCGCTGAAGAGAAAAGCAAAGCAGCAGCAATAAAGGAGGCCGAAGACAAAGTGAAAGAACTGATTGAATACCTTGACGCGAAAAGTGAGTTGATTAATACGGTTGCTGAGGCAAATAAAAAAATTGAAAATAAGGATAAATAAATTATATTTGTATCTACAACTATTGTAACGACATTGATTATGAAAAAAACTTTTCACGCCGCTAAGACAAGAGGAAACGCTAACCATGGCTGGCTCAATGCCAATCATTCTTTTAGTTTTGCCAATTACCATAATCCGGAGCGAATGAATTTTGGGGCCCTAAGGGTGTTAAATGACGACACCATTGCTGCAGGCATGGGTTTTGGAACCCATCCCCATGAGAACATGGAAATCATAACAATACCTCTGGAAGGCGATCTAGAGCATAAAGACAGCATGGGGAATATTGGAGTGATCAATGAAGGAGAAATTCAGGTCATGAGCGCTGGTACTGGTATTCACCATAGCGAATACAATAAAAACGCCGACCAAGCGGTAAAGGTTTTACAGTTGTGGGTTTTTCCTAAAAAACAAAATGTAACGCCTCGATATGATCAGATGTCCGTTCGGGATTTAAAAAAACCGAATGAGTTTTATCAAGTTTTGTCTCCCAACTCAGAAGATGCGGGGATGTGGGTTCATCAAGACACTTGGTTTCATTTAGGGGAATTTGATGTTGAGAAATCGCTAGACTATACCATAAAAAAACCTGGAAACGGTGTTTATGTTTTTGTCATCGAGGGCTCCTTCAATGTGGAGGGGGAAAGTCTTAAAAAACGTGATGCTATTGGAATTTGGGATACCGAAACCATAAGCTTTACAGCACAATCCCAGTCAAAAGTATTACTGGTAGAGGTTCCCATGAGATTTTAACAAATAAAAAATGCAAAACAATACACTTACCGCACAACAACTTCTTGATTTAATTAATGAAAAGATTAATACGGGAGATTATAAAGACGCTGTTCATAAAATAAAAATGATGACTGCCAGGGATATGATCAATGAGATTTTGATGAATTGATTTAGAAAATTAAAAAATGAATCGACGGTTTTTTATTAAAAATACAAGCAAGCTTGCTTTGGGAACAGTTGTGATCCCCTCAACGAATCTTTTTAATCGTTCAAGGTTTAATATTACTGTGAATCAAATTACTGGTGGGAAAAACCATCATTTTTTTGGATATATCGGGCAATCCTTGACCATTCCTTGGAATTACAACGGAGACAAAATCCTTTGTATGTCATCGCCATTTCACGATCATCTTCCCGGCACAAATGAAGCTGCAACCATAGCTATTATTGATTCAAATGTAAAATCTGGTGAATTCAATAAAATTAAAAAATTAGACGAAAGTTTGGGCTGGAACCATCAACAGGGAACCATGTTTTACTGGAATCCCGATGCGTCTCAAGATCAATTCTTTTTTAACGATCGTGATCCAAAAACGGGAGTTGTATTTACGGTATGTTATGACGTCAACAAAAGAAAACGTGTTAAAGAATACCGATATGGACATCGCTCTTTTGGAAATAGTGGCGTTTGCCCCTTGGGGAAATCTTTTCTTGGGATTAATTATGCACGCATGGCTCGCCTAAGGCCCGTCACAGGATATAAAGACGCAACAGACTGGACAACAGGAGTTAATGCACCCAAAGATGATGGAATTATTCATGTTGATATCAAGACTGGGGAAAAAAAGATGTTGGTTTCTTTTGAGCAAATGGCAGCGAAGCTTGAAAAAAACGGTTTTCAGGCAAAAGGCAGAAATCTTTATATCAATCATACCCTTTGGAACAGAACCGGTGAGTGGATATATTTCTTTGTTCGCGCTGGCTGGAAATCTGACAAGGATGGAAAAGAAGCGCTAAATACAGCTTGTAGTATCAAAGCTGACGGTACTAATTTCACAGTAGGTCATTCACATATCGGGGGACATCCTGAATGGGGAAACGGAACAGAAATCATTGGGAGTCAAAACGGAAGGCAAGTGGTCTACGACATCCTTTCTAAAGAAATTGTCAGAACCATCGGAGATGAAGTTTCATTCCCTGATCCTTCTGGTGATGTGAGCCTGTCTCCCGACTCGCAACTTTTTGTTAATGGTTATAGCTTAAATGGAAAAAATCATTACACCATATTCGATCTAAATTCCAAGGAATGGGCAAATACACCAGAATTTAATACGGGAGTTTATAAAAAAGACCTCAGAATTGATCCCGCCCCCAGATGGAATCGAGAAAGCAATCAAATCTTAGTTTCTGGGCTGGATGAAAATGGGTTCCGGCAGCTGTTTGTTATCTCTTTATAGAGCAATAAAAAACTACAGAATATTTACTTTAATTTTTTTCCAAATCTTGATTAAGAAAACGGCAGAAATTACAGCTCCTGTCGTTGCGACAATGGCATTCTGTTGCTCTCCATAAATCCAGTAGCCGGTTGCAAACATCGCGCCATAGATCATTCCGCAACCCAAGAGCATTGCAAGAATTCCAGAAGGCACACTCCACTCTACCTCTTTGTCTTTAATATCGATGTTCTCAGCTTCAGCATCTTTCACTACCTTATTCCATCCTGGTCCTCCGGGTTGAATTTTTTTATAAAAAGATTGGAGGACTTCATTGCTTTCGGGCTGAGTAAGATAGGTGACGCCAATCCAAATGAAAGAAGTGACCAAAACAATCATTGGAAACTCTGACCAGCTTTCCATTAAGCCAGTTTCAGTATCAAAAAGGAAGGCACCCAAGGGAGTAAGTTTTAATAAAATAGAAATAATTCCAGAGGAAAACATAGCTGAAATCTCACTCCAAGCATTGATTCGCCACCAAAACCATCGAAGTATAAAGATCAAACCGGTTCCTGCGCCAAAGGTCAGCAGTATATCAAATATCTGTAATGCACTTTGAAGCAACAATGCTAACATTGCACTAAGAACCATTAGAACAATTGTCGATATTCTTCCAACAGCAACCAATCTTTTTTCGGAAGCATTGGGATTAATTTGGTTTTTGTAAAAATCAAATACCATGTAGGAAGATCCCCAGTTCAATTGCGTTGAGATTGTGCTCATATAAGCCGCAATTAAAGAAGCCAACACAAGTCCTAATAATCCCGTTGGAAGTTTAACCAACATTGCTGAATAAGCAAGATCATGCCCCAGTTTGTCATCGGCAATATTCGGGAATGCATCTTTAATACTTGCCAAATCAGGGAAGACAACTAAGGACGCCAAAGCAACCAGGATCCATGGCCAAGGTCGTAATGCATAGTGCATTATATTAAAGAAGAAGGTTGCTCCAATGGCGTGGTTTTCATTTTTGGAAGCCAACATTCTTTGTGCAATATAACCTCCTCCACCTGGCTCAGCCCCTGGATACCAGGAACTCCACCATTGCACCGCAAGCGGAATAATCAAAAGGGTAATCATCGCATCGGCATCAGAAAAATCGGGAAGTATAGCGATTTTATCTGCTACATTTTCATTGGCCAACAAAGCTTGTATCCCACCTACTTCGGGAATATTGACCAAATAATAGGCCGCTCCTATCGAACCCGCCATTGCAACAAAAAACAAAAGAAAATCGGTGTAAACCACTCCCCTAAAACCTCCCAATGCACTGAAAGTTACGGTGACCAAACCTGCACTGATTACTGTTTGCCAGGGCTCTAGCCCCAACATAATTCCACCAATCTTAATGGCTGCTAGTGTTACGGAGGACATGGTGATCACATTAAATATTACCCCTAAATAAACTGCTCTAAATTTTCTTAAAAAACTCGCTGGTTTTCCACCATAACGAAATTCATAGAATTCAATGTCCGTTTTTACATTTGATTTACGCCACAATTTTGCATAGACAAAAACAGTCAACAATCCTGTTATTAAAAAAGCCCACCAAACCCAGTTTCCAGAAACACCATTACTTCTAACAATGTCTGTGACAAGGTTTGGCGTGTCGGTTGAAAAAGTCGTGGCGACCATTGAGATTCCCAACAACCACCATGGCATGTTCCTTCCTGAAAGAAAAAATTCATTTGAAGAGGTTCCTGCTTTTTTGGAAACATAGATTCCAATAAACAAGGCGATAGAAAAAAAAGTAGCTATAATTGTCCAGTCGAGGCCTGATAATTGCATATTAAAAAAATTTGTAAGCACCAATTTACATTTTTTGGTTGAAATGTCTACAAAATCTTGTTAAAGAAACTCGATGTTTCGCAATTTCAAACTAGGTTTGTAGTGTCTAAATATATTTTAAACATGACTAAAAGTAAAAATAAGCCCGCTGAAATCAAGCCCACAGCATTAATGATGCCTAGGTTTAATCTTTGTGTGTTGATGTGTTTTTCTTTTTTTTTGTTTAGGGTCTCTGCTCAATTTGACGAAAATAATGGTACCATAAAATTTCCTTCCAACCCAGACGAAAAATCACTTTTCGAAGTGCCAGAAGAAAGCCCCTTTCTAAAAGGTGACTTTTTAAACAAACCCCTTGACATTTCTGCACCGAAAAACAACAATCCAAAAATAAACATGGAGAATCAAGAAAAGTTTCTTGATCCTGGAGATTATTATTTAACAAAATTAAAAGGGAAAAAAGGAGAGGATGATAAGAATCCCAATGATTATAAATCCAATCAGTATCTCGGTGATTATCGGGTCGAGGGAGATGATGTGAGAATAATTTTTAGAGATCATGAATATCCTGATGGTGATCGGGTAAGAATTCTTCACAATGATGACGTGATTCGAGCCAATGTTTTATTAGTGGAACGATTCGTCGGTCTGGTTGTCGAATTGGTTCCCGGATTTAATAAAATCGACTTTATCGCCCTAAATCAGGGGACCTCTGGCCCTAACACAGCCGAAGTGAGGGTGTACGATGAAGCGGGAAATTTGACGGCTGCAAACCAATGGAATCTTGCGACTGGCGTAAAGGCTACTTATATTATTGTTAAAGAATAATTGGCTCTAAAGTTTACTTTTCCTTTCTAAAAAGCAATAGTCCAAAAAGAAGCAATACAATCCCCCCAAAAAGATAAGGGGTGTCAATGAAAGAAAGTTTCGAGTGCATTAAATAAACCACATAGAAACAGATCCCTGCCAAAAGGAGAAGAATAATTCTAACTATTTTTTTAAAATTCATGGTTAAGGTTTAAATGCTATTTTTCAATTTCTGTAGACTTATTCGAAATAATTAAAAGTGACAAGATTCCAAAAACACCAAAGAGAAAACCAATAAAAAACCCAAAGCGATGTGATCTTCCCTTTTTAACGGACAAATGAGCACCAAAGGCGCCAAAGGCAACTGCAAATGCAGTTGATAATAACAGTAGGGAAGTGGTCAATTTGTTATTGATTTTAGTTTATTATTTAAACCCAAAATGATGGTGTAAAACAAAATCCCTACAGGCCCCAAAATAAAAGTAAATCCCAAAGGGAGAATCACATATCCATGTTTAAGATTTCTTTGCTGACTGTCTTTAAGCATCCAACAGCCTACCCAAAAATCGAAGGCCAAGTAGTGAAGCCATCCTGCTGCAACTCCTTCGGGTGTGGCGTTTTGAAACATCAGCGTTATCCCCTCTAGTGTAGTGAAATCTCCAGACATTGCACCTTCAGCATTATATAAAAAATAAACATACCCCAAAGCGACTGCCAGAGGTACCCACGGATAATTTGTTATCTTTTGGGTGATTTGCTGTTTTGGGAAAAGCAATAACATCATCCAAAAAATTAATATTCCGGAGTTAAAAATGTTAAATACAGTTTCAAGCATATTTATATTTTAGTATAAAAATAAAGCCATTTTTTAAAATGCGCTTTACTAACTCAAGTTTTTATTTATGAAGCTTTTTAAGAACGTCCAGGGAAATCGAATTGATCCCATTTCGCATACCCTAGAAATTCTAAAAAACTATCCAAACGTTCAAATGCACATAGGAACGGATTCTCAAAATGTGGGTAAAAAAACCAAATATGTAACAGTGATCGCCTACCGATTTGGAAGTAGAGGCGTTCATTATATTTTAAGTAAAAAAATTGAATCCGTAAATAAAGACATTTGGACGCGTCTTTGGAAAGAAGCAGAGATGAGCATTGATGTCGCAGAGTGGCTGACCCATCAAGTTAATGTCCGTGTTGAGATTGATATGGATTATAACAGTGATGAAAGTTTTAAATCTCATAAGTTAATTGCAGCAACAAAGGGTTGGGCAAACTCTTTGGGATATAAAGTTAATGTTAAGCCAGACAATCAGATTGCCACTCGAGCAGCAGACTTTCATTGTAAATAATTCAGCGTATCCCTTGCATTATTTTTTCGACTCCAAACCTTATAACATCAGTAGCAGGTAGTCCAGTTTCCTTTTCAACTTTTTGAATACTTTCTCTGGCCTCATCTATTGAAAGCTTGGCGGTGTTTAATGCAATTCCAATTACTTTGGGATGCCCAAAAGTTCCGCAAACGGATGCCATGGCTTCATTCAATTTGATGAATTCTTTTAGGTTAGGGATTTGAATTGATTCAGGATTCCTCAGAGTGGTTTTGTCAGCGCGATGACATAAAATCATATGGGTTGGGCAACTCCCTCGCATTAACGGCAATGTTGCAGTACTCCCTGGATGAAGAAGAGATCCTTGCCCTTCTATAATTAATAAATCATTATCTTTTTGATCGAGTACCAATTGTTCAATTGCGCCACAGGCATGGTCGACTTTTAACGCATCAAGCGGGACACCTTTCCCCATGATTATGATGCCAATTTGACCTGTAGCAATAAATCCAGTATTAAATTTTCTTTGTTTTGCCCAATGATAAATTTCTAAGCCGGCAGTCATCTTCCCAACTGCCATATCGGTGCCAATCATCAAAACTCTTTTGTTGGGTAAATCGTTGGCTTTAGCCGTTGCAATATCAGGAATAAACTGGGGTATTCTTACATCCCATATCCATTGATTTACATTATTTTGTATTTGCTTATTAAACTGATGATTTAAGGTATCATGAAGGCCATTGATAATGCTCAGGCCTTTCAGAATTGCTGCTTCAATTACAGGCATCCAATTTTGTGGTATTTGCCCACCTGAGGGAGCAATGCCCAATATCAAAACCTCCGCGCCTTTTTCAATTACTTCATTTAAGGTGGCACAGATGGGAACATCCCTATCCAAATCGTATTCTAGATTAATATTACTCCCAGCGTGCTCCGAGTCTATCACAGCAACGATCGGATTAGTGAGATAACGCAAAACGCCCAATCCCATTTTTCCAAAATCGCTATGCAAGTAACCTTGCATAAAAATCGCAACTTTTTGATCTGGTTTAAGCATAATACTTTTCTTTTAAAACACCCCCATGACCGGGAACCTGATCTTGTATTGAAATTCCATCGCTCATTCTAACTCCAGTGGCTGGATCTGGAGCTAGGTTATAATGCGAATCAAGATCAATGTGATCAATTGCACCTGAAATAGAAGCTGCTGCTGCAATCGAAACCGAGGATTCGCTCATACAACCAATCATCGTTTTGAGTGAAAAGGATTTAGCCTTTTCAATTATTTTCAGCGCCTCTGTGACGCCTCCACACTTCATAAGCTTTATGTTCACACCGTCTACATGTTCGGCCCATTTAGGAATGTCATCGGCATAACGACAGGATTCGTCCAAGAAAATAGGCAGGGGTCGATTGGGAAATAGATATTTTAATTCGCTCTCCTGACCTTCCTCAAGGGGTTGTTCTATATAGTCCACTCCTCTTTCCGCGAGCCATTTCATCATGTGAATTGCATCAAGCGTATTCCAACCGCCATTGGCATCGACCCTCAGTTTCACGTCATATTTTTTTACACTCTCCAAAACCTGAGCAAACATGTCCTTGTCCGCATCAAGACCCTCTGGAGATCCTAATTTCACCTTTAATGCCTTTGTGGAAGTTCCGTCTAACAAAAGAGGAATTCTCTGTTTAACAACCTCTGGAGTGTTAATTCCTATCGTAACTGAAGTAGGAACTGTAGGGAGCGGAAAGTTTAACAAACGGTGAAGCGGTAAATTGGCTTTTTTGGCTTTCCAATCCCAAATAGCGATGTCTAATCCTGCAAGGGCACAAGGCGCAATTTTCATCTCTCGTGCTATTAGCGTAATTTCTTGTGGGCTTAAATTTTCAATTCCGCTTTTGATCAGCTGAATTAATTGCTTTTTGACTTCTGCGATGGTCCCCGCATTTTCATTTTTCCCCGGAGCTGCTTCTCCCCAGCCAGTGATTCCTTCTCGGTGATAAGCCACAAAAAGGTTGGAAGAATCTCCTCTCACCCCGCGACTGATTGCCAAAGGGAACCTTTTTTTTAATAAAACTTTATAAAATTTAATTTCCATTTAATCTTTTTTTTGAGATAAATCCAATGCTAAGAATTCCTAAAGTATTGAAAAATAAATCCCAGATACTTCCAAAACGGTCTTCTGTTGCAAAATGTTGAAGAATTTCGACGACTGCGCCAAAACAAAAAGCAAATACAATTGCAACCACGAGGGGTGAATTTTTGATTAATTCAACTCTAAAAGTCTTGATTAAAATGCTTGTAAGTATTGCATAAAAAATAAAGTGACCAACCTTATCTTGGTTTTCAAACATGGGCAAACCCGCGGGATCAACAGTAGTGAAAAAGCTGAGATAGAGAATTATGCACATCCATAAAAAGGCACTTAATTTCCAAAAATGTTTTTTCATTGTTATGATTAATTATTGTTGTGTTTAAAAACGTACTAATGCCCCCAAATATAGGAAACGTTTTTAAAGTCGAATTCATAAAATTGTATTCATGGGTTAAGTTAAATAAACTGTCAAAATGATTTAATATTAATGTTTTTTTAAATTCCGACACTTTGAAGTAGGGTATTGGTATTCTAGAACGGTAATTATCTATATATTTAATGTGTCTCTAAAATTAAAACAATGAAGAAATGTTTACTTCTAATAGCTACATTCTCGATCTCCTTCTGCAGTAATGAGGGAGCGGAGCATTCCGATGATATTCTTAATGAAACCCTAACAACAGAGACTTCCATTGGTGTGGGTGTTCCAGAAATCTTCAAAAAGTTTTACATGGCTTCGAGTATTTATCTTGAAGGTTCCTTTGTCGTAATTGAAGTCAACGGTGCACCAGACCATAAAAGCCCATACTATAGTGAAGGCGGAAAATATGAGGCTTACAATGGCACAAACACTGCCTTTAACCTAAACCCTAACCGAATCAATACCTTTGACTTTAAATATAAGATTCCTTTGAATCCAAAAGAGGCAACAAAGAAAGAAGATACACCCCTAGGGTCTATGGGGGTCGCTATTAATGGTGTTGCTTTTTTCAATCAATATGCCGGACCCAACCAGCCTTTGACCAATGAGATTGATTCGTTTGATCAATACAGTGGTCACCCCCAGCAACAGGGCGTTTACCACTACCACCTTGAACCTTCCTATTTAACGGGTTTAAATGGAAAAAACACTTTTCTTGGTTTTCTCTTGGATGGTTTTCCCGTTTATGGACCGATTGAAAATGAAATTGCAGTAACGAATGAGGATCTAGATGATTATCATGGTCACGCTCACGAAACCACTGAGTATCCTGATGGCATCTACCATTATCATATCACTGACAATGACCCTTATATTAACGGAAATGGTTATTATGGATCTCCAGGTACTCTTACGAAATAGTTTCCTATTTGCGTTTTTTTTTGGTCTGCAATCGTGCACAATTAAACCCAAAAATAAAATAATTGCCAATGCAGATACTTTAACGTTAAATACAAAAGAAGGTTTTTATTACTCAAATAAGGCTCTTTTCACCGGCATGATTTTCAAACTTGATGAAAATGATTTGGACACACTGCTCGTTGAAAATTATCTGGGAGGGAAAAAACACGGCGTCTTTAAGCGGTTTTATGAAAACAATTTATTACTAGAAAAAAGGACCTACCACAAGGGTAAAAAAGAAGGACTTCATTTGCGTTTTTGGCCCGATGGAAAATTAATTTTCGAATACCACCTAAAAAACGACCTTTATGATGGACCGTCTAGGAGCTGGAATCGAGAAGGGCGTTTAATCCAAAAGATGAATTACGTCGCTGGAAGAGAAATTGGAAGACAACAACTGTGGTATGATGACGGTGGCGTTAGATCAAATTATGTGATACGTAACAACCGTCGTTATGGATTGCTAGGAACAAAAAACTGCGTGAATGTATCCGATGAGATTAAGTAGTATCCTTTTATTGTTTATTATCTTTGCATGTGGAGAGGAGGTAGAGGTTTTGCCTTACTATAATTCGCCAGATTTCATGCCTCACTTTATAACAAATGAAGAAGAGATTTTCGAGAAAATTGATCATACCATTGATGATTTCAGGGCATTTGATCAGAATAATTTGTTAATAACCCAAAGACAAATTGAAGGAAAGATTCATGTTGCAAATTTCATGTTCACAAAGTGTACGAGTATCTGCCCGATAATGACCAATCATCTTAAAGTTATTGAAGAAGCCTTCTTTAATAGCAAGGAAGTTTCTCTATTATCATTTTCAGTGACACCATGGGCGGATTCGATTCCTGCTCTTAAATCATTCGCGGAGAGTTATGACATAAAATCTAAAAATTGGCACTTACTCACAGGCAAGACCGAAGAGATTTATGCGCTTGCTCGAAAGTCCTATTTCGCGGAAAAGGAATTGGGATTTACAAAAGACAGCACCGATTTTTTACACACAGAGCATGTGCTATTGATTGATCGAACAAAAAGAATCCGGGGTATTTACAATGCTACTTTAAAACTGGACATGAAGCAACTAAAAGAGGATGTATTGAGTTTATTGGAAAAATAAAAGTCAGGCAATAAGCTGCTGCTTTTTTAAAGCCGATTCAATGTGATGTTTTAAAACCTTATAACCTTCTTCGTTAAAGTGAAGTCCATCTTGAAGTAATAAGTCTTTATTAACCTCCCCATCTTTTAAAAGGGATTCGTAAACATCAATCTGAGTAAAACCATTGATCTCAGATGATTTATTTTTTAAAAGATAATTGATTTTTTTGATTTTATCTAACTCGTTTATCCTTTCAAGAGAGGGCTTAACTGAAACGTTAAAAATTAAAACATTTGGGTATTTGTTTTTAATTTTAAAAACTAACTTCTTTATTTTTTCGAAGATTTGTTCTGGATCCAAATGCGCTGGCGTAAAGTCTTTGGCATAGACCCTTATAAATCCGAGTCTATTGTAATAAGCGTGGTGATTCTTTTCGCCTTTCAGTGAATACCTCGAAACCCTTATGCCTGGGTCCTGATAATATTTATTGAGTATTAAGCCGCTGATAAAATGACTGTCCAAAGTAATTTGAAAATCATCATCAACCGTTTAGTAGGGATGGTTATCAAGATGATTATAGATAAAAATCACACCTTGCTCGTCGGGTAGATTTTCTGAGCCTCTTATTTCAAAATCAGTTTCGTCAAACGCTTTTTTCGTTGCCGCTGCGCACAAGTTCCTTATTTCTTTTTCGGAAATATTGCTGTTGATATTTACAACTAAATTATAGTTGTCTTTTAGTTTTGAAAGAAAAGTAGCATCTAATTTTTTCAATATAAAAATTAATAAAAAAGCCTCTAACAAAATGCTAGAGGCCTCAATCTAAATATAAAAGTTTAGTTTGAAAGTTTCTTCGCTGTAAGACGAATCACCCAATCATCATCTTCACTTTCAATAACAAATTCAGTGCTTGAGATAGAAACAAGTGTGAGTTCATCGGAAGAATTTTCTTCATCGCCATCTGGAATTATAATTTTAGCTTGGTTACTGTCAGCCCAGCTCCAAGTTCCTACTTGAGCCTCAAGAATAACGTCCTCAGCGTTAACATACATTATCGCATAGGTGCCATAGGTTGATACCGTGAGATATATTTTAGAAGCAGGAGTACAATCAGGGTCAAGTTCTTCTTCTCCCTCAGAATATACTACCGTTCCATCCTCAGAAACAGTTGAAGTCTGGGAATAATTCATGCAAATCTGATTAAGTTCATCATTTAACGAATAACTTGATTCGTTTGAATGAGTCACAATAACCCATTCCCATGTACCCACAAATTTTGCGTGGTTGGAGGTTGCATCTGAAGATTCAGCCATCGGCTCTTCTTTTTCAGCTGACACATCGCCTGATAATGCTTCATTACAACTAGCAAATTCTGTGGCAGGTAAAGAAAGAACAACATTAAAAGAAGCATTCAGGGCTTCGCCTGATTTGACAACAACCATGTTGGTAATTGTGGCAACTTTAAATTCCAAATCTGTTTCTGAATTTAAAAGCATCATCTCAACTTTTTCAACTTTACCTGAAGCATTTTCAGTAACGTTAAAACCCCCTGCAAACTGTATCATTTCACCATCAATGTCTAGGGTCATAAAATAGCTTTCACTCAAAAACTCAACAGACACAAACTTACAACTAACTCTTGAAGAGGAAGAAGATGAAGCCAAGTTCCATTTTCCGTAAATCGTCTTTTTTGCCTCTTCTACTGTCTGTTCAGATAAAGTTCCTACAGCGTCAAGTTCCATAGCTGCTGAAGTTGATGTCGTGTCTTCTGGAGAATCATCTGTTGAACAGCCAATTGTAAATGCAAGAAGACCTAATAATAATACTCTTTTCATAATGTTTTTAAATTTTTACAAAAATAAGTTTTTATTATTATAGTGAATAATTATAATCTACTTTTATTCATAAACATAAATGAAAGTAATAAAGATATATAACTTAATAAATGTGTTACTTTGTTGTTGAATCACTATTTAAAGTACTAATTGTTTACCATAATGCTAATTCCTGTATTTGTAACTTTAACACACTTCCAATTATGAAACAAATATTCTTATTCTATCTTTTAAATTGCATCGCATTTAGTGTTCATTCTCAATTTAAACCCGATCAGGTTGCATTGCACTTTTTGAATGATTTGAAACCAATGCAAATGGATCAAGTTCAATTCAAATTGACGGATTCAACAAAAACAAGGTGGCATTATTTACCACATTCTTCGTTCCAAAGAAGTGGGCTAAGTATGGATTCCCTGAGCGTTGTTCAAAATAAAAATCTGATGGATTTACTTGATGCTTTTTTAAGTAACTCAGGCTATGATAAAATGGAACAAATAATCGATTTGGAAAACTACTTGGCCATCAAGGAACAGAATCCCACTAAAAGAAACCCTAAAAAATATTATGTTGCGTTTTATGGAACACCCAACAATGAATCCCCTTGGGCATGGTCTTTTGAAGGGCATCATCTTTCATTTAATTTCGCAGTCCATAAGGATCAAGTCGCTATAGCCCCAGCCTTTCTGGGTTCAAATCCGGGAGTGGTGTTGGAGGGTCCTCAGAAGGGGAAAAGAGTTTTACATCGAGAACAAGATCTTGGTCTACAGTTGATCAATTCGATGAGCGCTCAGCAAAGTCAAAAAGCAATAATTAGTGAAGCTACGTTTGGAGATGTACTCAGTAAAAACAAAAGTTTCATTTCTAGACTTGAAGAATCAGGAATAAGATATACGGCACTCACTCATGCTCAAAAAGGCATTGTAAACGCTATAATCCAAGAACACATGAGCAACATGGAGCCAGCAGTCGCGCACAGAGCAAGTGTCTTATTGGAAAACGAGAATTATGACGACATCACATTCTGTTGGGCCGGGAAAAAAGAAATTTTAACTGCTCATTACTATAGAATTCAAGGAAAAAAATTTCTAATAGAATTTGACAATAGTCAAAACAAAGGAAATCATATTCATACCGTTTGGAGAGAATTTGATGGGGATTTTGGAAAGGATTTAATTCAAGAGCATTACTTAAATTCCGATCACCATTAAATAGGATTTCATTTTTAAATTTAATAAATACATTTAGAATTATCGGGTTTTAAATAATAGGTTTTATAGTTTTTTGCTTTTCGATCCATACAGCCACAAAGATTTAATAGCTGAATGTTTTTAAAGTCAATTGGGTGACTTTCTGCTTGTAGTGCAATAAATCCTTCTTTTAAAATTTCTCCTTCTTTGGCTTTCCAATATTCTTTATTGTCCACGCCCATTGAAGACCAATCCTGTTCTCCCCGACTTTTACTAATAAAACCACCCCCTATTTGGGGATTTTCATATTTTAAAACCAATTCATTTTCAATGTAATGAGAAATACTTTCTCCTCCCAAAACAAGCACTTCCCCATGAACCCATTGATCCCCGTGATAAGTCTTGGAGTTAGAATCAATACAATGGGAAAAGTCGACAGCACCAAACATTTCTACTGCTGTCCCGGGAGTACAAACATTCCCAGTGGGTCGGTCTTCAGTTCCTAGTCCTCCCAAAAACTGGATCTCAATTGATACTGGGAAAAACTGACCATAGCTATTGCTTTCAGCTGATTGCGAATGAAGCATAATTCCGCTATTTCTGATGTTCCAAGATTCTGCTCCTTTGACTTGATCTCCATAAAAACGATAATCAAATTTTAATTTATAATAGGAAAAGGCTTGGTCATAATATATGTGAGCATAGGCATTATCGAAAGTATCATATTCTTCGTATACAATTCTCAACATGCTGTCTTGAACCCTAACTGTATTTTTGTAATTGACATTTAAGTCTTGATTTGCAAACTTAATGTCCCATCCCGATAAGTCTTTTCCATTAAAAAGAGAAATCCACTCTTGCTGATCGGGATCATTTTTAATAGCAGTGTTTTGCTTACACCCCATAAAAAAGAAAAAACTTAAATAAAAAACTTGTTTTAGTTGGATCATAATTGTTAGCTTTTTATAATTACAGAATCATTTATTATATCCTATTAGTCAAATTAATACTATTCAAAATCATATCAAAATAAAAAAGTGTTTATATATTTGAACATGGGTTTAACAAATAATGATATTTTCAAAAAGTTGAGAGTCGCACTAAAGCTTCGCGACGTGGAGATCATCGAAATCTGTAAGTTGGTTGATTTCAAAGTTTCTAAAGCTGAGCTGGGTGCTTTTTTTAGAAATGAAAAACATGAAAAATATATGGAATGCGGCGATCAAATTCTCCGCAACTTTCTGAACGGTTTAGTCATTCACTTTAGAGGTCCTAAAAACGATGGGTAAAAAAATAATCAAATGCAGTCAATGCCAAGAAGAATTCGAAACTGGATTTGACTACCGAATACACTGGGAAATCCACCTAGACGAGTATTTTGAAAAACTTAAAAGAGAAAATCAAGATTCTTAATTATCTCCTGCCAAATCTTTCAGACCAATCCTGAAGCTGTCGCTCTTTATTTATTCTTTCTTTAATTTTCAAATCATCTAGCAAAGGATTTATTTCCCCTTTTGAGGTAAGGTGATATTCCGAACATTGATTGCAAACATAGTAGTTAACCGCAGCTTTTATAAACCTGATGTTTGACCGAATCAAGGCTTCTTGTGCCTCTGATTCTAGATAATAAGATTTTTTATTGTTAGAACAACCCATTGAATATTGATTAATTCGAAGATAGTATATTTTTATTGGCCCCTCAATCTGGTATTATGCCTTTTTAAAGAGATAAGGAAATGATTTTAATTTATTTCACTATATTTAATAGTTTTTAACCAAAAAACTAAAACATGAAATTATTAACAAATCCTATACTAATTCTTCTTTTCCTGCCTCTTTTTGTGTTTTCTCAAATAAACATATCAGGTGTTGTTAAGGACAAGGAGACAGGAACTTTAATCGAAAATGCAACCGTGATGCTCAAGCCCTACAGTGTTAGAGGTGGAGGATATTACAGCGGACTTAAAACTCAGAAAAACGGTATTTTTGATTTGTCTACAAATTTTAAATATCCCTTTCATCTTATTGCCACTAAAAATGGATGTGTTTCTGAAAAAATTAAAATTAAAAAAGGCACAACCTATGTAGAGGTTGTTTTAGAATGCGAAGAAAAAGCAATTAAAGAAATTATAAAAGAACAAACTTCAGACGTCGACAGCGATGGTGTACTTGATCGAGATGACAAATGCCCTGATGAGGCAGGATTATCAGAAAACGACGGTTGTCCATGGCCTGACAATGACGGTGATGGCGTTGCAAATAAGGACGATAACTGTCCAGAGGAAAGTGGCGCTGCTGAAAATCAAGGTTGTCCATGGCCAGATGAGGATGGAGATGGTGTTGCTGATAAAGATGATGCTTGTCCTGATGAAGTAGGTGTCGCTGCTAACAAAGGATGTCCTGCTGAACCAAAAGAAATTAAAACAATGATTTCTGAAGGGATCGCTGTGATTCTGTTTAATGCAGAAAGTAAAACAATCAGAGACGCTGACAATGCCATCCTTGCTAACTTGGCAGCATTGTTGTCAAAGTATCCTCATGTTTCAATTACACTTGAAGGGCATGCTTCAAGCGATGGCAGCAAGGCATACAACCAAAAACTTTCTGAAGATAGGGCGAATTCGACTAAAATGGCTTTGGAAGCCCTTGGCATTTCGGGTTCTCGCATCAATGTGATTGGTCATGGAGAAGACAAACCTGTTATGGATAATAATACCGCAAAAAACAGGGCCCAAAACAGAAGAGTTAATTTTACTCTTTAAGAATTAATAAATATTTTAATTAAAAAAACCCTTCATTGATGAAGGGTTTTTTATTCCACAATTAATTCTCTTAGAATGGGAGTTTTAATTAAACCCGAAGGCAAAAACTGCCAATCTGAGGTGTCGAACGATTTATAGTTTAAGCTTACAACATTAATATTATTAAATATTTTCCACGCTTCTCCTCTGGCCTCTTTGGCTTTAATACGATTGGCACCCAAATTTGTGACATGAATCCGTAGGGTGTTTTTTCCTTTTTTAAGATGCTTGATTTCAATTTTATAAGGGTTCGACCAAACCGTTCCGACAAATTCCTCATTGATCCAAACTTTGGCGCTCTCTCTTACATCTCCCAAATCAAGCAGCCATGCCCCCGAATGATTTGAAGGTTTTTCAAATGCTATGCTGTAAGCAGCTGTTCCTGAAAAATCTCTAGCGTCGTTGCCCAATCGAGTCCAGGAAACCAATTCTTCGATTTTTCTGTGTATTGGAATTTTTGGACCTCCTTTTAAAAAACGAAGGTTCCACAAACCCAATATTGGATAGCTATTTGGGCTCGACTTATAGTATTGCCACATTGGTGCATCCGATTCCTTATAGGTCTTAATAAAAACTGTTTGACCAGAAGCCAATGCTAACTTAACTAAAGTTTGATCCCCATTAGCATTAGTAATGGCTTTACCTACTTTTCCGGAAAGAGGATCTAAAAATAAGACCCCATCTGCCTTGTGCTGAATTGGAATAAAATCTGATATGGTCTGGTCGGTATGATTTGCAATAAAATAGACTTTCTCTTCAGCTACTTTTCTACGAATAAATTTAAGACCTGTCTCAACTAGTTTCTCGGCACGGATTTCAGAAGCAATCAAAGGTAGATGAATTTGATTTAAATCATGTGTTTCAATTTTGGATTGACGCAACCTTTGGCTCATCTCTTTCTCGTCTTCCTTATAATTTAAAAACCCAGGAACAGTTTCAGGCAGCCCTAGGAATATAATTGAAGCCCCTTTTTCTTTTAGGGCAATCAATTTTTTTAATGTTTCTAGTGGCATGATTTTGGTGTCGGGCACTATTAAAGTTTTATAAAGACCCCCAGGTAGAAGCAAAGCGCCGGATTCGAATTGAGCCTTTTCAATAAATCGATCAGAAATATAATCAAAAGTATATCCCCTTTTTAGCAAAGTGTTTGCTGCCTCATAGAAAGATCCTTTTAACAACCACTCATCAATTTTATGAATTGAAAATTGAGCGAGTTTCTTCTCCTTATGAAAGCTATCCCATGCATCGTGTATTGGCCAATAAAGTAAGATCTCATTGTCGGGTTTACCCAACTGAAGAAGGGATTGGACCCTACTAATATAATTAAATAATGCAGGTACATCCTCCCAAATCGTGTTGTTGGAATTAAAATTTACTGACGCATAAAACTTCCATCCTGGCCATGCCGCCCCCTGGGGAGAATATGTAGAACCATGAAGAAAAACATGATTTATCCCGTTTAGAAATAAGTCTTCCACCTCCGGCTTACACTGAGACAAGGCTGTTCTAAAATGCTCTCTCAACCAAGTAAATGTCTCAGAAGAAACCAATGGTTTATTTGCAATGTGCGCTGCAGATGAAGAAAACTTAATCATCACTGGATCGGCATCCCCAGCTCTGAAATTCTTATGAGGAAATTTTTTGTCCGTTCCTCCACCTTCAATTCTTCTAAACCCATTTATTTTATAAGGCATCGAACCAAAGGTTTCACACTCTGGAATATCTGCAGAGGCATACAGATCAATCAAATTACCTGGTGAGCCGTGAGCTTGGTACTTGGTCTTTATCTTTTCTTTATCAGCCCAAATATTCCAAGAACCATTAAAATCCTCAATCAATAAATCGGATAAAGTTTCCCTATAATCACTTATAATTCGGTTTGCATCAGGGTCAGAAATATCACTAAATAGTTTTGGAAGATGAGGCAATAAATCATAGCCCCGGTGTTTGATAAAAGCGTTAAAAAAGTCTTGGGTATAGTCGGCTTTATAAACCTCATAACTGTCGTTAAAAACAGCACGCACTTTTCCATTAACTTTTGTTAAAGCTTCTGAATAAGGAATTAAGTATTTTTCTAATGCACTTGATGAAAAATGATCTAGGACCCAGCCATTACCTCCGGGTGCTGATCGTTTTACCTGCTGTCTTGTTTTTCCTTCATAAATAAAATATAATGTGTGATCAGATTCAATAGCTTTAAAGTTTAAGCTATCATTTGAAACTAAATTAGTTATATCATTGAATTCATTTTGTTTAGAAAATGAAATTATTTTTTGTAAAAGAATTTTGTTATTTAAGAAATTGTTAGGTTTAGAAAGTAAATCCCCTTTAAGAGGATTTACCAAATCATGCATTAGCATGCTGGGAGCGAGGACAATTTGATCAAATTGTTCCCCCTTTATTAAATCCACCTTAAAAACCAAAAGTGTAGTAGCGGCATGTGTCAAATCTACTTTTGATCCGCCCCAAGGCCATCCTGTTCCTAGGGTTAAGTCTACACCCATGCCCAGACTGTCTGCAACCGAGACTGCATGATTCAACATCGAAATCCATTTTGGGGAGAGATAATCAATGTAGTTTCCTTCTTGTCCTTTTACGCCATAGATGGGAGCTATTTCTACGCCTCCTATGCCAGCTTTATGAAAATCAATTAGCGAGATCCTAATGTTTTTTTCATTAACTGCACTTCCCATCCACCACCATCGAGTCCAAGGTTTTGAAGTGGCTTTTTGCGCTGGCCAATAGGATTGGTCTTGTGCGTTAACAGAAAAAATAAATATGATAAATAATAAAGTTAAAAAAGCCTTTTTCATTTTATAAAAATGATATTGAATAAAAATAATAAAATTATACATTGGCAAACCACTAACCAAAAATTAAATAAACGTATCTCATGTATTTTAAAATCAAATAGATACAGGAGAAATGAGGGAGATCGATCAAATTCTAATGACTAAAACACCTGATTTCTGGCTAAACTGATATTTATTTGTAGATTTGGTTTTGAATAAAAATGAAAAAACATTCCCAAATCTTTATATTCTTTTTTATAATCTTACTGACTGGAAATCAAAAGCTTGTAAGTCAAGAATTAAGTGCAGTAATTAAAGACAGTTTAACTGAGAAACCCATTCCTTTTGCTTCAATTTACTCCTCAAAAGGAACAGGAATAATGGCAAATGAAGAAGGTTTTTTTAGGCTTCATTTAGAAGCAAAAGCTAATGACACAATTTATTTCTCATGTATGGGTTATGAAACATTAAGTCAAGTCGCTTCACAATTTAGTGACAGCATTGTGTTCCTTACTCCAAAATCAATTGCGCTTAATTCTGTTATTGTGACCAACAAGGATCTCACTGCTAAAGAAATAATCAAAGCAGTCAAAAGAGATATTCCTGATAAATATGAATTGGGTCTGACAAATAAAAAACTTTTTTTTAGATCGTCTGGTTTTCAGGAGTTTAAGACCCTTAAAATTAAAGTTAAAAAATCCTCTATCGAGGAGTTGAATCAGGAGTTTTGGGACAGTACGCTTCAAAAAATGCCACGAAAATCTGACTGGCATGTTGAAATATTGGGTAATCTATATGGAGATCATACCGAGGAAAATCAAAAACTAGAATTGCAAAAAGCATTAGAACTCGAAGACAAAGAAACCACTGCACTATTTAAAAATATTACAAGTGCATTTGACACCATCTTAAAGCAAAACGTTAAGCCTGATTCCTATTTTAAACTGCGAACAGGAATCATCAGCGCTGACTTAGAATCGGATAACCTAAGTTCTTTAGAAAAGGATACCCTCACCACCGAAGAAAAAAAGGTAAAAGAAAAAGAATCATTTTTAAAATGGAGAAAAGAAATTTTAACAGATCTATCTGTTTCAATTTTCGAAAAGGAATCGCTTAACCTAGGTGTTATCAAAAAGCCATCTAAATATGATTTTAAACGCATTAATTTTACTTACATTGGGGACATACCCGTTTATATTTTAAGCTTTACTCCCAAGGGAAAAGCGGATTATACGGGAAAGATATATGTCGACGCGAATGAAATGGCGCTCATTAGGATTGAATATAAAAACATTCAAGACATTCGTGACATTAGCTTGCTCGGAATGTCTTTCAAACACTATCTGAAAGAAGTGGTTTTACAATTCAAAAAAATGAACTCTGGAAAATATACATTACAATTTTTTGAGCTTTCTGATGGTTACGAATCTGGAGTTGATCGAGCTTTCACAATCGTAGAAAAAAACAAAGTCGTTAAGGGCCGTAACAAGCAAAATGAACTTAAAATGGACTTAAATGTTCAAACCATTCAAACGCAAAAATATCAAGGTGTCATTTTTGAAACGGAAACAATCTCTCAAGAGGAATTTGATGGTTTTAAAGAGAACCCTTCAATATTGCCAGTAAATCTTACGCAGTATGATCCAACTTTTTGGCAAGGTCACACCATCATAGAACCGAATCAAGCAATAAAAAATTTTAAAGTAGATAAATGATTTTAAAGTAGCCTTCCCAAATGTATAGCAATTTTAAATCATATTATTGAGCCCTAAGTTTGAAAATTAAAGCGCTATTTGGGAGAGTAGGATTAAAAAGGGGGAATTTCGATTTTAAGGAAACTTAACAGATTAATCTTTTATTTGTAAATTCGATTTTTTAAACAAATGAAAAGTTACCAAAAAATACTTCAAATTCATCCAAACGACAACATACTTGTCGCACTCACAGACTTAAAAAAAGGGGAGCAAATTTTATTCGAAGATCGATTGTATGTCTTACAAAATGACATTGCAGCAAAACATAAGTTTGCCAAGATTGATTTTGTTAAAGGAGCCTCTATTTTTATGTATGGTGTATTGGTGGGCAAAGCAACAAAAGAAATTCTAAAAGGAGGGCTCATAAGCACCTCAAACATTATTCACGACACAGAGGCATACAGCGTTCAAGAGGTTGCAGCAAAAACACCTTGGGTCGCTCCAGACCTTTCAAGATTCCAAAACAAAAGCTTTGACGGTTACCACAGGGCAGATGGCTCCGTTGGAACAGAAAACAATTGGTTAATTATTCCTTTGGTTTTTTGTCAAAACAGAAATGTTGAAGTTTTAAAAGAGACCCTAGTAGAAAAACTAGGCTTCGGAAAAAAGAGACATTTAGAATTTAATGTCGACAAGCTGATCGATGCCTATAAAGCCGGAGATTCTTCAGCATCAATTTTAGGAAAAAGTATTATCGAGGAAACTGATGAATTGACCAAAAATCCATTGTTTCCAAATGTGGACGGTGTTCGTTTTTTAACCCACGACGGTGGTTGTGGTGGAGCAGCTTCAGATGCAATTGCATTGTGTAATTTATTGGCGGGCTATATCAACAATCCGAATGTAGCAGGCGCTACGGTTTTGAGCTTGGGATGTCAACACGCGCAGGCTAGTATTTTAGAAAATGCGTTAGCAAAAATGGCCCCCAATAATCAAAAGCCTGTTTATATATTAGAACAGCAACAAAGTAATTCAGAAAAGGAATTGATTGCGGAAGCCGTCAAAAAAACCTTTGTGGGCTTAATAGAAGTCAATAAAATCGAACGACAACCTGCTCCTTTAAGTAAGCTGGTCATCGGTCTAGAATGTGGAGGGTCTGACGGGTTTTCGGGAATTTCAGCCAACCCGACATTGGGCTATGTTTCTGATCTAGTCGTAGGCTTGGGAGGTGCAACAGTGTTATCAGAATTTCCTGAACTTCATGGAGTTGAACAAGAATTAATCAATAGATGTGAAGACCGAAATAATGCAAAAAAATTCGCCCATATTATGTCTACTTATAATGAGAAAGCTGAGGCTTTGGGCGCAGCATTCTCAATGAATCCCTCTCCTGGAAACATCAAAGACGGGCTGATTACGGATGCCATTAAATCTTCAGGAGCGGCAAAAAAAGGAGGAACCTCTCCTATTAAAGATGTTTTAGATTATACAGAACAAGTGGTGCGACCTGGTTTAAATTTGCTTTGTACACCCGGCAATGATGTCGAATCGACAACTGGTTTGGCAGGCTCTGGAGCCAATGTAATTTTATTTACCACAGGTTTAGGTACTCCAACCGGAAATCCAATTTGCCCTGTTGTAAAAGTCGCAACCAACACAAAGTTATTTAATAAGATGAATGATATTATTGATTTTAATACTGGGACAATAATCGAAGGAAAAACAACAATTGAAGAAACAGGCGAAGCGCTTTTGGATTTTGTAATTCGAGTTGCCAGTGGTGAAATACAAACAAAGGCCAGGAAACTAATGCAAGATGACTTTATCCCATGGAAACGAGGAATGTCATTATAAAACAGCTTTTAAAATGTCAAAATTTAGTTTAAAAAACAAAACCGTATTAATTACTGGTGGAGGAAGCGGAATAGGAAAAGCCATTGCGGTTACCTTTGCCGCTCAGGGGGCAAAAATTCATATTTTAGACTTTAACGAAACTGCTGCAAAAGAAACTGAGAATGAAATTAATAATACAGGAGCGTTAGCAAAAGCACATGCCTGTGATGTATCCAATCAGAAAAACGTAAATGCTGTAGTCGCTCAAATTGCAAAAAGTGATAGGATTGATGTTTTGATAAATAACGCTGGAATTTCTCATGTTGGAAATATTGAATCTCTAGAAGAAGCAGACCTTGACCGTTTGTACAGCGTTAATATAAAAGGGGTTTATAATTGCATTAAAGCATGTATCCCCGTGATGAAAAATCAAAAAAGTGGCGTGATTCTAAATCTGGCCTCTATTGCCTCACATGTAGGGCTCAACGATCGCTTCGCTTACTCGATGACCAAAGGCGCCGTGTTGACCATGACCTATGCCATCGCAAAAGATTATTTGACTTCGAACATTCGTTGTAACAGCATCTCTCCTGCGAGAGTTCATACCCCGTTTGTGGATGGATTTATCAATAAAAACTATCCTGGAAAAGAAGCTGAAATGTTTGAAAAACTCTCAAAAACACAACCCATAGGACGAATGGGCAAACCTCAAGAAATTGCAGACTTAGCACTGTTTTTATGTTCAGAAGAAGCAGGATTTATCACAGGATCTGACTATCCAATTGATGGTGGATTCATAAAATTAAATGGAAACTAATAAAACAATAAAATGAAGTTAATTAGATTTGGAGCAATCGGCCATGAAAAACCTGGAGTTCAATTAGCCGACGGAACAAAAATAGATGTCTCGGGTTTTGGTTCGGATTATAACGAAGAGTTTTTTGGGAATGGGGGTATCAATAAGCTCTCTGAATGGTTGGATAATAACCAAAATCAGTGCCCCAAGATAGGATCAGAAGTTCGATTGGGAGTTCCATTGGTTCGGCCTTCTAAAATTGTTTGTGTGGGTTTAAATTATGCAAAACACGCCGCTGAGAGTGGCATGGAAGTCCCTCAAGAACCCGTGTTGTTCTTTAAAGCAACTTCAGCTTTAGTAGGGCCAAACGATGACATTATTATTCCCAAAGAAAGTGAGAAAACTGACTGGGAAGTAGAATTGGCGATTGTCATCGGAGCGAAAGCCTCTTATGTTGAAGAAACGAATGCTTTGGATCATGTTGCGGGCTATGTGTTGCATAACGATGTAAGCGAAAGAGCCTTTCAGCTGGAAAGATCCGGACAGTGGGTGAAGGGGAAAAGTTGTGATTCTTTTGCGCCTGTTGGTCCTTTTATTGCCACAAAAGATGAAATTTCTGATCCCAATAATTTAGACCTTTGGTTAAAGTTAAATGGCGAAATGATGCAAAACAGCAATACTTCAGATTTTATTTTTAACATTCAGCAGGTGGTAAGTCATATCAGTCAATTCATGACGCTCTTGCCAGGAGATATAATCTCAACCGGAACACCCTTCGGTGTTGGACTTGGACTGACGCCACCAAAATATCTTAAAGCAGGAGACGTTGTTGAACTTGGAATTGAAGGTTTAGGCGTGTCCAAACAATTGTGTAAAAACTATCAATAAATGATCATTGATGCCCACCAGCATTTGTGGAAATATGATCCTGTCAGAGACAATTGGATAGAAGATTCTATGGAGGTCATTCGGAAAGATTTTCTACCAAAAGATTTAAAACCTATTTTGGGTGCCAATGGTGTTACAGGCTGTATTGCCGTACAGGCGGATCAATCAGAGGAGGAAACCGAGTTTCTTTTAAAGTGTGCTCAAGAAAATCCCTTTCTAAAAGGAGTCGTTGGTTGGGTGGATTTAAGGGCTGTAAATGTTGAAGATCGTCTTGCCTATTATTCACGTAATGAATATTTCAAAGGAGTGCGACACATTGTCCAAGCAGAAAAAGATGATTTTTTATTAAATAAAGATTTCCAAAATGGAGTTGGAAAATTATCTCAATATGGACTTTCTTATGACCTGTTAATTTACCCACGACAATTTCCTGCAACCCTTGAAATGGTTGAAAAATTCCCGAATCAAATTTTTGTTTTAGACCATATCGCCAAACCTAATGTATCTGAAAAATTAGATCCGGAATGGGTGAAAAACATCCATTTGTTGTCAAAACATGAAAATGTATTTTGCAAAATATCTGGAATGGTCACTGAAACCAAAAATTTTGAATGGGTGAAAAGTGATTTTACCCCCTACTTGGCGAGTGTTGTCAGTGCTTTTGGGACGGATCGTATACTTTATGGTTCTGACTGGCCTGTTTGTTTACTCGCGGCCGAATATAAAGAAGTGCTGGGCATTATTGTTGATTATTTTCAAAATTTTTCAACTTTAGAAAAGTCTAAAATTTTTGCGTTAAATGCAATCAAGGCTTATAATTTAGATTGACTGAATTTAACGCAAAAAGTTTCTTTTATTAGAAAGACTTTATTCTCAATCTGGCTGATATCCCGATTCCCCTTGATCGTTATCCTGGAACATTGATCTTAATGTGCTGATGTTTGGCTTTGATAATACTGGCGCAATGTAATTGTTGAACAAGGCGAAGCCTAAAGGGTTATTCTCTTGAACACCTTCTGGAGTGTTAGCGTTATCGTTCCATTCTGGAGCGAGGGATCCTCCTTCCCAAAATTCTGTGCCGAAGCCCCACATTCCAAAAGTTAACAAATATTGATACTCTTTAAGCATTACTGGCCAAGCATCTCGGTTTGTTATATCACCGCCATATCCTTCAACACCAAAAACACCATTTGTATGCGCTTCAATCATTGCAAGATATATTTCTGTATTGGTAATATCTTGGTCCTCTGCCTCTATGTTTAATCCATTAAATGACCCCTGAACAGCTCCTCTGGTTCCAAATCTATGAAGTGTATGTAAAACATGTTCTAAAAGCTCAACGATATCGTCATTACCCGTATTTTGACTATCAACATTTTTATACCAAACCATATCGTCTAGAGCCATGGAATCAAATAGGGCTTGTAATCCATTATAACTACTGACTCCTTCGTCTGACAATGGGCTCGGACTATATTCACTCCCTCCACCATAGCCAATTCTTTGACCGGCTGGAAATCCTTTATGCCAACCTTCCTCTCCCAAAAGAATTTTTATCATTTTTTCTTGTGCAACAGAATTAATTCCTACAGCATCTTTATTCATTAATAACTTAAATGTTTGTGCTACTTTTTTGGCCCATTCATCAGGAACGGCAGGTTGACCACCGGCATTACCTGCTACGAGTAGCTTAATCCCATAAACATCCAAAGATCTATCAAACCAAGCAGAGATATTATCGTTGGGTAACAGCTGACCACTAGTGTAATAAGTGGAGGAAACTTCAATTAATTGAAAATTAGCAGTAAGTGTTAAGTCAGAATTTATAGTTGTGCTTATCACATTAGAAGCTTCATCACTACCTGTCCAGCCTGTGAACTGATATCCTTCATCAGCTGTAGCAGTAATTGATAATATAGTGCCTTCATTTAAGCTCCCTCCAGATGTAGATACGATCCCTCCCGTTTCTGCGGTTATCGTAACAGTAAATTGAGTTACTACTTCTTCTATTAACTGAAAATTAGCAGTAAGTGTAAGGTCTGAATTTATTGTAAGACTAACCTTGTTAGAAGTTTCTTCACTGCCGGTCCAGCCTGTAAACTCAAAGCCTTTATCAGCAATGGCTGTAATTGATACTTCCGACCCTTGTTCAAAGGATCCGCCAACAGAAGACACAGCCCCTCCATCTTGAGCAGTTACAACAAGCTTGAACTTAGTTGTGTCTTTAACATCATCATCTTCGCTGGTAGTACAATTAATTATAGTGAATAATATAAATAAATTGAAAATTAACTTTTTCATATACCTGATTTAATTCTTACGCTAAAATAGGAAAAATATAATGTTGACATAAATAAAATTAATTTAAACCTCGGAATCTTTAATGAAATCGTGTTTATTTAATTATTTTGACTCCCTCATTATTTCTTCGAAATGATAAACATTAAAACCAGATGGAGAAGATTTTGAGATATTAACCATCGATTTAGCAACATGTGCCGCGCTTATTGGTCGGTATTTAGAAGGCATAAATGGAGAAAATAATGGCAAAACCAATTGTGCTATTCTTTCTCCGAAACGTTTCTCTTTTCTTTTTCCCATTAAAAGAGAAGGGCGAAAAACTGAAGTTGAAGGTAAATCTAAGCTTAATACGGTGGCTTCAATTTGGCCTTTCAATTTTAAATAAAAACCTTTCGCATATTCATTGGCCCCTGAGGAAGATACAAATGAAAAGTTTTCCACATTATGTGTCTTACAAGCTTTTGCAATATTTATTAAAATTTCCATATCGACTTTGCGATAGGCTTCTTGGTCCCTCTTGACTTTAGATTGCGTGGTCCCAATGGCTGCAAAAACCACCTGGCTATTTTTAACAATTTTTGAAATAGATTGAGGGTTAGAAAAGTCTATAACATGTGACTCGATTTTTTTGTTAATTTTAGAAAAAGGAGCCCGGGTTACTACATGTACTTTACCACAATCAGCGTCATTTATTAAAATTTCTAATAGTGAACTCCCAATCAACCCCGTAGCGCCAAAAACAGTTACTTCTTTTAATTTCATCGTATTTGTTTAATTATTTATGAAAATTAAATCACTACAATTTAAGTGTATTTAAGTTTCTAGGTGGTTTTCCTGACAGTGAAAATAGTTGTAAAAGTCCGGTGGTTATATTATGTTTGAAGGTATTAAACATTTATCTTGGTTCATGAAAAAAATTGATGAGGTTTGTTTGTTGTCCATGACATTAATTTTTTTCAATATAGGATCCCTATATTCTCAAAGTGTTTATCCTCCTAAAATTGAAAGTGACACCAGCTTTGTTTATAAAAAAGTTAATGAATTGAATCTTAAGTTATGGGTTTTTAATCCTCCCCAATCTATAAAAAATGATCCCAGACCTGCCATTGTTTTTTTCTTTGGGGGAGGCTGGAAAGGCGGGAATCCAAACCAATTTCTTGAACATTGTAAATATTTAAGTGCTCGAGGAATGGTTGCAATATTGGCAGATTATAGGGTCTCTTCTAGAAACAATACAACTGCGGTTTATGCAGTAAAGGATGCGAAATCAGCCATCAGATGGGTGAGAAAAAATGCTGATGCTTTGGGGGTAACTCCCGACAAAATTGTAGCAAGTGGTGGTTCTGCCGGAGGTCATTTAGCTGCTGCAACTGGGACAATTCCAATGCACGATGAGGTAACCGAAGATAAAAATGTGAGCTCTAGACCCAACGCCATGATTTTATTTAATCCTGTTGTGATTTTATACCCTTTTGAAAAGATAAGCTCTTCATGGGAAAAAAATAATTACACTTTAACAAAATTAGGTGTTGCTCCTGAAGTCCTATCTCCTTATAACTTTATAAATGAAAACACCCCCCCTACAATTATTTTTCATGGGGAAGCTGACACCACTGTTGATTATAAAACAGTTTTGAAGTTTGATTCAAAGATGAAAACATATGGGAATGAATGCGTTACACACCTCTACGAAGGAGAAAAACATGGATTTTTTAATCACAATAGAAATGCCGAGAATGGAGCTTATGATGCTACCATGATTAAAGTTGACTCATTTCTTGTGGTGAATGGATTTCTCGAGAAGCATAAAAATTAAAGTTTTGTAAGCAACCACTTACTATTAAATCGATTTTAAAAACATCTACATCACTCCTGTTTAAACTGCTTAACAATGTCTTATGTCATAATTAAAAGTGCTTACTTACATCCTCTGGTCTTTTAATATTAAATTGTGGTGCAGCGGTTTTTTAATCATAAACACTAGTTCTTGTTTTTTCTTTTAAAAATTTTAGTGATTTACTTTACATAAATAAATGTCTATTTTTGAGTCTCAATGGTTGTGAAATTTAGTTCAGGTTTAAAAAAAAATATATTGTAATTTACAAACTCATTAAAACCATAACCCGTTAATGTCTACTATTCTATTGAAATTTTCTGCTTTATTATTACTGGCCTTTGTCTCGTGTTCGACTCCCCCGGGGGCGAACAAAGAGGTTCAGTTACCCAAATTGCCAAAAAACTATGTGGCGAACTATACAACTCAAGAAATTACTGTCGATGGGAAAGATAATGAGCAAGTATGGAAAGACAATGCTTGGACCGAACCCTTTATTGAGATTGAAGGGCTGAAAACTCCGAGGTTTGAGACCCGAATGAAAATGCTATGGGATGATAATAATCTCTATTTTTTTACGAAATTGAAAGAACCACACATTTGGGGAGATCTTAAACAGCGGGATACTGTGATTTTTTATAACAATGATTTTGAGATTTTTATTGATCCTGATGGGGACACCCACAATTATATGGAAATCGAAGTCAATGCCTTAAATACTGTTTGGGATTTGTTTTTAACCAAACCCTATCGAAACCATCCTGTGGTTCTAAATCAGTGGGATGTCAAAGGTTTTCAATCAAATGTTAATGTCTCTGGGACAATAAACGATGCCTCGGATATCGATCAGTTTTGGACGGTAGAGATTGCGATTCCTTGGAAATCATTGCTCGAAGCCACGAATGAGAAGCAAGCTCCAGAAGGTGAAACTTGGCGTTTAAATTTTTCTAGAGTTGAATGGGATTACGAATTAGTAAACAACAAATATTATCGAAAAAAAGATCCTCAAGGAAAGTTTTTACCAGAGTATAATTGGGTGTGGAGTCCACAAGAAGTGATCAACATGCATGAACCTGAAAGGTGGGGTTTCGTTCATTTCAATAAAAAATCGGCAAGCAAAAACATCCCACAGTTTGAATATCCCGAAGATACACAGCTTGTTTTATGGATGTATGAGCATTATAGAAAAGTTTTGCGTTCATCTGGAGATAAAACAGACCTTAAAGTGAAGTTTCCGATTAAAGAATCCCATAAAGGAAATGATTTAATTATGGAACAAATCATAAATCCAAAAGGCTATCTGTTAAAAACTAAAAGTCAAAAAACTGGCATCACTTATTTTATCAATCAAGAAGGGAAACTAATTGTGGAAGAATAATAAAGAGAAAACTCAATAAATAATTTTATCACTGGGAATGGCATCCACTTTGTAATTCCCAAACTCGAAAACAGCTTTTAAGTTTTGCGGTATATTATCGGAATTATAATCCATTGAGTCTTTTTGAAATAAAAACACATCCGTCAAAGCGGGAAAAGAAAATAAAGTTGGGAGAATTTCGAAATCAAAATTGGAATTGGTCAGATTGATTTGTTTTAAGTGAAGCAATCCTGACAGTTTACCGATTCCTTTTCCAGTAATCTCGGTATTATCTAACTTAAGCACCGTTAAATGTTGGAACTTTACAAGTGAGCTAAAAACACTATCTGTTATTTTTGTTTTACCTAAATCTAGGTAAACAATGTTATCCTTTATTGGAAGTAACGAATCCAAAAATTGATCTTCAAAAAGAGACATGTTGACGCAAGAAACTTCTAAAAAAGAAGCAGTTTTAAATATTGGAGCAATATTAATTCCTAAATCTTTTAAGTTTTCAACTACCTCAGTATTCGCAGCAGGAATTTCAATTTTAGGATAAATTCCCATTGTATTTTTTGGAAAAAAACTACTAAAAACACTTCGCTCCAAACCTAAGTCCTTGATGACTTTTTTTTCATCTGCGCCCAACTCAATCCATCGGCTAATTACTTTAATTTCTGCTTTAGTTAGCTGTGTTTTTGCCTTTGGGGGCATGTGCATTTCGTCCTCCAACGGAAGATGAATGTATTTCCAAATTAGACTTTTTCTTGGGATCTCAAAATTGATCACCTCACCGCTTTCTCCACCTGCAACAATTCCTTTATAATCATTTAAAAGTAACTCTCCCTTTGATTTTTTCTGGTTGTGACAACTCACGCACTTTAGGTCTAAAATGGGCTGAACAACACCGCCATAAAATGGTAATTCGCGGAAGGTGTCGGGGTTTAATTCAAACAAAACCGCAGGAGTTTCCATTCCCAAAGCGTCTTTTAAACCTTGTGGAAGAGGTTCGATTAAATGATCTGACCCATGGGTGAGATTGCCGCCTAAGTGTCCCGTGAGTATTAAAACAAATAACAAGCTGAAGACTAATAATTTTTCTGGTATTCTTTTAAAAAATACAAAGTCAATAAGATGGAAATAATACGCAAAAGAGAGGCCTGTTGTAAGAATTCCAAAAATCAAATGCCATTGAATATCACGCCATTGATAGCCCTCTTGGTCGTATTGAACCAATCCTGTTATTACGGCGAGCAAGGTGCTTATGGCACCCCATAAAAAGGCGAACTTAAGTATTCCCAAATGCTTTTTTTCTTTGCGGTCATAAAAAGCCATCATCAAGCCAAGTAATAAAAAACCAATTGGAAGGTGAACGATTAAAGGATGAAATCTACCGAGAAGTGTAACCAATGAATCTATCAAATGCTTGTTGTTTTTTTAATTTTTATTAAATGCTTAAGAGGTATAGGAAAACTGTTTTATCAATTTAAAAAGGACTATGCTAGAATTTCTTGGATCACATTCCCCGCAACATCAGTAAGTCGAAAAGGTCGTCCCTGATAATCATAGGTGAATTGTTCGTGATCAAATCCAAGTAAATGAAGAATCGTTGCTTGAATATCATGAACTGAAACGCGTCCTTCAACTCCAGAAAACCCAATTTCGTCCGTTGCCCCATGAAGGGCTCCTTTTTTAATTCCCCCTCCTGCCATCCACATGGTGAAAGCATCGCCGTGATGGTCGCGTCCTTTATATTTATTTGTTTTTCCCTCTCGGGTTTCTTGCATTGGTGTCCTTCCAAATTCACCTCCCCAGACAATCAGCGTTTCGTCTAAAAGCCCTCTTTGTTTTAAGTCCAAAAGAAGTGCCGTAATCGGACGATCAATTTCACGACATTTATTGCGTAAACCCAAATCCACAGAAGTGTTGTGATTCGTCCCATGAGTGTCCCAGCCCCAGTCATAAAGCTGAACAAAACGAACGCCTTCCTCAACCATTTTTCTTGCCAAAAGACAATTGTTTGCGAAGGATTCTTCCCCTGGCTTGACACCATACATTTCTTTGATAGATTCTGGCTCGCTGTTAATGTCCATTACTTCGGGTACCGCAATTTGCATCCGGTAAGCCATTTCATATTGATTGATTCTGGACAAAACCTCAGGATCTTCATATTCTAAAAACTCTTGATGATTGATCGAATTTATGGCGGAGACAATATCCTTTTTTAAACCTCTAGAAACGCCTTTGGGATCTTTAAGGTAGAGCACTGGATCTCCCTTCGATCGGCATTGAACTCCTTGATATACAGAAGGTAAAAAACCATTTCCCCAGACACTTTTACCCGCATCAGGTGTCCCTCCCGAGCTGAGCACTACAAAACCGGGTAAATTTTGGTTTTCAGTTCCCAATCCGTAGGTCGCCCAAGATCCTATACTTGGTCGTCCAAAACGAGCACTTCCGGTATGCATCAGGAGCTGTGCTGGACCATGATTGAATTGGTCGGTATGGACTGCCTTTAGAAAAGCGACATCATCGATTACTTTTTTAAAATGAGGTAAGTATTCAGAAATCCAATTTCCAGATTCCCCCGCTTGAGAAAAGGAAGCTTGTGGCCCTAGCATGGTGGGTTCGCCGCGAATAAAAGCAAACTTTTTCCCTTCTAAAAGAGATTTTGGACACTTTTGATTGTGTAATTTTTGTAGTTCCGGTTTATAATCAAACATCTCTAATTGAGAAGGCGCACCAACCATGTGCAAGTAAATTACACTCTTTACCTTAGGAGCAAAGGGAGGAGCAAGCGGAGCCAAAGGGTTGAGTGTCCTGTCAACGGTACTGTAGTTGTTTTTGGGAATAGAATTGGGACTGCAAGATTGTAAAAAGCTTCCCAATGCCAATCCGCCAATCCCTAAAGTGCAGTCCTTCAGAAAATGTCTTCTGCTGTTGACTTGTGCATTTCTCAACAGTTGTTCTTGTATTAATTTTTTATAGTTATCCATAATCAAGCGTGGGTCAAAAATTCATCTAAATTCATAATCGCATTCGCGACCAAAGTGAGTGCTGCCAATCTTTTGTCGGTAATTTCTTTAAGGTCTAAAAATCCATCAAGTGCGGCGGGGTCTTCTTCATATTCAGTAATTGCAGCATCATAAAGATCTTTTAAGACCTGGAGTTTTTGAACATTAATTTTTTTTAAAGTCGCTTTGTTATACATCATTTTTATAGCTTCTTCTATTGAATTTAGCTCCAAATGAATTTTTGCAAAATTCATCGCAGCTTCCAAATAGACGGGATCGTTTAAGGTAACCAATGCCTGGAGCGGAGTATTGGTTGGGAGTCTTCTCACCGAGCAAACCTCTCTACTTCCTGCATCAAAAGTCATGAAAGAAGGATAGGGACTTGTTCTTTTAAAATAAGTGTAAACCGCTCTTCTGTATCGATCTTCTCCTTTACTTACTTTCCAAAGATCTCCCATGTAAGCATGTCCCCAAATACCCTCTGGTTGAGGCGGCATTACTCCAGGACCATGCATTTTTTTTGACAATAAGCCTGAAACAGCCAAAGTTTGATCTCTAATTTCTTCAGCACTCAATCTAAGCTTAGGCCCACGTGCATAATATTCGTTTTTGGGATCAATTTGTTTTTTTTCTTTATTGATTTTTGAACTCTGTCTGTAGGTTCCAGAAAGCACTATGGATCTCATGAGACTTTTCAACTTCCAGTCTTGAGATTCAATAAAATTCACCGCCATCCAATCCAATAAAGCGGGGTGTGATGGGGGTTCTGATTGGGTTCCCATGTCTTCGATTGTACTCACGATACCACGGCCAAAAAGTTGATGCCAAACCCTGTTAATTAGCGTTCTAGCGGTTAAGGGGTTTTCCTCACTGACAATCCATTTGGCCAACCCCAATCTGTTTTTCTCCCATTCATTGTCCCAATTGTTTAAAAATTCTGGAGTGCCCGCTGCGACCTCTTCCCCTTTGGAGGTCCAATCTCCTCTGTCGAAAACATGCGTGCTTCGTTGCATGTGCTTGGGGTTTTCGATCATAATAGGGGTTAAACTTTCAGGGTTGTTAATTAGTTCAAGAAGTTCTTTTTCAATTTTATTAAAACCTATTTCCCCTTTACCGGGAAGTTCAGGGACAAAGGCAAACCATAGAATTTTACTCCCCGTTCTTAGGGGGGTAATTCCATCGTTTTTAGATTCGATATACAAATCGATGGTCTCGTTTACTGGCTTGAATGGAACTTTCGCAATGGTCCATTTGCTTTGCTTGGCAGGAAATTTAGCTAAGACTTCTCCCTTAGCACTTCCATTGCGAATGGTGATTTCAGTTCCCCTTGGGTTGGCGGTATAATAAAAGTACAAATTCGTATTCCCCTGAGTATTGACATTTCTGAGATAGGCGGAACCATTGTTTCGAAGTGCGAGATATTTTGAATCGGAAAGCTCTCCATTAACAAAGTCTTTACAATTGTGCAATTGGTATTTGGGTTCTAAGTACTGAAAGAATTTATCTAAATCCTCGATGGTTTTTTTATCCCCATATTGAGCACTCCATTCTAAAATAGACGCGATCCTTTTTGTGTTTTCATCAGAATAGATTCTAAAATTTGGTGCTTCGTCGGGGGTGTCTTCATCTCTGGAATTATTAAAAAATGCCATTAATTTATAATATTCATTTTGCTTAATGGGATCATAGGGGTGACTGTGACATTGGACGCAACTTATGGTCGTGCTTTGCCATACATCAAAAGTGGTATTAACACGATCGATCACAGAGGCGACTCTAAACTCCTCATCTTCTGTTCCGCCTTCGTCGTTGCTCATGGTATTGCGATGAAAGGCGGTAGCAATCAATTGATCCACACTAGGGTTGGGCAGCAAGTCTCCTGCCAATTGTTCTACAGAAAATGTGTCGTAGGGCATGTCATCATTGAGGGCGCGAATAACCCAATCGCGGTATTGCCATATGGAACGACCGGCATCTTTTTCATAACCTTTGGTATCCGCATAACGGGCTAAATCGAGCCACCAGCTTGCCCATTTCTCGCCATAACCATTAGAATTTAAAAGACTGTCAACGAGATTTTCATAACTTATTTTATTAGAAATAAAAGCATCAAAAAGAGGCCGCGCTGGGGGAAGCCCTGTCAAATCAAATGCTACGCGTCTTGCCAAAATTTCTTTATCAGCGATCTGGTTGGGAGATAATTTTAGTTCTTCCATTCGGGCTGCAACAAAGTAGTCGATGGGTTGTCTTAAAAAACCCAACTCCTTAAATTCGTCTGCAACCTCGGGCAATGTCTCTTTTTTTGGAACAGTATATGCCCAATGCGCTCCCCATTCTGCTCCTTGATCTATCCAGCGCGTGAGTATGTCAATTTCTTCTTTTGATAGCGGTTCTTTTTGGTAAGGCATTCGCTGTTCGGGATCCGTCTCATGTAGTTTTTGGATCAGAAGACTTTTTTTTGCATTGCCTGGGAGAATAACAGGCATTCCAGATTCGGTGATTGACATCGCTTCTTCTTGAAATAGAAAGCTCAATCCTGCGTTTTTTTTAACGCCCCCGTGGCAGGAGATACAACGCTTGTTGAGGATTGGTTTTACCTGCGTACTGAAATCTACTTTTTCTTCAGGTTTTAAACCAAAAAAAATGAAAATCAGTAAAATCAGTAATATCCCACTAATGATCTTTGAGAAAGTATTCCTTTTCATAAATGAAAAATCATTTTTAAAACTAATGGTAATGAAATTACAATTTATTTTTTAAACGTATTAAGGAGTTGTTTTTAAAATCAAATAAGATCAGGTGCTGTTGTTAAAAATTAATTCGTGTTTACTTAAGTTTGGTATAGGCTCAGTAGATGAACACAAATTGTATGGGTAATCTGAGCCAAAGAATTACTGGGGAAATTCCCATTTGATTTCCCGGTAAAAGCATGTTGATGTGAACGATTAAAAAAATCTTGTTTTCCACCAAATGTTTTGCAAGCACTTCATCCATAGTTTCTTCCTCAGCGGCTTCCACTTCCATTGTGATTTAATTCTTTTTCAAGGAGAGTGTTTCTTCTGGCTCTACTATGTGGGCAGAGGGAGTGGGAGACAAATCGATTTCTGCTTCATTGGGTGTTTCGGTACTATGCTCCTTTGAACTACAGGGTTCAATATCTTGCTCTTCTCCGGGAGTGTTTGAGTTTTTTGTTTGGACCATAACTCGGTTCCACCAAGTCTTCATTTTTTCTGGAGTCCAACCCAGTTCTAAGACCAAAAAGCACAAAAAGAAAAAAGTTAGACCAGTGAAGATTCCGATACGACCAATATAGGTAGTGAGAAAAAGGTTGATCTCATATCCTATAATTCCTGAGTACAGCGGCTGACTTGGGAAAAAATATCCAAAGGCGATACTGAGCCAAAGGATATGAGCGATGCCCCATCCCCAGAATGAAGCCAAACGATGTAAACTGCGATTAAAAAACAATTGAAATCCACTAAGTCCTAGTAAGTACGGAAAAAGAATGAATGCCAATCCTACTCCTTGAGACACAAAAAAATGACTCTCCAATGCTCCAAATTTTATTGAGTAGATTTTGAGCTTTTACAGTTTTGTCTGTGAATGCGCCTAGAGTACTATTGTCTGCTTTCCAATCATATAGGTATGAAATAAAAGCTATGGATAATAGTAGTGCAATCAACATCAAAGCACCGCCCAGGAGCAGTTGGCGCTGGCGGATTACATTTGGATCGGTGGTTTGTGCAGGTTTTCCCTTTTTTGCCATTACATTAACTTCTCGCACAAAAATACGAATTCAATTGCAAAACAAGGGTGTTTAAAATATATTGATGCTTAGTAAATCTTAGTGTGAATTACATTATGTTTCAAATCCATGAAACAAAAAACCCGATATGAAATCGGGTTTTTTAAAACTAAGATAAATTTTGAATCTATTTTAAGTCAAAACGATCTGCGTTCATGATTTTATTCCATGCATGAATAAAATCGGATACGAATTTATCATTATTATCGTCCTGAGCATAGACCTCTGCAATAGCTCTTAGTTCAGAGTTGGAACCAAAAACAAGATCTGTTCTTGAAGCGGTTCTGACCTCTGCACCTGTGTTACGATCTTTGGCTACATAACTATTGTAACCGGTAGCACTCCATTCCACATCCATCGCGAGTAAGGTCTTAAACCAGGAGTTATTTAACTGTCCATCGGTCCAAACCCCTTCGCCTGTGTATGAAATTTTCATTGCACGCATTCCTCCCACGAGCACTGTCATTTCTGCAGGAGTAAGTCCTAGCAATTGGGCTTTGTCAAGAAGGATTTCTTCTGGACTCACAGCAAACTCTTTCTCAGAGTAGTTTCTGAAACCACATGCTTTGGGTTTTAACAGATCGAATGAATCTACATCTGTACTTTCTTGAGTAGCATCGCCACGACCTGTAGTAACAGCTACTTTTTGACCACTTGCTTTTTCAATTCCTACAGCACCCGCTGTAACGATCACATCTGCAACACTAGTGTTGTGTTCTTTTGCAATTTGCTCATATACACCTAGAACTTTTGCAAGCTTTTCGGGTTGGTTGACTTCCCAATCTTTTTGAGGTACAAGGCGGATACGAGCTCCATTGGCACCACCGCGATTGTCTGATCCACGGAAAGTGCTGGCACTTGCCCAAGCGGTGTTTACCATTTCTTGGATACTGAGACCAGAATTGGAAAGTGCTTCACGTAAATTTTGTTCCTCAGCAGGAGTTAAAATTTTTCCTGTTGGAGTTGGATCTTGCCAGATGTATTCTACATTTTTATAATCTCCAGTGATATAATTGGTTTTCGGACCCATATCGCGGTGTAAAAGTTTAAACCAAGCACGGGCAAAAGTTTCTCCAAATTCCTCTGGGTTTGCTAAAAAGCGTTCACAAATGGCTTTGTAATGTGGGTCTGCCTTTAAGGACATATCTGCTGTGGTCATCATAGGAAGTACTTTTACGTCGCTTCCGTCCACTTGAGGAACCATATCTTCTACTGCACAGTCTATCGGATGCCATTGCCAAGCTCCAGCGGGACTTTTTTTACATTCCCATTCATACTTGAAGAGAAGTTCTAAATAGCCCATATCCCATTGAATTGGATTGGTTGTCCAAGGTCCTTCTATACCACTTGTGATTGCATCTACTCCTACGCCAGAAGCATGGGTACTTTTCCATCCTAACCCCATTTGTTCCATAGGAGCTCCTTCAGGCTCTGCACCTACCAAAGCAGCATCTCCTGCACCGTGTGCTTTACCGAAAGTATGTCCTCCTGCGGTAAGTGCTACTGTTTCTTCGTCATTCATTGCCATACGTTTGAAGGTTTCACGAACATCCTGAGCGGATAGTGCTGGGTCAGGATTTCCGTTGGGACCTTCAGGGTTGACATAAATCAACCCCATTTGTACTGCAGCCAGGGGATTTTCAAGAGATTGACGAGTGTCGCCATAACGATTGTCGCCAAGCCATTCGTCTTCTGCTCCCCAATAAATATCTTTTTCAGGTTGCCAAATATCTTCTCTTCCCATCACTGTTCCGTGGTTGGGGCCTCCCATGTCCTCAATGGCTACATTTCCTACTAGAACAAGTAAGTCTGCCCAAGAGAGTTTATTTCCATACTTTTCTTTAATGGGCCAAAGTAAACGACGTGCTTTATCTAAGTTTCCATTATCGGGCCAAGAATTAAGCGGAGCAAATCGTTGTGCTCCTGTTGCAGCACCCCCTCGACCATCTCCTGTTCGATAGGTTCCCGCTGCGTGCCAAGTCATTCTGATGAAAAAAGGACCATAGTGACCATAATCTGCAGGCCACCAATCTTGGGAGTCTTTTAACATGACTTTGATGTCTTTTTTTACAGCTTCAAGATCCAGTTTTTTTACTTCTTTCTTGTAGTCCAACTCGGGTAGTGGGTTGCTCCGATCACTGTGTTGGCGTAATATATCTAAGTTTAGTTGGTTCGGCCACCAGTCTTTGTTTTGCGTACCTAGATTAGGTGTGGTAGTCGATCCGTGGAAAGGACATTTACTTTCGCTCATAATATTTTAATTTTTTTCTAAAGTAAGAAACCTAAATCAAGTTTTGGGATTTTTTAATTTAGAATTTCTTATGAATTAATAAGTTTTTCTTATTAAGGCTAACTTAAGTCTTATATGAAAAATAGATGTTTAAGAGCTTCAATGAATAAAAATTTATATATAATAGGTCATTGTCAGACTGAAAAGTTAGTGCTTTTAAATCCGCTACTTTTTATATCCTTCCCGTCAGGCTGCACAAAAACCCATAATTTAACAACACTTTTTTTGATAAAAAAAGTAGTTTTCTGTATCTTGTAGATGCCTCAAAATCAACACCTAATGCAAAAAGCAATTATAATTGGAGGAACCTCTGGAATCGGAAGAGGTCTAGCTGAAATACTGATTGAAAAGGATTGGACTGTTGCAATAACTGGGCGTAGGACGGATTTGCTAAATGAAATAAAAGGAAATTCTAAAAATCGTATTTTAATTCAAGAGCACGATATAACAGAAATAAATAATTCAGACGATAAAATGGAATCACTTTTCAGCCAACTAAAGGTCGTTGATTTAGTAATCGTTTCCTCTGGAGTTTCTGAATTGAATCAAGAATTGAACTGGGAAATAGAAAATAAAGTAATCAAAACTAATGTCAACGGCATTGCCAAAGTCTATGAATTTATGTTTTCAAAGCTAAAAAAGCAAGGTCATGGTCATCTCGTTGGAATTTCATCTATCGCCTCTTTAAGGGGTAATCGATATTGTCCTTCTTATAGTGCGTCGAAAGCATTTCAAGCAAATTATCTTGAAGCTTTGAGATGTATTGCTAAAAATGAAAAATTAGACCTAAAAATTACTGATGTTCAACCCGGTCTTGTGGACACACCCATGGCTAAAGGTGAGGGGCTTTTTTGGGTAGCCCCCGTAAAAAAAGCTTCCTATCAAATCTATTCGGCAATTTTAAAACAGAAAAAAAAAGTTTATATAACCAAAAGATGGAGATTAATCGCTTGGATTATGAAAATTGCTCCAAGTTGGGTATTAGAAAAAATGTAAAATGCCCTTCAAAACAGCCCATAAAACACTGTTCTTAATCACTAAATAGAAAGGTTTCTGCCAATTTTTCAAGACCACCAAATTTTTATAATTTAGCTTTGAAGAAATTTAAGGTGAAAATAAAAATTCGGAGGGTGTTTGGTCCGAAAAATGACGTCTTTTTTTAGGCATCATTTTACACACTAACCAATAAAGACTATCAAAAATGAGTATTAGCGGATTTACAATGGTACGTAATGCTACGAAGTATTATTTTCCAATAAAGGAATCAATTTTATCCATATTACCCATAGTTGATGAATTTATTGTGGCGTTGGGAGATTGTGATTCAGACGATAAAACACGAGAAGAAATTGAATCCATCAATTCCGATAAAATCAAAATAATTGACAGAGTTTGGTCTGAACGAGATTTCATTGATGGGAAAGTTTTTGCCAACGAAACAACTTTCGCCATGAACCAATGCCAAGGAGATTGGTGCTTCTATTTGCAAGCTGATGAGGTAATTCACGAAAAAGACCATCCGATGATTGTAGCAGCCTGTACAGACAATTTAACAAATAAAAATATTGATGGTTTCCTGTTTAATTATCATCACTTTTTTGGTGATTATGAGCATTATTTACCGGTTCATGGTTGGTATAAAAATGAAATCAGGATCGTCAAGAATAATGCCGAAATTTACTCTTATAAAGATGCTCAATCGTTTAGAAAAAAAGCGGAGGAGAAACTAAACGTAACTGAAGTTAATGCAACAGTATATCATTACGGATGGGTTCGTCCTCCCCACCTGATGCAATCAAAAAAGAAAGAACAAGATTCGATACACCACGGGAGGGATAAAATTAATGAAGAATACAAGTCTAGGCCGGATACTTTCAATTACGGTGCTATGGATAAAATCCCTGTTTTCAATGCGAGCCATCCAAAAGTAATGAAGGATTTTCGGGCTAAGATAAGTTGGATTGATCAATTGAATTATTCTAAAAAGACTAGGCTCAATAGGGATAAAATGAAACACGAAAAGTTTAAATATCAGTTATTAACTTTTCTTGAAAATACATTTAATGGTGGTAAGGATTTTTGGGGCTATTCTAATTGGAATAAAACAACGGCTTCTGTCAAAAAATAAACGCCATTGTGGGGGGTGTCTATTCAAGTAATTTTGTGCATTGAATCTACTGCAATATTTAAATAAAAAAGTTTTAGAGAATGAAAAACATTCAAACCAAAATTCGGTTATTAAGTTATAATATTTTCTAACTCTAATTCTCAAAGTGCTAATTGGTTTTATACTTGAATCCAGAGATAAAAGATTTGGGCTTAGAATTGAAGCAGCGAAATTTGATCGCAGAAAAGAAAATTATTTAGTATAAACCGTGAAAGTTGTGCTATTAGAGTTTTTAGATAAGGGCTTTTTGCGCCGGTTCAATCAAATTTCACGCTATATTCAATAATGGTAGATTCTTAAAAAAGAACGAAAACTTTTTTAATGCAACATCAACTATATATTAACTTATATAAAAAATTATATGATCTAGCATGTTTTCTAAAGTCCTCACAGATTTTCTGTTCGGTTTGTATTCACTAAATTAGAGGCTTAAACACACGACATACCCAATACAAGTTTTGGGGGAAAATTATAAAAAATGAATTACGAGGAAAACCCTAAAAGTATTAAGTATCATGTTAAGAAATATCTGCACAAAAACAAGGGGAGGTTTCTCAATAAATCTGTCATAGATTTTCCTGCTGGGAATGGCGTTACTACAAAGACCTTAAAAGAAATTGGAGCTAATCCATTGCCGTTAGATCTATTCCCTGAATATTTTAAAATCGAAGGATTAGATTGTAAAAGAGCAAATATTGCGGAAGGTCTTCCTGTTGATGATGCCTGTTCAGATTATTTAATCTGTCAAGAAGGTATAGAGCATTTCTCAGATCAATTGGCTTCTTTTAAAGAATTTAATCGTGTTATAAAAAAAGGCGGAGGGCTTATTGTTACAACTCCTAATTACTCCAATCTAAGAGCTAAAATGAGCTACCTTCTTTCAGAAAGTGAGCGGTTTAATTCAATTATTGCTCCCAACGAATTAGATAGTATTTGGATGTCTAAAGAAGACATCACGGATGAAATATATTATGGTCACATTTTTTTGATTGGCATTTTAAAACTTCGGTGTTTTGGAAAATTAAGTGGCTTTAAAATAAAACACATTCAGCCAACAAGGGTGAGGACAACATCTTTATTTTTACTACTACTCTTCTACCCTTTCATTCTATTATCAAATTGGATTACTTACAGAAAGAGACTTAGAAAAAACAAAAACTTTGATGAGGTCACAAAACGAGAGGTTTATTATGAAATTTTTAAACTTTCTATAAATCCAAAAATCTTAGTAGATGGACATCTTTTTGTAGAATTTGAAAAAGAAAAAGAATTAAGTGAAATAGCTAAAGACCTAAAAAGCAATCATAAAGAGTTTGGAGTCACTTAACTAACTTTGCCTAAAGAAAACCCTTTAAAACAAGTTTTGACGGTTTTTCAATTTGGGGTATCTTTAGGAAATGCGGTATTCAGCATCCCTTTCAATCAAAACCCAAACGTTGTTCTTAATTTAAATAGGATTAATTAGTTTATTAATGGATAAAGAAAATGTTCCTCATAAAGAACAACGCAACAACCCATTGCACGGGGTGAAATTGATAACCATTTTAGAAGTATTGGTGGAACGTCATGGATGGGAAAAATTAGCGCTAAAAGTTAATATCAATTGTTTTAAAAAAGATCCTTCAATAAAATCTAGTCTTAAATTTTTAAGAAAAACACCGTGGGCTAGAGATAAAGTTGAACAGCTTTATCTTAATTTAAAAAATGAAAATATTTAATTAAACTGAAAGTTTTCTTCACCCTCGCCGTCTTTTTTACAATTACAATATTTGGCTGTAAAAACAGCGAGTTTTCTGAAAATGTGGAGGCACAACTTCGGCTATTAACGACGGACAATGAGAACGCTTGAAGAAGTTTACCTGCACCAAGTCCAAGAACACGAAGGCTTTAGGCGCTTTATGAATTAGTGACGATTCAGTGGCCTTGCATGAAAAACAATAAGCGCAATCCTATTCCTTATAAAATCTTTTGGAAACGAGATGAACTTCTTCAAACAAGTTTTTATTAGGTCTGTGTTCCAATAAAAAATTATTTTCTTGAGTAGGTGTTTTTTATAAATTTTAAGCTTTAAAGTTATAGTTTAATTATGATTTACTAACTTGAATCGTTAATTCATTAATTATGAAATGGTTCAAAACAATAACTTTTACTCTAAATTTTTTATTTCTTCTGCTATTGACCTCAGTCGCTTGCGACAAGCCAACTGACTTTAAAGTCAAACACTTGGTTATTATTGGAGTGGATGCCATGAGTCCAAATGGTATTCTAAACTCAAAAACGCCGGTAATGGATGAGATGATGGCCAAAGGCGCCTATACCTTAAATGCACGGGGGGTGCTTCCGACTTCAAGTAGTACCAATTGGGCTTCGATGGTTTCGGGTTCGGGACCAGAACAGCATGGGGTGACCTCCAACGGTTGGGAAAAAGACGATTTTACTTTACCTCCAGTCCTAACTGGCTCAGAAGATATATATCCCACAATTTTTGGTGTAGCACGCCAACAAAGACCTGACATGGAGATGGGGGCGATTTATACTTGGAAAGGCTTTGTCCGTTTAATTGAACGAAGTGCGCTCAACTATGATGTCAATCAAAAAACAGATGCGTTAACCCTTGAAAAAACAGTAAACTACCTAAAGGATAAAAAACCAAATTTCTTATTCATTCATTTTGATGATGTTGATCATGTAGGTCACAGTATGGGACATAAAACCCCTGCTTTTTATGATGCGGTAGCTCACATTGATCAACAGATTGGACAAATCATTCAAGCGACAAAAGATGCCGGAATTTTTGAAGAAACTGCTTTTATCGTTTCGGCGGATCATGGCGGTATTGGTTATGGTCATGGAGGAGAAACCCTCGATGAAATTGAAATCCCATTTATAGTGTATGGTAAAGGGATTAAAGAAGGTTACCTGATTAAAGATAAAGTTTACACCTATGATAATGCCGCTACTGCCGCAAAATTACTTGGAGTGACTCCTCCCCAAGCATGGATTGGAAGGCCTGTCGTTTCTGCTTTTAAGGGCACTCCGGAAAGTGACTTCTCAGAGCAAAAGGTAGTTATTCCGTCCCCTATAATTTACCCTAAACCAAATTTATATGCCTCGGCCGGCGGTTTGTATGTCGACCAGACGGCTGTAGTTCAAATAGACGTAAATGGTGATGCGGAAATAAGATACACTACGGATGGAACCCTACCCAATCGGAATTCAAATTTGTATGAGGGCAAATTTAATTTAAATGAAACCGCTATTGTTTCAGCAAAGGCATTCAGTGGAGAAGATCAGGAAAGTGATGTTTCAAGGGCCTATTTCAGAATGGTAAAAAAATCCAGCAATAATGGTATTCGATTTAAATATTATGAAAGTAAAAAAGAATTGGATTTTTTACCTAGTTTTCATGAAATGAAACCGGTAAAATCTGGATTAACCTATGAGTTTCGGGTCGACAGTATCAATCAAGTAAAATATCAATTTGGGATTCGATATACCTCACATATTCAAATTGAAAAAGAAGGTGATTATCGTTTTTATTTAAACTCGGATGACGGCAGTAGGTTGTATATCAATGATGAGATGATCGTTGACAATGACGGAGGACACGGCCCCCTAGAAAGAGTAGGAAATGTGGAACTAAAGCCTGGACTTCATAAAATAATGGTTGATTATCACAATCAAAACGGAGGTGGTTGGTTAGATGCTTTTTACAAAGGCCCTGGGATTCCTAAACAGATAATCCCGGCCAATAAATTGTTCCTAAAATAATTCTATTGTATTAGAAATGAAAAATCTATATCTTATAGGATTGGTCACCATTTTTTTAAGTCCCAGTGTTGGCTTTGGACAGACAATATTACCGCTTTGGCCTGATGGAGTTCCCAATCAAAATCCATCTGAAGAAGTCGAAAATAAAATGTATCGAGACATTCTAAGGATTTCAAATGTTCAAAACCCGACGCTTGAAGTATTCCTACCTTCCAAAAAAACCGCCACAGGTCAGGCAGTAGTTATTTGCCCTGGGGGTGGCTATTCGATTCTTGCTTATGATTGGGAGGGTATCGATATTGCGAAATGGTATAACGCACAAGGAATAGCAGCCGTTGTCTTAAAATACCGTCTTCCAAAGTCAAGCACACTCATCCAACCAGAAATTGCACCTTTGCAGGATGCCCAAAAGGCGATTCGCCTGGTTCGACATTACGCTAAAAAATGGAATATAGACCCTGGTCAGGTTGGAGTAATGGGCTTTTCGGCAGGGGGTCATTTGGCCTCAACTCTTGGTACACATTACGATGAAAATGTGCTAGGAGATTCAAAAGATCCAATTGATTCTTTGAGTGCTCGACCTGATTTTATGGTTTTAATTTATCCTGTTATCACTTTTGATAAAAAGCATTATCACGCTGGGTCTAAAAACAACTTAATCGGGAAAAATGCATCTCAAAAATTGATCGATCATTATTCGAATGATTTACAAGTAAGCTCTCAAACGCCAAAAACTTTCTTGTTGCATGCAACAGATGACAAAGCAGTCCCCGTAGCGAACAGTCTCTTGTTTTATCAAGCCCTTGAGAGAAATGGGGTCCCTGTGGAAATGCATATCTATCCCGAAGGAGGTCACGGTTTTGGTCTCGGAATAGGTCGCGGACATTTACAACAATGGCCCGACCGCTTAAAGCAGTGGCTCAACCACATTAAGGTTGGTCAGTGATAAACTTGCTGTTGCCTTCATTTACGGTGATCGCTCATTAGATCGACTTACATTCGTGTTTGATAGGTATACAGCTCATAGTATCTTCCACGTGCAGCAATCAGCTCTTCATGCTTGCCACGTTCTACAATATCCCCTTCTTCAACAACCAAGATTTGATCAGCTTTCTGAATGGTACTGAGTCGGTGGGCGATCACAAAAGTGGTCCTATCCTGCATCAAAACAGACAAACTCTTTTGAATAAATGCTTCACTCTGGGTATCTAAATTGGAAGTCGCCTCGTCTAAAATTACAATTTTGGGTCTCGCCAATAAAGCACGAGCGATAGAAATACGCTGGCGTTGTCCTCCCGATAATTTTACCCCACGCTCTCCAATGAGGGTGTCTAAGCCATCGTCAAATCTGTCAGTAAACTCGTTGACATAGGCGCCTTCAACAGCCGCTAACAGTTCTTTTTCAGTGGCATCTGGTCGTGGAAAAAGAATGTTTTCTCGAATGGTTCCTTCATATAAAAAATCGTCTTGTAACACTACGCCCAATTGGCATCTGAAACTTCTTAGATCTACTTTTGACAAATCGACGCCATCAATTAAAACCTGACCGGAAGTTGGGTTTAAAAAAGCAGTGGTCAAACCAGCAATGGTAGATTTACCAGAACCAGAAGATCCAACCAAGGCGGTAACACTTCCCTTGGGTGCTTCAAATGAAATGTCGTGGAGCACTTCGGTTTTGTCGTCATAACTAAACGAAATATTTTTAAAAGAAACATTCCCTTCGATTTTCGCAAGGGCTAAGGTTCGGGTTTCGAGATCGTTTTCTTCGGGGAGGGCCATTAATTCTTGTGTTCGGTCCAGTCCCGCAAAAGCTTCGGTGAGCTGACTTCCAATATTACTCATCTGAACGATGGGAGCAATCATAAAGCCTAGGAAGAGTGTAAAGGATACGAATTCCCCATAGGTCATGGTATTTTTCATAATGAAATAACCTCCCATTCCCATGATTCCAGCGGATGCCAATCCCAGTAAAAGGGTTGACGAACTGGTCATGAATGCGGTAGCAGTTAAACTCTTTTTTACGTTTTGAAAAAGTTCATCTACACCTTTTTCAAAAACGTGTTGTTCTTGTGTTTCTGCATTAAATCCTTTGATGACCCGAATCCCATTTAAGGTTTCGGTTAACCGTCCAGTTACTTCTGCATTAATTTTCCCACGGGCTCTGAAAATCGGACGTATGTATCCAAATGCTTTGAGTGCAATTAGGGCAAATATAAGAACAGGAGCCAGAACAAACAAGGTCATTTGCGCATTGATTCGAATCAAAATGACGAGTGAAATGATGGCAGTAATACTTCCTCCGATCAATTGTACCAAGCCGGTACCAACCAAATTTCGCACCCCTTCCACATCGGTCATTACTCGAGAGACCAACGCCCCAGATTTATTGTTGTCAAAAAAACTAACGGGAAGTTTGAGTAATTTTTGTTGCACCGTCGCTCGGAGAACAGAAATCAAATGTTGTGCTTCGACACTTAAAATTCGAGTTAATGAAAAGGAACTGATGGACTGAAATAATAAGGCTGTACAAACCACGATCAACAACAAGGTCAAGGCCTCGGTGTTTTTAGAGGGGATGACTTCGTCAATTAAGGTTTTGCTGGCATAGGGAAGTACCAAGCCCGACAAACTCCGCACAAGTATTAGGAAAAGTCCAAAAGAAACGATTTTTCTTCTGGGCCAAATAAACTCTTTAAACGCCCAACGAAAGGAAACTTTATTTTTACTCATAGCTTGATTTAAGTTGTAAAATTAAGGGAAAACATTTGACTTCGAATCTTTCGTTCTAAGTCTTTTAATTTGATTTCTTATAAGCTAATTTATAGCTAATTGGCTGAAGGTTTTTTTTTATTGAACAATAAAATAATCCTATTGAGGCAGTTCTTTCGTAAGTTTATGCCCTAGAAAATACCATACCATGAACGAAGAAGATAAAAACAAAATTAAATCCTACAGCAAGCAAACTCCTTTGTATTTAAGCAGAAGGAAATTTGATAGTGAGGGCGTGCTAACTGAGGTAAAATGTCCTGGTTGCAAGTCGTTTAAAAGTGTCAAGGACTATGCTAAGAATAAAGTACAGATAGACGGAATAGAAATTAAGTGCAAGCATTGTAAAGCTAAAAAATAAAAATCAAACACCTCTTGTCTGTTAAGGAGGCGTTTTTTATCCCTTGTGAAATGGAAGAAAAAAAAGACAAAAACAAAAAAACCAACTTAGGTGGATCTTATAAATTTAAGATCGCCAAAAAATACAGTAAGCCCAAAACCAAGGGGGATAAACACGCAAATAGAAGAAAGAAAAAATAAACAAAAACACACAGAAAAAAACTGATCCTTAGGTTCAAACAACAGGCTTTTCTCTTCTGTGTTTTCAAAACTTTTTCTTTTCTTTGCCATGAATAACATTTATATTTTACAGCAATGGAGCGACAAGAATTAATAGATGAGTTTCTTTTAGATTTCAAACCAAAACCAGATCAAAGTTGGAAAAGCTGTTATTTTTTTGCACATCATTTAAAAAAGAAGCACAACATTGATGTGGAACTGCTTGAAGGTATTTCTAAAATTGGGGGGGTTGATTATTGGGTCGTCAGGTTTAATAATATCGACGAAGACATCCACGCCAAAGCAATGGGATCAGCACCAGATTCTATCGAGAATCCTGAAATAGTTTGGAGCTTAGAAGCGTTTGAAAAAGACAACTTTTAAGCTTAAT
>JAFMCL010000016.1 GCA_017857815.1 Flavobacteriaceae bacterium | reverse complement strand
AGATACAAAAAACAAATGCTGATAATTTTTTGGAAATGAAATCTCGAAATGTTTATACAAGTAATATAACCTCCATATCAGAGCATAAAGTTTTACGCTTGCAATTAAAAGGTAGCCAAACTTGGTTTTCATTAATTCCAACATATGGAGGAGCTTTAAACGAGTATGTTGTTAACGGTAAGCCTATATGCTTGGGCGTACTCTCAGAAAAAGAAATGCAAAGCCAGACTGAGCAAGCCTACTCAGGCGCCCAATTATTTCCTTATCCTAACCGAGTTAATAATGCCACATATCATTACAATGGGCAATCTTATGGGTTGCCAAAAAACGATACTCCATTGCCACATGCCTTGCATGGATTGGTTTATAATCAATCTTTTACTGTTGAATCAATAGACCATAAAAACGGTGTGATAAAAACCAATTACAGGTATAAAAAAAACCATCCAGGGTTTCCTTTCGAAGCACATATAGAAAATACATTCAAGTTGCAACATGATGCCCTGACAATTACAACGTGTGTTGAAAATATTGGGCAACAAGAATTTCCTTTGGGTCATGGATGGCATCCCTATTTTAAGGTAGATGATATAGTTGATGATTGTTCATTACAAATATTTGGTAACGAACATTTTCCTGTAAATGAAAATTTAATTCCATATGGAAGCGTAGAAACCATTGAAGATTTTTTAGAATTAAAAAATATAGGAACTAAAAACCTGAACCATTGTTTCAAACTAAAAACGGACAAGGACATAAAAGCTATTCTAAAAACTCATACATACAATGTTATTATGGAGCTAAAGGGATATGATTACTTGCAAATATACACCCCACCAGACAGGAAAAATATTGCAATAGAACCACAAACTTGTGCACCGAATGCCTTTAATAATCAAATAGGGCTATTGTATTTAAAACCAAAAAAAAAAATTGAGTTAAAGTTTAAAATTAAAATTTGCACATAGAACTGTTTGACTTTTATAAAAACTTTACTCCACGATAACAAAAAAATTAAGAAATAAGTAAATAATAGAATTATAATGAAAGTAAAAGTTTGGACAGAAAAAGTAGTTATCTCCACTTATGAAGTAGGAACCCCTGAAAAGAATCCAATTTTTTAGAAAAAAGAGTCTATCAGGCGAGTAGCGGTGCCGTATATCCACATCCGGTTATCGAAAAAATATCCGATGAAAAAATAGACAAAGTATGGCAAGCCTGTTATTTGGAGAATGATTATATAAAAATAATGATATTGCCCGAGTTGGGAGGCCGTATCCAAATGGCGTATGACAAGGTTAAACAACGACACTTTGTATATTATAATGAAGTCATAAAACCTGCACTGGTAGGCTTAACTGATCCCTGGATTTCTGGAGGGATTGAATTTAACTGGCCACAACATCACAGGCCCAGTACCTACGACCCTGTAGATTATAGTATTGAAGAAAATGAAGATGGAAGCGCAACCGTTTGGTGCAGTGAAATAGAACGTATGTTCCGTACCAAAGGAATGACAGGTTTTACCATATATCCGGATATAGCTTATTTAGAGATTAAAGCAAAACTGTACAACAGAACCTCACAACCCCAAACCTTTTTATGGTGGGCAAATCCAGCCGTAGCCGTAAACGATGCCTATCAGTCTGTTTTTCCAACAGATGTAAATGCCGTATATTAATGGAACTTGACCAGTTATATAAAAAACAGAATAAATCAGTTGAATTTCGTTTAGCGTTTTTAGAAAAACACTTGCACTTGCTAGAATAGCGAGACGATTTATATGTAGAATGGGTCGGATTTCATATCCTTTTCAAAAAGCATATGACTTATTGATGTCAAGACAATTTCATCCTTGGGAAGGCGGTAAAGGTAAAGTAACTGGAGCTTATGAAAAAGCACTTATTGGTATATCAAAGAAAGAAATTGAAAACAAAAATTTTTCAAAAGCCCTTGATTTCTTGGTGCTATAATGACCAACAACCGGATACTATCTTCTATCAAGGTCTGGCATTAAAAAAAATAGGGAAAATTAATGAAGCTAATGTAAGGTTTCAAAAATTAATTGATTATGGTAGAAGCCATATTAATGACGATGTAAAAATTTATTATTTTGCTGTTTCCCTTCCTGATCTAGCGGTTTGGGAAGAAAACTTGAACAGCCGCAATAAAATTCATTGTAATTATTTAATCGCCTTAGGCTATTTCGGGATTGGAGATAACGAAACTTCAGAGATGTATTTTAAAAAAGTAACAAATAGGGATTATGGGCATTTTGGAGCTAATGAGGATTTAATTCTAATTCAATCTTTTAAAAGAAAAGCAATATCAAATTTTGATTAATAACCCAATTTTAGTGTGTAACACCAAAGATTTGAATATTTACAGCCATTCTTCAAAATGAAAATAGACTTAAAAACACATGTGAAATCGAGTTTTATAAATATTTATGAGTCAACACCTATTTTAGTTTTTTCCCCTAGATGTATTAACCTAATCGGTGAACGTACTGATTTTAATGGCGGTTATGTTTTTCCTGCCACAATTGACAAGGGAATTATATGTGCAGTTGCCAGAAACGAACTTAAAATATGTAGAATCTATGCTATAGATGTTGATGAAAATTACGAGTTTGGTATTGAAAAGTTGGAACCCTTACCCGAGGTGGGTTGGCAAAACTAGATATTGGGAGTCGTCAATCAATTGTAAAGGAGAGGTTTTGGGATTGAAGGCTTTGATCTTGTCTTTGGGAACGATATTCCTATAGGCTCTGGACTTTCGTCATCGGCAGCTTTGGAGAACAGTGTCGTGATGGCTCTTGATAAATATATCGAAAAATCTGAACATCAGCTTGTTGGGGTTCAGTGTTGTATCATGTACCAATACGTCTCTATGTTCGGCAAGAAAGGTCATACCTTTTTGCTCGATTGCAGCACAATGAAAATCAACTATGTTAAAATTGATTTAAAGGATTATGAGTTTGCGCTGATCAATTCAAAAATACACCATGAACTTTCAAGTTCGGCGTACAATGAGCGTAGAAAACTATGTGAGTCCGTGGCTAAAAAACTTGGAGTGCTAAATGTAAGTGAACAGAACGAAACCTCCTTTCTTAATCAGCGGTCTAAACTTCCATTGAATGAATTTACAAAAGTAAATTATGTTGTCAGCGAGAACGAGCGTGTCCTTTCAGCATTTCAATCTCTGGGAAAGGGAGAGATAGTTGAGTTTGGAACTTTGCTAAACGCTACGCGCTTTGGTCTGCAGCACAAATATGAGGTAAGCTGCCCTGAGATTGATTTTTTAGTGGATCAAACCCGCAAGTCAGGAGTTATTGTTGGAAGTCGTGTTATAGGCGGTGGTTTTGTAGGATGCTCGCTCAATCTGATACATAAAGGTTAACTTATTGGAGGATTATTTGATAAAGGAACATGAAGTAGTAGAAAGGATAATCGATGAAAACGAACATTTTGTAGTTCTTATACCTTTTTTGGCAGTTTGGCTCTTTGAAACAATGATAGTCCCCAAGCGAGCCTTGAGGCACATTATCGAAATGACTACAGATGAAAAAGAAAGCTTTGCTAAATCGCTAAGTGTTGTTACCCAAGTATATGATAAGGTCTTCAATGTCCCTTTCCCTTATTCAAGTGGAATCCACCAGGCACCGGTAGATAGTGAGACTCATAAAGGATGGCATTAGGATATGGGTTTCTATCCTCCATTGTTACGCTCGCACAGTCAAGAAATTCATGGTGGGCTATGAGATGTTCGGTATGCAACAAAGGGATATAACCGCAGAATATGCGGCAGACGTCTTTAAGTGATTGAAGGGTAATCTGTAAAAACTCGATTGGTCGCACCTTGCGCTAAACAACTAACCAACATATTCCAAACCACAATGAAATTAAGGCAAGAATATGTTATCGAGTCCACAAAATCCGAATTCAATGAAGAGTAGGAAGATATAGAAAGCTCCGACCATAATTTTCTCGATAAAGCAAACTTGGGTTATTTACTGTGTGTAAAGACTCTAAGAAAGCTTCGCGGCACAATAGAACATAAAAGGGTTTCGTAATATAAGCGAGGAAATCCAACTTTTCGAATACATTAAAACGGAGTCTATGCGCTACCTAATCTACTACTCAGAGGTACGCTCCTGTGAACTCCGGTTACCCAAGGTCGGGTTGAAGCAACAGAAGAATTTTTTGGTAAAGAAGATAAAAAAAGTTAATTCATTTTTTGGTAGAAACATTGATTTTCTCCTCTATATGGAACAAAAACGGACCCATTTTGATGAGCTCTATTTTACTAAAAAAAATGTGGATAACGGTTTCTTGGTAAAGAGTTGCCCCTATTTTAAAATCTGGTGTTCAATACATCTCATGATGGTATCTGGGCGAAGATAATGGGGATGGAGCCTTTTACCAACTATCTCAAGATTAAAAGGACCAATTGGAAAAACGTAATATTGAAAAGAACAGCAGAGAGATTATCTGGTCAGGTTCGTATGCTGCATTGGTGGAAATGCTCTATGGATGTTTGGAGATAGGGTATTTTAGTAACAGTAACGTTGCATTACATAAATTAGTTGATACTTTTTGTGAATTTCTGGACATTAAAAAAGGCAATCCCACTCTAACGTACCAAGACTTAAAGGCTCGAAAATGCTTTCAAATAAAGTTTTTTGAGGAAGCGGGATAAAAACTTCTCAAAAAAACAATCGGATGGTTTTATATGATTTTAAATGATATCAATAAAAATGTAACTAATTGTAAATCAAGTAATTTAACTTTCTTTGAGCAAATATACGCTAGACTTAGGATCTAGTGCTTCACGGCTTGGGGGTTCGAGTCCCTTCACCCGCACAATCAAAAAAACCGCTATAAATATATAGCGGTTTTTTATTTGTTATTATGTCTAATTTTTTTCCAAACCTGCGTATAATTTCTTTTGATGAAATAGGAAATGAAATTTCCTGCAAGCTTTTGGCAGCACAACTACAAATTCAACTATTATTAATATAGAATTCTGCCCGTGTGAATGTTTTGTTATGCTCTAATTATGATGATTTGAGCTTGTGCATGGATCGCATTGTTTTCGATGGCATATTCCATAATATTTTTACCTTCTTCGCAAACAGGATCTTTAATCATTGCGCCGTAACTGGCAAGTAATAATAACATCTCGGCTTTGTCATTTATTGCTGCATGGATGATAAGCGGTTTCCCTAAAATAGACGCTCTAGGGCTTAACATTCCGTCCTTGATAATTTTTTCGATAAAGACATAGTCTTCATTTTTAATTGCGTCAAGGGCTTTTTCCTCGATTAAGCTTAATCCAACATAAGCATTACTGATTGAATCTAATTTTTTTTCAACCGTTGATTCAGTCCGATCAAAGTTTGCATTTAACATTGTGATTGAGATCAATAAGACAATAAATAATAATTTTTTCATAACAATAACCTTTTTTATAATGATATTCAAAGGTAAGACTGTTTCCATTGTAATTATTTAAATATTTTACCCAAATAGTATATTAAATTACCATATTTACCATATTAAATTTTATTTAAGATAAAATTAGTCAATTTACACTATCTAATTTATGTTTAATTCATATTAAGGTAGCTTATTGGTTATTTTAATGTTAATCCTATCAATCTTGAGTTTTAATTGTTTATTTCACTTACTCATAAAAATTACAAACATCTGATTAACAACAAGATGAACTGCTTTAGTCTGATGGTTCTATTTGAACGTTTTCATTCTTTTTGTGGTGCTGCTTGATGGAATTCTTTTAAGCGAGTTTCACTGATCCTCAATTGTGCTTTGATTGACCTTAATAAAATTCAATCGGGGAATTAATGTGAAATAAAATACTACACCAGAAAGAAGGGTTTGGTTTAATGATTTCGAAAAAACGTTATTGATGTTTGTCAACAATTGAGTCAATGGTTGAACTTTAATCAAAGACAAAAGCACAGCCAGAAAGGCTGATTACAGGAGACGTTAAATGGGCTTATTGTGCACAAAGTCAAAACATCAAAGCAGTTAATGACAGTCTTTAAAAAGAAAGCTAATCAATTACCCGATTGATCTTATAGTTGTCAAGCTTAATATCATCCAAACCATCTCGATCGAAAGGATATTCCATTTGATCTTGAATGTTGTAAAGAGAAATCAGAATAAATTCACTCAACAATACTATAAAATAAGTTAATTCAGAAGGATTGTCGATTCCGATCTTGTTAATGATTGTTGGTGTGTAAATTACAGGGAAAAGATAGATAAAGATGAGACAATAAGCTTTTAGGCTTATGGGCGTTCTGTGCGTATGTATTGAAATTAGTTTTTCTTGAGCAACATGAAGGTCTCTCATGAACCTAAAGATCTTTTGCTTTACACCTCCAGAAATTTCTTCGTTGTGGGAAATGATGAAATCAAATAATGATTCTGTTTTCCTGTCAATTTCTTCTGCATTATTGTCATCTTTTGATAAATAATTTAAGAAAGTATCACTTAAATCGGTCAAAAGAACCTTGGCATCATTTTTAGATTCATCGCTCAATTTTGAGTTGCTCATGAAAAAATATTCGATCGTCTTTAGAGAGCCTCGATACAAACTAAGGTGTTCTAAAGCTTTTTCACGTCTTTTAAAAGCCCCTCTAATTGCAAAAACTAACGGAAATATTATCGCAAGGCTGATTAAAGTGAGATCAATATTATACACGATATTGAATCTATATGCGCTGAAAGGGATGAGCAAGGAAAGTAAAATCGTAATTAAAGTCCTATGATTAATAATTGATAGATATCGTATCACAATTTTTGTTATTTTTATTTCAATAAATCTATTAACTATAATATGAATAAACAAATATATTTCCTCTTGAGTTTTTTTATTTTTTTTGGAGCAATCGCTCAAAATGAAAACAAAACAACATTACTCTTTCAGGTTCAGTCACCTTTAAACATTAAACTTAGTTATTCTAATAAAAATATGAGGGTCAAAACCAATGATTCTATATTAATTAAGACAACACTTTCTTATCAACAAGACAATGTTTGGGAGACTGTTGATGTCTCTTTACGAGCGAGAGGCAATTTTAGAAGGTCAAAATGTTACTTTCCGCCGATTAAAATGAAAATTAAAAAGTCGAATGGTAATGGAACATTGTTTGAAGGGAATAAAAGCTTAAAACTTGTGTTGCCTTGTCTTTTAGAGAAAGAAAAAAATGACAATATCCTTCAGGAGTATTTAGCCTATAAGTTTTATGAAAACATATCTCCTTACCATTTTAAAACAAGAAGAGTTGATGTGACACTTGAAGAAATTAAAGGGAAAAAAATTATTTCTCACCAACTTAAAGGCTTTCTAATTGAGGATGACGATAATGTTGCGGATCGTTTTGAAGGAAGAGCCTTTGAGCGCTATACCCATCCATTGGCGATGGACGCAATCACTTCAATCAAGGTTTCAATGCATCAATACTTAATAGGGAACACGGATTATTCGGTTGCTTATCAACACAATGGAAAGCTTCTTTTTGTTGACAATAAAATTATTCCTTTGCCCTATGATTTTGACATGTCTGGCTTTGTAAACCCTAGCTATTCCGTCGTGAATAGTAACTTAGGCATTGATAGTGTTCGAGATAGAAAATACAGAGGTTTTAAAAGAGATGAAGATTTGGTTCAAGAAGTTAGACAACAATACCTTACAAAAAAGGATAGTTTTTTCAAACTTTTAGAGGATTTCGAATCTCAGTTTGATATAGAATCCCAGTACAGTGATTCTAAAAAGTTTTTGACCAGTTTTTTTGAAGTCCTTGAGGATGATGATGCGTTTAAGAAGAAAATAATTAACGGTATGCGAACAAAGTAATTCTAATTTCCTTTTACCGTCTCTAGCATTTTTTCAAAAATAGCGGTGTTTTCATAAATGCCGCTAAATTTATCTGCACAGGCTCCATAACTAAAAACGGGAACCATAGTGGCGCTATGACCTCCAGTACTAAAATCTGACCTAAAAGTGTATGGGTTTGTTTTTCCTAGCGTTATTGCCAAGCCTCCTGTTTCGTGATCTGCGGTAACAATTAATAGAGTATTGGGATTTAAATTCACATAATTTACCGCTACAGAAATTGCACCGTCAAAATCTTTAAATTCTGAAGTAATATAGTCGATTTCATTTGCGTGCCCCCCCCAATCAATTTGAGAACCTTCAACCATGAGGAAGAAAGGTTTTTCTCTTTGGTCGAGTTTTTCTAAAGTTGCCGTCAAGGCTTCGTTGAGCTTTGGTTTTCTTCCATCATTTATTCTAGGCGGCTCGTCGTAATAAGTGAAAAACCCTAATTTATTTGAAGTTGATTGACGGAATTTATTTAAGCTATTCACCATTTCATAGTCCTTCATTTCTGAAATCAAATTTCGGTCGTCTTCTCTGTTTTGAAAATGTTTTTTCCCACCTCCTATAAAATAATCAACATCGTTTTCACTCAACTGAAGTGCGATGTCTTGATACTGTCTTCTAGAAGATACGTTTGCATAAAATGAAGCAGGAGTAGCGTGAACAATACTGGAAGTAGAAATCAAACCAGTCGCGTAACCTCTTGATTTACATATTTCTAATATTGAACTTAATTTATTGTTGTCTAAGTCCATACCCAAAAAGCCATTCAGTGTTTTTTTACCACAGGCAATAGCTGTACCACCAGCTGCAGAATCAGTAACTAGATTTTTTGAGGAATGTGTTTTAGACAACCCGACATATTCAAACTCTTCGAGAGCAGTTTTGTTTCCGTTACTATACATACCGGCTGTAATCTGACTTAAACCCATTCCGTCTCCTATCATTAATATAATATTGACAGGAGTTTCAGGAGTTTTTTGCCCTATGACATGAAAGATTGTAAATAAGGTCAGGAATAAAACATTCTTCATTTTTGGTTTTTTAGTGAATCTAGGTTTAATCTAACAAAGACTTTATGAATTTGATGATTTTTGGTGTAGCGCCTTTGTTTGAAACAATATAGTTTGAGTTTGCATCCCCTAATCTATCTCTTAATTTTTTATTATTTATAAAATCATTGGAAATATTATTAAAATCAGATTCTTTTTCGACACTAACAACTCCTTTGTTATCGACAAGATCAACAGCTTCTTGAAAATGTTTGTAGTTTTTCCCAATGATGATGGGGATTCCATAGACAGCCGGCTCTAGGATGTTGTGGAGTCCGCTGTTCCCCATGCCGCCTCCAACATAAGCAAAGGAAGCATAACTATAAATTTTGGTCAATTGTCCAATCGTATCAACAATTAAAATATTGTTTTCAACATTAGATTTTAAATCATAGGTGCTCCATTTTGTATGAGAAACTTTTATCTTTTTCTCCAGCGCTTTAATTGATTTTTCATTAATCTCATGAGGGGCAATTATGATTTTTATTTTTTTTGGTGTAGTTAAAAAATCATTCAAAAGAATATAGTCTTCTGCCCAAGTGCTTCCTGCCACAAAACACAATTCATTTCCGACAAAGTGTGCTATTTTTTCCAACTGATTGTCTTGACTAAGCAAATCATAGACCCTGTCCAATCGAGTGTCTCCACTCACCGTGATGTTTTTGACGCCAATCGTTTCGAGTAAATTTTTTGAGTACTCGTTTTGAACAAAAAAATGATGAATTCCCAGCAGCAGTTTTCTATATTCTTTTCCATACCATTTGAAAAATAGCTGATCGGGTCTAAAAATGCATGACACAGAAATTAGAGGAATTTTCCTCTTACTCATTTCCGTAAAATAATTAGGCCAAAACTCATATTTAATAAAAACTGCCAATTCAGGCTCAATGACATTCAAAAACTTTTTGACATTAGCGAAAGTATCAATTGGGAGATAGGACACAAAATCTACATTTTTATAGTTTTTTTGTATTTCATATCCCGAGGCCGAAAAAAATGTAAGTAAAATTTTATGATTTTTAAATTCATTTCGACAAGCCTCAATCAGAGGGCGAGCTTGCTCGAACTCTCCTAAAGATGCTGCATGAAACCAAATTACTCGATCCCGAGATTCAAACCTAGCAGCGAGTTGCTCAAACACATGCTTTCTGCCCTTGTTGAAAACGGAAATTTTATTTGAGAATATTCCCAATATTGAGACAACAGGGGAAGCAATGTTAAGGAAAATATTGTAAAGAATATGTATCATAATATTACTTCAAAAATAGTTTTTATATATCTATTAAGGAAAGCCGAATCCTTTTTTTAATTTTGGGCTTTAATTGATTATGAAAAAAATTCAAATGGTTGACCTTAAGGGTCAATATCAAAAAATAGAAGCGCGAGTTAAGGAATCAATTGTTGATACCCTTGATGCAACTTCCTTTATTAATGGTCCTCAAGTAAAAAGTTTTCAAAAAAACTTAGAAGATTATCTAGGAGTCAAGCATGTCATTCCCTGTGCCAACGGAACAGATGCACTTCAGATTGCTTTGATGGGCTTGGGGCTTAAGCCAGGTGATGAAGTCATCACTGCTGATTTTACATTCGCTGCAACGGTTGAGGTGATTTCTCTTTTGGGATTAACGCCCGTGTTGGTTGATGTAGATTTAAAAACTTTTAATATAGACCTTGATGCTCTTAAAAAAGCAATCACACCTCGATCAAAAGCGATTATCCCCGTTCATTTATTCGGTCAAGCTGCTCCAATGGAGGAGATTCTTTCAATAGCCAAAGAAAATCAACTTTTTGTGGTAGAAGACAATGCGCAGTCCGTTGGTGCTAATTATACTTTTTCAGACGGAAGCAAAATGAAGACAGGAACAATAGGGGAGGTTGGAACTACTTCTTTTTTCCCTTCAAAAAACCTTGGTGCTTATGGTGATGGAGGCGCTATTTTTACAAATGATGACAAGCTTGCCCATACGCTGAGAGGAATGGTAAATCATGGAATGTATGAGCGATATCACCATGATGTGGTAGGGGTCAATTCAAGGCTGGATTCTATTCAAGCTGCAGTTTTAGATATAAAACTTGAATATTTAGATCATTATAACGAGTCGAGAAAAGCAGCGGCAGCAAAATATACGCAACGCTTAAGTAACCATCCAGAAATAACAACCCCTTTTAGAGCTGGAGATTGCGATTCTCACGTTTATCACCAATATACACTCAGGGTTTCTGAAGCGTATCGCGATGATTTAGTAAAGCAACTTAATAAAAAGGAAATCCCCTGTGGCGTTTATTATCCGATCCCACTCCATCTTCAAAAGGCTTACAGAAGCGACAGGTATAATAATGCAGACTTTGAGGTTACGAATCAAATTGTAAAAGAGGTCATCTCTTTACCTATGCATACGGAATTGGGAGAGGATCAAATTGATCACATAACTAATACGATTCTCGAGTTCTTGGATAAGAAATAGCAAGTTAGATTATAGCTGAAGCGGCGTTTGCTTCTTTAGAAATCTTTTTCACTAAACCTTGTAGCACTTTTCCTGGTCCAACTTCAATAAAAGAAGTTACACCTGCTTTTAGCATTTCATTGATGCTTTGTGTCCATTTTACAGGAGCAGTAAGCTGATCAATTAAGTTTTTTTGTATTTCCAAAGGGTCGTTAATAGCCTTAGCAACAACGTTTTGATAGACAGGGCATCGTGGTGTTTTGAATGAAGTAGCATCAATTGCGTTTGCAAGCTCAATCCTTGCTGGCTCCATTAAAGGAGAATGAAAAGCACCTCCCACGGGAAGAATCAATGCCCTTCTTGCCCCAGCATTTTTAAGGCTATCACACGCCATTTCAATCGCCGGCACAGCACCAGAAATGACCAGTTGGCCCGGGCAGTTGTAGTTTGCCGCTACAACGATACCTTCGGTGTCAGCACAAATTTTTTCGACCAAACCGTCTTCCATTCCAAGAACAGCAGCCATGGTTCCTGGTTCGTGATCACATGCTTTTTGCATGGCTTCAGCTCTTTTGGCAACCAACTTTAATCCAGACTCGAAGTCAATCGCTCCTGCAGCAGTCAAGGCCGAGAATTCTCCTAGTGAATGCCCAGCGACAGCATCAGGGTTGAAGCTGTCTCCCATTACTTTGGAAAGGATCACCGAATGAACGTAAATTGCGGGTTGGGTTACACTCGTTTGTTGAAGGTCTTCTTTTACGCCTTCAAAGATAATTTTTGAAAGATCGAAGCCCAAGATTTCGTTGGCTAGATTAAATAGTTTTTTTGCAACCTCATATTGATCGAAAAGGTCTTTACCCATTCCCGGGAATTGAGAACCTTGTCCAGGAAAAATATATGCTTCCATCTTAAATTGATTTATTTTTTAATAAAGGTTAAATAGGAAAAATGCGAAGGTTCATTGTTAGAGTTCTCAATGCTTTCTTCCGATACTTTGCTCCATTTATTGAGGTCAATGAGTGGAAAAAATGTATCTGCCTCATAATCTTTGTGGACACGAGTCAGCTCGATTTTGTGTGCGATCTCCATTGCTTGCTCATAAATTTGCCCTCCTCCAATTATAAAAGGTTGGTTATCGTTTTCAGCCAAGGCTATAGCTTCCTCAAGGTTATGACACACACTAGCACCTTCGGCAGTATAACTTTTATTTTTTGAAATAACAATATTATGCCGATTGGGAAGCGCCTTGGGAAGCGATTCAAAAGTTTTTCTACCCATGATAATTGCATGACCAGAAGTAAGTCGTTTGAAACGCTTAAGATCTTCTGGTATATGCCAAATCAATCGGTTGTCTTTACCTAAAGCGTTGTTTTCTGCTGCTGCAGCAATGATGGTAACTTCTTTGGTGTTTTCTATGTAACTCAATTTCTTGTCATTTTCAGCTTCAAAAAGCAATTTCTCATTTGCTTCATCAATGGCATTTTTAGAACTCATAAATCATAAATTAGTGTTTTTTTAAAACACGATAGATTTAATTTAATTTTCAGTCAAAATAAATCTAAATAGATTAATTTTGAAGCTACAAATGTACAATTTCTAATTAATTTATGGAGATTCGAAACGATTTCCCGTTATTAAACTCCTCTACTTATTTAAACACGGCATATGTCGGTTTAATGTCAAAATCGCTCTATGATTTCAGAGTGAATTTTGAATTGGAATATCTCCTTGAAGGGGATGAGTACAAGCTAAATGCATACAAGCGTTTAGACATGACACATGCTTCGATCGCTGATTTTATTAGCTCCCAAAAAGACCAAACTTATTTTGTTCCTAATTTTTCCACTGGAATTAGACTTGTTTTGGATCGGTTAAAGCTAGGGACAAACCTCTTGTTTATTGATGAGGACTATCATTCTCTTTTGTCTGCTATTGAGGAACGTGATTTTAATCTATTTTCTGTCAAAATGCAGGAAAATATTGAGTCTGCGATTGCCAATGCCTTAGAAAACAATTCAATAGATGTTTTGGTTTTAAGCATTGTGCAATATACCAATGGTTTGATTATCGATTTAGATTTTATTTTGGAATTAAAAAATAAATATCCCGAATTACTAATCATTGGAGACGCCACACAATATATAGGGACCAATGTTTTTAACTTTTCAGAATCGTCGTTTGATGCAATCGTTTGTAGTGGTTACAAGTGGTTACTCGCTGGTTTTGGAAGTGGTTTTATTGCTGTTTCTGATGACTTCCTAAGGCTTACGAATAGTACAAAAGCGGAAATACAAACAAAAATTTTTGCTGGACATTTTAATATTCTTGCAGCTGCCTCATTGGTTTTTGCATTAGACTATTTAAAATCAAATGGATTTGAAAAATTGATTGAAAAAAATCACATTCTTTTGTCCAAATTAAGAAAGGGACTTAGTGATTTAGGCCTCAAACCCGCTTATTTAAGTCGGAAAAAACAAAGTAGTATTGTTAGTATTCCTTATGAGGAATCAATTAGTAAAATATTAGAAGAATCAAAGATTAGATTCTCCCATCGAGGAAACTATATTCGTTTTTCAGTTCACTTCTATAATATAGAAACGGACATTGAAAAACTCCTTAGCGTATTTGAGAAAAAAGGGATTGTTTAATATAGTTACACTGCAACTTTCCCTTTGATTAATGGGTGAGGATCATAACCTATTAAATCAAAATCTTTATAATCAAAATCTAAAATATCTCTTATTTCAGGATTAAGAACCATTTTGGGAAGTGGTTTAGTGTCTCTGGCAAGTTGCTCTTCAATCTGTTCCTTGTGGTTTGAATAAATGTGTGCATCCCCGAAAGTGTGAACGAAATCTCCAGGTTCTAAACCGCAAACCTGAGCCATCATTAAGGTCAATAATGCATAAGATGCAATATTAAAAGGAACCCCTAAAAACACATCGGCACTTCTTTGATAAAGCTGACAGGATAGCTTTCCTTCTGCAACATAAAATTGGAAAAATGCATGACAGGGGGGTAAAGCAACTTTATTGTTAGCAACGTTTTTTGAGAAAGAAACTTTAGAGTCAGGCAAGACTCCAGGATTCCATGCTGTCACAAGCATTCTTCGACTGTCAGGGTTGTTCTTTAATGAAGTGATTACTTCTTTAATCTGATCAATTCCTTCATCATTCCAGTTGCGCCATTGGTGACCGTAGACAGGACCAAGGTTCCCGTTTTCATCGGCCCATTCGTTCCAAATTCTGACGCCATTTTCCGTAAGGTAACTGATATTTGTATCACCTTTTAAAAACCATAAAAGTTCAAATATCACAGATTTGACATGGATTTTTTTGGTTGTAACCAATGGAAAGCCCTCTGACAGATCAAATCGCATCTGATAACCAAAAACACTTTTAGTTCCCGTGCCAGTTCGATCAGTTTTTTCAACACCATGTTGCTGAATGTGTTTTACGAGATCTAAATATTGTTGCATTTACGTTAATTTAATAATTTCAAAAATAGAGAACCTATGCGATTTTTTATTTCCAAACAAAAATAGTTTTCAAAAAAAGATTAACACTATTTATTAGATTCTCGTTTGGAAATTTCATCCCTTATTTTGACCGCTTTTTCATAGTCTTCGAGGTTCACCAATTTGTTGAGAAGTGTTTTTAGTTTAGACAACGACAATTTTTTAAGATCGTCCGGAAGTTCTTTTTGTTTGCTTTGTTCCTCAACAAAACTCTTAATCCAATTGTCTTCGATTTTATCCCCATCATCTTTAGAAATCTCTTCCGAAGTAAAGCCAGCTTGTATTAAAATTGAATCATACACAAAAATCGGGGCATTAAATCGAAGTGCCATTGCTATTGCATCTGATGTCCGAGCATCAATAATTTCCTCAATTTTGTCTCTTTCGCATATTAAACTCGAATAAAAAACACCATCCACAAGTTTGTGAATAATAACTTGTTTTACATAGATGTTAAATCTTTCTGCGAAATTTTTAAAAAGATCGTGTGTGAGTGGTCTTTTTGGTTTTAATTCTTTTTCCAATGCTATGGCGACCGATTGCGCTTCGAAACCACCAATGATTATTGGTAAACGACGGTCTCCCTTTGCCTCCTTAAGAATTAGGGCATAGGCACCAGTTTGGGTTTCACTGTAGGAAATACCCTTAATAGTTAGTTGGATTAATTTCATAATGTCACAGTTCGAGAATCGTACATTTTAGCTAAAATAGTGTTAAAGAAGCTATTTTTTGGTTAACAAAATTAAAAAGTTTGATAATGATAAAACTAATCAGTTAACATTTAATTAAATTTGCGCTTCAATACATATAATTTTAGATGAAAACAATTCAATTTAGAGAAGCCATTTGTCAGGCGATGAGCGAAGAAATGAGACGAGATGAAACCATCTACCTGATGGGTGAAGAAGTTGCCGAGTACAACGGTGCTTATAAAGCTTCAAAGGGAATGCTCGATGAATTTGGTGAAAAAAGGGTGATTGACACCCCCATTTCAGAGCTTGGTTTTTCAGGGATAGGCGTTGGGTCAACCATGACAGGTAATCGACCTATAATTGAGTTCATGACTTTTAATTTTGCTTTGGTTGGTATTGACCAGATCATTAACAATGCTGCGAAAATCAGACAAATGTCTGGAGGTCAATTTCCTTGTCCAATTGTTTTTAGAGGCCCCACCGGGTCTGCAGGTCAACTTGCAGCAACACATTCGCAAGCCTTTGAGAGCTGGTATGCCAATTGTCCTGGACTTAAAGTAATTGTTCCTTCAAACCCCTATGATGCAAAAGGATTGCTAAAATCAGCGATTAGAGATAATGATCCTGTAATTTTTATGGAATCTGAACAAATGTATGGGGATAAGGGTGAAGTGCCCGAGGGCGAGTACACCCTGCCCATTGGTGTTGCAGAAATTAAAAGGAAAGGAAAAGATGTTACAATCGTTTCTTTTGGTAAAATAATTAAGGAGGCATATATTGCTGCAGAATCTCTTTCCAAAGATGGAATTGACTGCGAAATTATTGACTTGAGAACCATTCGTCCAATGGATTATCAGTCAATTTTTGATTCTGTCAAAAAAACCAATCGCTTGGTGATTCTTGAAGAAGCATGGCCTTTTGGAAATGTTGCAACCGAAATAACATATCAGGTTCAAAGTGAAATCTTTGATTTTTTGGATGCACCGATCGAAAAAATTAATACTGCAGATACGCCTGCCCCTTATTCCCCAGTTCTCTTAGCCGAATGGCTTCCTAACAGTGAAGATGTAATTAAAGCGGTTAAGAAAGTAATGTACGAGGACTAAGTAACCTCATTTAAATTTAATGTTCGGCATTTATAAATTTTATTTTAATCTAGCGTTTTTCTTTCTAGCCTCTAATTTTTGTCTTTCACAGACAATGATTAAGGGATTTGTGACGGACGATCTTAAAACTCCAATACCAAACGCACACGTCTACTTTACGGATGTTGCAGATGGTGTGGTTACAGATTTCAAAGGTTACTTTGAATTAAATACCGAGGAAAATCATGAGTCATTTGAGGTTAGCTATGTTGGGATGAAGACTCGAGTGATTTCACTCAAACCCAGGATCAAAAATTCTTATAAAATCATAATGACCGAAGCGGGGCAACTCGATGAGGTTGTTCTTTTGCTTAAGCCTAAAAAGAGACTTAAAAAGAAAGAAAACCCTGCGTATAAAATTCTTGAAAAAATCTGGAAGAATAAACGTAAGAATGGTTTGAAGCTGGTGAGTGATTACAGTTATAACCGAGTTCGGAACATGGAAATAGGTTTGACCAACATTGACTCCACTTCATTGAAAAGATGGATTAAAGATGATTTTGAATCTCTGTCCAAAATAATTGTTCAAAATAAAACTAAATCTCGTTTCTACGTTCCTGTTTTTGCAGGCCAAACCGTAAGAAATTTTTTAGGAGACAATCAAAAAGATCTTCAAGCAGAAAAGATCATTGCAAAACGAAGCGTTGGAATCGAACAAAATGGCTTTGTTTTTGATCGGATTCAGAATGTTTTCTTAGATATAGATGTTTATTCGGATGATATTCCTTTGGTAAATCGAACTTTTGTAAGTCCAATTTCTAAACATGGTTATAGTGTTTACCATTATGTTTTAAACGATAGTTTAGAGACTACAAATGGAAAAGAATATTTAATTCATTTTTTTCCAATTGAAGATGGGGATCTTGCCTTTGAGGGAAAATTTAGTGTTACAGCAAAGGATTATGCATTGACCTACGTTGAAATGCGTACCAATCCTAAGATAAATTTAAATCTTGTTCAGAATTTGTTTCTTGAGAAATCTTTTATCATTCAGGATTCGATTTACCTTCCACTAAAGGATGAGTATGAAGCGGATTTTACGATATTAACCAAAAGTGATGAAGAAAAAGGACTCTATGTAAAACAGGTTGATTTTTTTGATAAATATGAGCTGAACAAGGGAATTGCTTTAGAACGGTTTGAAGACCAAGAACCACAATACCGAGTGGATCAATTTGAACAAGACGAAACCTATTGGAAGAAAGAGATTCCTGTTCAGGCAGATGATCAAAAGTTGTTTAGGATGGTGAATCAGATAAAGGATGTTGATCAGATTAAAAAGATATCTAGGAACATAACAGTCTTAACATCAGGTTTTCTCCCTATTTATAAAAGTCTTCAGTTAGGGGATCTTTGGAGAACAGTGGGTAGTAATGAAATTCAGGGTACGAAAATCAAAGTTGGTTTTAGGACATTCACCTCCCAAAATGACAGATTTAGATTTCAATCCTACCTGACACATGGCCTTAAAAACAAAAGTTGGAATTATGGTTTATCAGCTAATTTTTTAGTTGGCAATCGACCTCGTGTGATCTTTGGTGTTTCTTATTCCGATGATCTGCAGCAATTTGGCGGGAAACTGATGAGTGAAGATCCACTTGTTTTTGATCCTTTTGCTGATGCACTTTTTAAACGGGGAAGTAATTACTTCAGAACCGATATTCAAGATTTCAAAGTGCTGACTGATTATGCCATCACGAAAAACTTGCACCTAAGTGCATTGTGGTATTTAAGAGACATCGCCTCAGCTGATCCTGATCGTTTTTCGATTGGCTATCGGGTAGGGGAGGACACCAAAAACGAATATGTTGATTCAGGTTTTGAGTTTAGAATGATATTCACGCCAAAGCGAAAGGTTTTTGGATATGGTGTTTTTCAGCGATTTGGCAATAATCTCTATCCTTCAACAATTATAAAACTAAAGAAAGGAGTTGCCGGTTTTATTGGAAGTAATTTGAATTACACACAAATTCAACTTTCGCAAAACTACCCGATTAAATTGAGTAAATTCGGTATTTTAGATGCGACCATCGAAGCAGGGAAATCTTTCGATAAAGTTCCACTGCCTTCTCTTTTTTCAGTTCCTGCCAATCAGACTTTCTCCTTAGAAAAAAACACTTTTTCTCTCCTTAGCTATTACGATTTTATCACAGATACTTATTTTAACACTCACCTTGAGCATCATTTTAATGGTTTTATCATGAACCGATTACCCTATATAAAGGAATTAAAACTCAGACTTTTAATGACATTTCGTATGGCTTATGGGTCTTTGTCAAATGCAAATAAAGTGCTTTTGGATACCCAACTGGGGATTCAATCGCCAGATCAAAAACCCTATTATGAATATGGTTTTGGTTTTGAGAATTTAGGCTTGGGGCAAGTGCGATTTTTTAGACTAGATTTTATATGGAGAAGCCAATACCAAGCCTTGAACGGTCCTCAATCACCTGAGATGGGCGCGAGAGTTGCTTTTAGACCTACGTTTTGATATTTATAAACACCTTGATTGTTAGTGTGCGTACACGAAAATAAAGATGTTAAAAACCCTAGTTTTTATACCCCTTTATTATTCAATTTGGTTATTTTTACGCCCGCAATTGAAAAGAAATTAAGAAATGGAAAAAAACATTATTTACATACCAATAATATTATCACTTATAGGTTTAGTATACATGTTTATCAAAGCCCAATGGGTTAGAAAACAAGATGCAGGAAATGAGAAAATGCAAAGTATCTCTTTAAGTATCAAAGAGGGAGCACTTGCTTTTTTAAAAGCAGAATATAGATTGTTATCGATTTTCGTAATCGTTGCTTCTGTTGCGCTCTATGCAATATCTTACTTTGTAGATACTACAAGTATCCTTATTATCCCAGCATTTATTTTTGGTGCTTTCTTCTCTGGATTGGCAGGAAACATAGGAATGAGAATTGCGACTGAAGCCAATTCAAGAACCACACAGGCTGCTCGAACAAGCTTGCCTAAAGCGCTAAAGGTTTCCTTCGGTGGAGGAACTGTTATGGGCTTAGGTGTTGCTGGTCTTGCTGTGTTAGGTCTTTCCTTATTCTTTTTATTCTTCATTTCTTACTTTATTACGGAAAGTGGAAATTTTTATAATGAAATGACAATTGTGCTAGAAGCACTTGCAGGATTTTCATTAGGAGCAGAATCTATTGCTTTATTTGCACGTGTAGGTGGAGGTATTTACACAAAAGCTGCTGACGTAGGAGCTGATTTAGTTGGAAAAGTCGAAGCAGGTATTCCTGAAGATGATCCTCGAAATCCAGCAACAATCGCTGATAATGTAGGAGACAATGTGGGAGACGTTGCTGGTATGGGCGCTGACCTTTTTGGAAGTTATGTTGCCACAGTTTTGGCTTCAATGGTTTTAGGAAATTATATCATAAAAGACATGTCTGACGCTACTGGAACTCAGTTTTCAGATGCGTTTAACGGAATGGGACCGATTCTACTCCCTATAGTCATTGCAGGTGTTGGGATTATTTCCTCTATAATTGGAACTTTTTTAATTCGAATTAAAAGCAATGATGCCAAAGAAAAAGAAGTTCAGAGAGCATTAAATACGGGAAACATTGTTTCAATTTTAATCACAGGTATTGTTGGTTGGTTTTTAATCGATTGGATGTTACCAGAAACCATTATCGGAATGCGATTCTTTGGTGAGGGAACCCGAGACATCAGTAGTAACAATGTGTTTTATGCAACACTTGTTGGATTGGGCGTAGGTTATCTAATCTCATTATTTACAGAATATTACACGGCCTTAGGTAAAAAGCCAGTTATGGATATTGTTAGAAATTCATCAACTGGTGCAGCAACTAATATAATTGCTGGCTTGTCCACAGGAATGACGTCGACATTTAGTTCAGTAATCCTTTTTGCATTAGCAATCTGGGGATCTTATGCTTTTGCCGGATTTTATGGAGTAGCAATTGCTGCTTCTTCAATGATGGCAACCACGGCAATGCAATTGGCGATAGACGCTTTTGGTCCTATTGCTGACAACGCAGGTGGAGTCGCTGAGATGAGTGATTTACCCGATGAGGTTCGTGAACGAACAGATATATTAGATTCAGTAGGAAACACAACTGCAGCAGTTGGTAAAGGATTTGCCATTGCATCAGCAGCACTTACGGCACTTGCACTTTTTGCTGCATATGTTACTTTTACAGGCATCGATGGTATTAATATTTTTAAAGCAGACGTTTTGGCCGCCTTGTTTATAGGTGGGATGATACCAGTCGTTTTTTCTGCCCTTGCAATGAAAGCGGTAGGGAGAGCTGCAATGGAAATGGTAGAAGAAGTTAGAAGGCAATTTAGAGAAATCCCCGGAATATTAGAGGGAACAGGAACACCAGATTACGGTAAATGTGTTGATATATCAACCAAAGCTGCATTAAAAGAAATGTTACTCCCTGGATTGCTAACCATTGCTTCTCCTTTAGTTATAGCTTATTTCATGGGAGCTGAAGCGCTGGGAAGTTATATGGCTGGTGTAACAGTATCTGGAGTATTATGGGCAATATTTCAAAACAATGCCGGTGGCGCTTGGGACAATGCTAAAAAATCTTTTGAAGCAGGAGTAGAGATTAATGGTGAAATGACTTACAAAGGTTCAGAAGCTCACAAAGCTGCTGTAACTGGAGACACAGTTGGAGATCCTTTTAAAGACACTTCAGGCCCTTCAATGAACATCCTCATTAAGCTGACTTGTTTGATTGGATTGGTGATCGCTCCTTTATTGGCAGACGAAAATGCAGGAAGTCATTCGGCAGTTGAACAGGAGATTAAAAAAGAAATTAAATTAGAGCAGACTGTTGAGGATATTGAAAATGACCCAACAGTCATTACAACTTCATAGTCAACTATTTGATAAATATTATAAAGTGCTTAATTAATAATTCAAATATTAATTAAGCACTTTTATTTCGGCATCTATTTTTTCAATGACTTTACTAAAATCGTCTTTGTTTTCAACAAAATCTAATTCATCAACATCAATAATTAGCAAACTACCTTTATCATAGGTTGATATCCATGCTTCATAACGCTCATTCAAGCGGCTGAGATAATCGATGCTGATAGAGTTTTCATATTCTCGACCCCGTTTGTGTATTTTACTAACAAGATTAGGAATGCTACTACGCAGATAGATTAATAAATCTGGCCCCTCAATCAACGACTCCATTAATTCAAAAAGCGACTTGTAATTCGTAAAATCACGATGGTTCATCAAACCCATAGCATGAAGATTGGGGGCGAAAATATTTGCATCTTCATAAATCGTCCGATCTTGAACGAATTTTATGTCTTTCCCTTTGGCGGCCAATAGTTGACGGAATCTACTGTTTAGAAAATAGACTTGAAGATTAAATGACCAGCGCTCCATATGGGTGTAAAAGTCATCTAAATAGGGGTTGTCTATTACATCTTCATAATTGGCTTCCCAGCCGTAATGTTCTGATAATAATTCAGTTAAACTAGTTTTTCCAGCTCCAATGTTACCCGCAATCGCAAAATGCATAATTAATAATTTATTAGGAGAAAGATAAACACTTTTTTTTAATAGGACTCAAAAAATAAATGTATGGTTTTGTTAAAATCAAACGAAGAATTCATCTTTATTAAAAATAAATTTGTTTAAAAAAAGATGAAATATTTTTGAAATATTAAAATATATAATACATTTGTAACATATTAACGAGGAAGGATTTGACTGATTGCAACCTCTTAAAAAAATGCTAAATGCAGTGTTGCTTTAAAACGACATCTCGTCAAATCCCCTACAAAAGCAACAATTAAATGTCATATTTTTTTACCTCCGAATCAGTTAGTGAAGGACATCCTGACAAAGTAGCTGATCAAATTAGCGATGCGCTTTTAGATAATTTTATTGCTTTCGACGCTGAAAGTAAAGTTGCCTGTGAAACTATGGTAACAACAGGACAAGCTATTTTGGCTGGAGAAGTCAAAAGCGGAACCTACTTAGACGTGCAGCAAATAGCAAGGGACACAATCAACAAGATTGGTTACACCAAAGATGAGTATCAATTTAGTGGAAACTCTTGTGGAGTGATCTCTTTAATTCATGAACAATCACAAGATATTAACCAAGGGGTTGACAGAGAAGAAAAAGAAAACCAAGGAGCTGGCGATCAAGGAATCATGTTTGGCTATGCCACTGATGAAACAGAAAACTACATTCCATTAACGCTCGACTTGTCTCATAAAATTTTAATTGAGCTGGCAGCTGTCAGAAGAGAAAATAAAGAGATCAAGTACTTAAGACCAGATGCAAAATCTCAGGTCACGATTGAGTACGATGAGGATCATACTGCCTTAAGAATAGACACCATTGTTGTTTCGACTCAGCATGATTCTTTTTTGGAGGATGACGAGAAAATGCTCGAAAAAATCAAGAGCGACATCATCAACATCGCAATCAAAAGGGTTATTGATAAAGAACCGACACACATTCAAAAGTTATTTAACGATGACATAAGTTACCATATCAACCCAACTGGGAAGTTTGTAATCGGTGGGCCGCATGGGGATACAGGATTGACAGGCAGAAAAATAATTGTTGACACTTATGGTGGAAAAGGTGCACACGGTGGTGGTGCTTTTAGCGGAAAAGACCCAAGTAAAGTAGATCGAAGTGCAGCCTACGCTGCACGTCATATTGCAAAGAATATGGTTGCAGCTGGCGTAGCAAAAGAAATTCTGGTACAAGTCAGTTACGCTATTGGAGTCGTAGCACCAACTTCAATAAATGTTAAAACATATGGTACTGCAAAAGTATCATTGAGTGACACTCAAATCGCAGAGAAAGTAAACGAAATCTTCGACATGCGACCTTATGCAATTGAGCAACGTCTAAAATTACGAAACCCAATATACTTGGAAACTGCAGCTTATGGCCACATGGGTCGACAGCCAAAAGAGGTCACTAAAATATTTGAATCCCCTTACAGCGGAAGGGTTGAAAAAACTGTTGAATTATTTACATGGGAAAAACTAAATTATTTATCTGAAATTAAAAACACTTTTCAATTATGAGTTTAAAACTAGCAACCAATGCAGTTCATGCAGGGCATGACGTAACAAAAACACAAGGAACACGAGCGGTTCCAATTTATCAATCAACTTCATATGTGTTCAATGATTCTGATCACGCGGCCAATCTTTTTTCTTTGGCTGAACCTGGATTTATTTATACAAGATTAAATAATCCAACAAATGATGTTCTTGAGCAGCGATTAGCCGCTGTTGAAGGAGGAGTTGCTGCTGTAACCACGGCCTCTGGCACTTCTGCTATCGCGACTGCGCTTTTAGTGCTTCTTAAGGCTGGAGATCATATCGTAGCCTCTAGTAGCCTTTATGGCGGCACCTATAATTTACTTAGCGTTACGCTTCCTCGTTTGGGAATCACAACAACTTTTGTAGATCCAGATGATGTTGAAAATTTTTCAAAAGCAGTTCAATCTAATACACGTGCTTTCTTTGTGGAGTCATTAGGAAATCCAAAATTAGATGTACTTGATTTGGCAGGAATTAGCGAACATGCTAAGGCTGCAAAAGTTCCTTTTATTGTGGATAACACAATCGCAACACCAGCACTTTTAAACCCTATTGCTCACGGAGCAAATATTGTTATCCATTCTTTAACAAAATACATCACAGGCAACGGTACAACATTGGGAGGTGTCATTATTGATGCAGGTACCTTTGATTATTCAAACGGAAACTTTCCGGAATTTACGGAGCCTTCTGCCGGTTACCACGGTTTGATTTATCACGATGCTCTAGGAGCGATTGCATTTATTGCAAAAGTAAGAATCGAGGGGCTCCGTGATTTTGGAGCAGCAGCAAGTCCAATGAATAGTTTTCAAGTAATTCAAGGATTGGAAACACTTCCGATTCGTATGCAAAAACATTCTGAAAGCGCACATGAATTGGCAGAATGGCTAGAAGGTCGCGAAGAAGTTAGCTGGGTGAATTATCCTGGATTAAAATCTTCTAAATACAACACCCTGGCTGAGAAATATTTACCAAATGGGAAGAGTGGTATTGTTACTTTCGGACTTCACAAAGGTTTTGAAGGCGCTAAGAAAGTTTCGGATAACACCAAGATATTCTCTCTATTGGCCAACATTGGAGACACAAAGTCATTAATCATTCATCCCTCAAGTACTACCCACCAACAATTAGACGAAACAGCTCAAAAAAGTGCTGGAGTTTCTGCTGATTTGGTGAGACTATCAGTAGGGATCGAGGACATTGAAGATTTGAAAAATGATTTAGATCAAGCATTCAAAACGTTATAAATCTAAGTGATTAAAACAATTTCCATATCAAAATTTGAAACAGACTCAGGGGTGAGTTACGATACAATCGATCTGCATTTTCAGCATTTCGGACAGGACTATAATGATGCCCCCGTAGTTTTAATAAACCACTCTTTGACCGGCGACGCAAATGTTGCTGGTCCATCGGGTTGGTGGAATGAAATTGTTGGCCCAAATTTAACCATCGATACAAATCAGTTTGCAATCCTTGCCTTTAATATTCCTGGCAACGGAATCAAGGGTTCTGTCTTAAAAAATCATTTGGATTTTCACACCGGAGATATAGCCGAAATCTTTTATTCTGGTTTAAAAAAATTAGGAATAACTCATCTTTTCGCACTTCTAGGCGGATCGATTGGAGGGGGTATCGCATGGGAAATGTCTGCCCGATATCCTGAATTGACAGACAATCTTATCCCAGTTGCAGCTGATTGGAAAGCCTCTGATTGGATTATTGCCAATACTTTTCTGCAAAAAAGACTACTCGAAAACTCAAAAGACCCGGTTCAAGATGCAAGGATTCATGCGATGCTTACATACAGAACTCCGGCTTCTTTTTCAGAGCGGTTTAGAAGAACAAAAAATTCTGAAAAAAACCTATACAACGTTGAAAGCTGGTTGGTTCATCATGGAGAAAAACTTTTTAATCGTTTTCCACTTGAAGCCTACAAGGCAATGAATCATCTGTTGTCCTCGGTTGATATTTCTAGGAATGGAAAAGACCCCAAGGAAATAATTAGTAAAATTAAAGCTGACATTCACTTAATTGCGATTGACAGCGATATCTTTTTTACCCCTGATGAGGATCAAAAAACCTTTGAATTTGTTAAAGAGAATAAAGAAAATATTTTTTACCATGAAATAAAATCTATTCATGGACACGATGCTTTTCTTATAGAAAATGATATTGTATCTAAGATTTTAAGTAAAGTATTTAAACCTAAATTAAAACCATAATGAATAATGAAAGTAGCCTTAGAAAGAATAAACCATGATTATCTTTTTAAAGTAACAAACTCAAACGGACACAGCGTTCTTTTAGACAATAAGTCAAAAAAAGAGGGGGAAGTAGCGGGCATCAGTCCAATGGAACTTCTTTTGATGGGACTTGCTGGTTGCAGTAGTATTGATGTTGTTGCGATTTTAAACAAACAAAAACTAAACCCGACTTCTTTGAAAATGGAAGTGGAGGGGAAGCGTAATGAGACTGAAATCCCGTCACTATTTAACAAGATTAATGTTAAGGTGATTATTGATGGAGAAATTTCTCCTGAAAAAATAAGGCGTGCAGTCCAGCTTTCTTTTGACAAATATTGTTCTGTATCCAAAACATTAGAGCATACTGCAGAAATTAATTATTTAATTTATCTAAATGGAACAAAAATATGAAAAAGCATTTTGAGACAGAAGCGATTCGAACACAGATAGAACGCACACAATATACCGAGCATTCCAGCCCGTTGTTTTTGACGTCAAGTTTTGTTTTTGATGATGCAGAACAAATGCAAGCCTCTTTTGCAGGGGAAAACGACAAAAACATATACAGTCGATTTAGTAACCCTAATAATAAGGAATTGGTCGATAAAATTTGCGTCATGGAAGAAGCCGAGGCAGGCATTGCATTTGCATCAGGAATGGCCGCAGTATATACCAGTTTTGCCGCACTACTTAAAAGTGGAGATCACATTGTTTCTGCAAGGTCTATTTTTGGATCTACTCACAGTTTGTTTACAAATGTCTTTCCAAAATGGAACATTGAAACTTCTTATTTTAGTGTTGATAAGCCGGAGGGAATTGAAGATATAATTCAGTCGAATACCAAAGTAATATATGCCGAAACGCCAACCAATCCTGGAGTTGATATTTTAGATCTCGCTTTTTTGGGTGCAGTGGCGAAGAAGCACAATTTAATCCTCATTATTGACAATTGTTTTGCAACGCCTTATTTACAACAGCCCATAAAATATGGAGCAGATTTGGTCATTCACTCTGCTACAAAGCTGATTGATGGTCAAGGACGAGTCCTCGGAGGATTAATTGTAGGAAAGGGAGATTTGATCGCCGAAATTCATACTTTTTATAAAAACACGGGTTCTGCTTTGTCTCCTTTTAATGCATGGATACTTTCCAAAAGTCTTGAAACCCTTGCAGTTCGTGTAGATCGACACTGTGAAAATGCACTTACATTGGCATTACACCTTGAAAAACACCCTAAAATTATTGCTGTCAAGTATCCATTTTTAACCTCACATCCGCAGTATGCGATTGCTAAAAAGCAAATGCGCCATGGGGGTAATATTGTTACTTTTCAACTCGATGGAGGACTAGAAGCAGGTCAGGCTTTTTTAAATAAAATAGAAATATGTTCACTTACGGCCAATCTTGGTGATTCGAGAACCATTGTTTCTCATCCTGCAACGACCACCCACAGTAAACTTTCGCCTGAAGATCGTTTGGAGGTTGGAATCACCGATGGATTAGTTCGACTATCAATTGGCTTGGAAAACATTAAAGACATCATAGCAGATATCGATCAAGCCCTAGATAAAATATAAACAATGATTGAAAATATTTTAAAAGAACGAATACTTGTTTTGGACGGCGCCATGGGAACCATGATACAGCAGCTAAACTTTTCGGAGTCCGATTATAGAGGTGATCAGTTTAAGGATCATCCCTGTCCCTTGGGGGGCAATAATGATTTACTTTCGATAACACAAGCTGATGCAATAAAAAAGATCCATGAAGCTTATTTCACAGCAGGTGCAGATATTGTCGAAACCAATACTTTTTCTTCAACTTCAATAGCCATGGCAGATTACCAACTGGAACATCTGGTCTATGAGCTCAATTATCAATCAGCTAAAATCGCAAAAGAAGCAGCTGACAAATTCACAACTTTAAATCCTCGTAAACCAAGATTTGTTGCAGGTTCAATTGGGCCGACCAACAGGACTGCTAGTATGTCTCCTGACGTAAATGATCCTGGATATCGCGCAGTAACTTTTGATGATTTATTTGAGGCTTATTCAGAACAAATAAAAGGATTGGTTGAAGGAGGCGTTGATCTATTATTGGTAGAAACTATTTTTGACACCTTAAATGCAAAAGCGGCTTTGTTTGCCATCAATCATTTTTTTGAAACAAGTAAAATCAAACTTCCCATCATGGTAAGTGGAACTATTACAGACAATAGTGGTCGAACCCTTTCCGGGCAAACCGTCGAAGCATTTTCAGTTTCAGTTTCTCATCTACCTTTGTTAAGCATTGGTTTTAACTGTGCTTTGGGAGCAGATCAATTGCTGCCCCACATGAAAACATTGTCTGGAATCACACCATTTTTTACTTCGGCGCATCCAAATGCAGGTTTGCCGAATGCCTTTGGTGAATATGAAGAAACACCAGAAGAAATGGTTTTGTTAATCCGTGATTATTTAGAACAAAGTCTGGTAAATATAGTTGGAGGTTGTTGCGGAACAACGCCCGATCACATTCGCTTGATTGCAGAAGAAGTTGAAAAGTTTAGCCCCAGAATCATTCACGAAAATCAAAATGCATAAAACTAATAGATTTTTAAAACTCTCTGGTCAAGAACCATTGGTGATTACTCCCGAGAGTAATTTCATCAATATTGGCGAACGAACCAATGTGACTGGATCTCGGAAGTTTTTAAAATTAATCGAAGCCAATGATTACGAAAAGGCCGTAGAAGTTGCCCTAGATCAAGTACTTGGGGGTGCTCAAATCCTCGATGTAAATATGGATGAGGGAATGATTGATGGAGCGAAGGCAATGACTAAATTCCTGAATTTAATTGCAGCGGAACCAGATATTGCAAGAATCCCTGTGATGATAGACAGCTCTAAATGGGAAATTATTGAAGCCGGATTAAAGGTCGTTCAAGGAAAAAGTGTTGTTAATTCTATAAGTTTAAAAGAAGGAGAAGATAATTTTATCACTCAAGCAAATATCATAAGAAGCTATGGAGCTGCTGTGATTGTCATGGCTTTTGATGAAGACGGTCAAGCGGATAATTTTGAAAGAAGAATTCAGATTTGCGAACGATCCTATCGGGTATTGGTAGATCGTGTTAACTTCCCCCCCGAAGATATCATTTTTGATCCCAATATTTTTCCAGTAGCCACGGGAATGGAGGAGCATAAGAACAATGCTTTGGATTTCTTTCGAGCGACCCAATGGATAAGAGAAAACCTCCCCTATGCCAGTGTAAGTGGAGGGGTGAGTAACGTTTCGTTTTCATTCAGAGGGAATAATGCAGTGCGAGAGGCAATGCACTCTGCTTTTCTATACCATGCGATTCAGCATGGAATGAATATGGGAATTGTTAACCCTACGATGCTAGAAGTTTATGATCAAATACCCAAAGAGCTTTTAGAAAAAGTCGAAGATGTTCTTTTAAATCGCAATGATGAAGCTACGGAACGATTGCTTGACTATGCAGAAGGTTTAAAAGACACAAAAAGAACAGCTAAAGCAACCGATGATGCTTGGCGAAAAGAAGAATTACAGACGAGGATTACCCATTCTTTGGTGCGAGGAATTGACAAGTTCATCGTAACAGATATTGAAGAAGCCCGCTTATCGGCAAGCCGTCCGCTCGAAGTGATTGAAAAAAATCTGATGATCGGGATGAACGTGGTGGGAGATTTATTTGGTTCTGGAAAAATGTTTTTACCTCAAGTGGTGAAGTCTGCGCGGGTGATGAAAAAAGCCGTTGCTTATTTACAGCCTTTTATAGAAGCCGAAAAATCGGGAAAAAAAGAATTTGCAGGAAAAGTTTTAATGGCAACCGTTAAAGGCGATGTCCATGATATTGGTAAAAACATTGTAAGTGTAGTTTTGGCTTGCAATAATTTTGAAATTATTGATTTGGGTGTAATGGTTCCTCCAGAAAAAATAATTCAAAAAGCCATTGAAGAAAATGTGGATGTCATTGGTCTTTCAGGATTGATAACTCCTTCTCTGGATGAAATGGTTTATCTGGCCAAGGAAATGAATCGGGTAGAACTCAAAATCCCACTATTGATTGGTGGAGCAACCACCTCAAAAGCGCATACGGCTGTGAAAATCGCACCCATGACGCCAACACCTACCATTCATGTAAATGATGCTTCAAGAGCTGTAGGAGTCGTTAGTAAGCTATTGAGTAAAGAGAAAAGTCTTGATTATACGAATGAGATCGCGAAAGATTATGATTTGTTTAGAGAGAAATTTCTTCAACGAACTTCTTCCAAAGAATATATAGATATTGCAACTGCACGTAATAAAAAGTATAAAATTGACTGGAGTAATTACCAACCTGTGAAACCTAAAGAAATTGGTTTTAAAACACTCGAAGGAATTGACTTAAGGGAACTGGTTCCCTATATCGATTGGAGTCCGTTTTTCAGATCATGGGATTTGCATGGTAAATATCCAGACATACTCTCGGATAATGTGGTGGGAAAACAAGCAAAAGAGTTGTTTGCAGATGCCCAAGAAATGTTGGAACAAATTGTCAATGAAAAATGGCTCACTGCCAAAGCGAGGTTTGGACTTTTTCCAGCCAATAGCGTCGGTGATGATATTGCGATTTATGATCACAAAAATCCTTCCAAAGAAACCTTTAGGTTTTTAACCCTTAGGCAACAATTGAGAAAAAGACAAGGACAACCGAGCTTTGCTTTATCCGATTTTATTGCCCCCCTAGAATCTAATATAAAAGACTATATGGGTTCCTTTTGTGTTTCAACTGGTTTTGGAACCAAAGAAAGAGCGGATAAATTTGAAAAAGAAAATGATGATTACAATTCGATCATGATTAAGGCTTTGGCAGACCGTCTGGCAGAAGCATTTGCTGAATATTTACACTTTAAAATAAGAACAGATTTTTGGGGATACGCTGCAGACGAATCTTTATCCAAAGAACAGTTGATAAAGGAAACCTACAAAGGGATTCGTCCGGCACCGGGTTATCCTGCCTGTCCTGATCATTTGGAAAAACAAACCCTTTGGGATTTGATGCAAGTAAAAGAAAGCATAGGTGTGGAGCTTACGGAGAGTTATGCCATGTGGCCAGCAGCATCCGTTTCTGGATATTACTTTGCACATCCTGAAGCAAAATATTTTGGTCTCGGAAAAATCAAAGAAGATCAGTTATTAGATTACAGTAAACGAAGAAATATTCCTCTAGAACAAGCACGTAAGTGGCTCAACCCTAACTTACAATAGAATTATGAAAGTAACAGAACACATCGCAAAAGCCAAAGGCAAAACGCAATTCACTTTTGAGATTTTACCACCTTTGAAAGGACAAAACATTAATGCCTTATTTAGTTCAATAGATTCATTAATGGAGTTTAACCCTCCTTTTATTGACGTTACCTATCATCGAGAAGAACATGTTTATAAGGACAGAGGAAATGGATTACTTGAATTAAAAGTAATTCGAAAACGCCCTGGAACGGTTGGTATTTGTGCTGCAATTCAAGGGAAGTATAATGTTGATGCGGTACCTCATATTCTGTGTGGCGGTTTTTCTAAAGAGGATACTGAGAATTTTTTAATTGATTTGGATTTTTTAGAAATTGATAATGTGGTGGCTTTGCGGGGCGATGCCATAAAAACTGAAAATTATTTCACTCCTGATTCCGAAGGACATTCCTATGCAAACGAATTGGTTCAGCAGATTTCTGATTTGAATCAAGGGACCTATTTGGATGAGGAGCTGCTTAACTCGCACAAAACCGATTTTTGTATTGGCGTTTCTGGCTACCCAGAAAAACACATGGAAGCTCCCAGCCTAGAAAGTGATCTTCATTTTTTGAAGAAAAAAATTAAAGCCGGCGCGGATTATATTGTAACTCAGATGTTTTTTGACAATCAAAAGTTTTTTGAGTTCGTGGCAAAGGCCCGACAAGAAGGCATCACAGTCCCGATTATCCCAGGATTAAAACCTCTTTCGACTCTCAAACAACTCAATATGATTCCTCATCGTTTTCATGTTGACTTACCCGAAGCCTTGATTAAAGAGGTAATTAAGTGTAAGGATAATAAAGCGGTACGTCAGGTAGGGGTGGAGTGGTGTACCCTCCAGAGTAAAGAATTAATGGCGGCTAAGGTTCCTTTCTTACATTATTACTCCATGGGTAAATCGGATAATATTAAGAAGATTACCGAGGCGGTTTTTTAAACCGTCAATTTCTTAAACAATTGCTCCAAACTTTCATTTTTTAATTGAAGATTTAAGATTTTCAAACCATTGTCATGGGCAAAATCAAAGACTGCAGGGCGCATGTCTTGGGCGCCTTTAATTTGTAATTCATAATCAAAATCATGAATATTGATCACTTTTTGAACATTGGGAATTTTTTCTAGAGCGACCACTTCAATCCGATAATCAAAACTCACTTTAATAATTTGTTCTTGTTTACTTCTCAATTGGTCTAGGGGTTGATCCAAAACGATTTCCCCTTTGTTAATAATTATCACCCGATAACACATGGCATCCACTTCTTGAAGGATATGCGTGGAGAGAAAAACAGTTTTTTCCTTCCCAAGATTTTTAATCAAATTTCTAATTTCAATTACCTGATTGGGGTCCAGACCTGTTGTGGGTTCATCGAGAATCAGATAGGCAGGGTCATGAAGCAACGCGGCTGCGATACCTACCCTTTGCTTGTAGCCTTTAGACAAGTCTCCAATTTTTTTATGCATATGCTCTTGCAGACCTGTTTTTTCTACAACCGCTTCAATAGGCGGGGTCTTTAGTTGATAAAGCGTTCCTACAAAACGGAGGTATTCCTTGACATACATTTCCAAATACAAAGGATTGTTTTCGGGAAGGTAGCCGATTATCTGTTGAATTTTCTTAGTATGGGTACGAATGTCCATGCCGTCAAAAGAGACAGTTCCTTCCCATTGACTAAGATAGCCCGTCAGTATCTTCATCAGCGTGGTTTTTCCGGCTCCGTTAGGTCCCAAAAGTCCAACCACTCCATTTTGCTCAAAGCGCAAAGAGATGCCTTTTAACGCTGTAGCTGCTGCATAGTTTTTTGTTAAGTTTTCAATGACGATTCCCACTTTTTTCTTGTTTCTTAGAAGGTTCAATTTAAAGAATTCGATTTAATTTTAATTAACACTCTTGATTTAATCTTATAAATTCTCTTTCAATCGGTGGGATTTGTTAAAAAGGAGCTTATTTTTTATTTAAAAGGAAACATTCGGAATTAAAAAAACACATTTAAGGATTTCTTTTATTTAACATGAAAAGCATGTTTTAAATTAACTCTTTACAAAATTAAAATGTAAAAGTTTACTATCTTTGAAATCAGATTAACATGTCAAAAAATCAATCGGAATTAGTGGTAATTACTGTTTTTTTATAGGAATTTTAAAATCAAAAAAACGTATAAAAATCATCATTTAGATCACAGATAATGAAATGCTCAGGTTAATTCAAGTCACTTTCAACTAAATATAATTTACAAAGTCTTTAGAAATCAAAAATAATCCAAAACACAATTTTAGTTTAAGCAAACGAATGGTTTTACTTAATCGTTATTATCAAATAACAAAGTTTTACTCATTTTTAAAGAATACTGCTTTTAAAGGCGGTGCTGTAGTAATTGTTTTTGCTCTATTGTTAGTAGGATTGGAGCTTTTCGTTTTGGATTTTAATTCTCTGCTCAATCATCTGGTAGCCACTTATTCCTCTACATTTATTTTTTCTTTTTTCTTGGCTTCAGAAACTATTTTAGGCATAATTCCACCGGAAGTTTTTATTGCATGGTCTTCAAAATCAGCTAATCCATGGTTGTTTTTGTTCGTATTGGCAACGATTTCCTACGTTGGCGGAATCATTTCTTACTTTATTGGGAATCGGTTGTTTTTAATCCCCAGCATAAAAAATCATATTGAAAATAAAATAGAAAAACACATTATGAATTTACGAAAATGGGGTGGCCTTTTCGTGTTGTTAGGTGCAATTAGTCCGATTCCTCACTCAATAGTAAGCCTCTCCTCGGGCTTGATTAAATACAATTTTAAGCATTATCTAATGTGGTCGCTTTTCCGATATGCTCGTTTTTTATTTTATGCTATGATTATTTTTAAAGTATTCGTCTAGGCCTAAAAAGGTCGTTGTTTCCCTTAGGATTTTCAAAAAATTCAAACACAAAACGCCTAAAAATCACTAAATTTATTTAAAAAAGATGTGTGCTTTATCTTTTAGCACCATTTTTGTAGAAGTATAATAAACGCCCAAATCACATTCAATTGAAAAAGCTATTTAAAATATTTGGTATTTCGTTGTTGGTCATTCTTTTACTTTTGATTGCAACTCCCTTTCTGTTTCAAAACAAGATTAAAGAATCCGTTAAAATATTTTTAAATGATGCGGTGGATGCACAGGTTGATTTTGAGGCGGTCAACTTAGGTCTTTTAAGCAGTTTTCCAAATGCGAATGTGTCTGTTCACAGTTTAAAAATCATCAATCACAAGCCTTTTGAAGGGGATACTTTGGCAATGATTAAATTAATTTCATTTGATATGTCCATCAAGGAATTATTTAAATCAACTGGTGAAGAACCAATCTTGGTGAGTTCTATTGCGATTGACGAAGCACGGATTAATATTACATCAGATAAATTGGGGAATGCTAATTATGAAATTTCTAAGAAATCAGAAGATTCAACGACAAAAAAAGACACCATTAATTCTAGTTTTAAATTCAAAATTGATAAGTATTCTCTTAGAAATAGCGCCATCTCCTATCGAGATGAAGTTTCAAAGACCGTTATAAATGTTTCCGAACTAAATCATTCGGGGAAAGGGACTTTTTCGTCAGAGGTTTCCGAGCTAAACACTACAACAGCAGCCTTGGTTAGTCTTTCCATAGATAGTGCCAAATATTTGAACAATAATTCTGTAAAGTTAGAGGCGATATTGGATTTAGATTTAAACGAAAACAAGTACACCTTTAAAGACAACAAAGCATTTGTCAATCAATTGGCCTTAGAATTTAACGGCTTTTTTAAGCTTTTAGATGCAGGACAGGAAATTGATATAAGTTTTAAAAACAAGAGCACCACTTTCAGAGATTTCCTTGCTGTGCTGCCTGAAGCCTACACGAAAAACCTTGAAGATGTCAAAACTACAGGATCTTTTACTGTTGAGGGCTGGGTGAAAGGTTTGATGACCGAAACTTCAATACCAGCCATGAAGGTAAGTATTGTTTCAAATAATGCCTCTTTTAAATATCCTGATCTCCCCAAAGGGGTGGAGGCCATCTCGATTAACGCAAGTGTAAGAAATGACTCTGGGAATGTGGATGACACCTCTATAAATATCAAGAATTTAAACTTTAAGATTGATCAAGATGTGTTTAAATCTTCGGCAACGATCAAAAATCTTTCTAAAAACATGATGGTGGATGCCACGATTGATGGGACTTTAAATTTGGCAAATATCACCAAAGCCTATCCCATTGAATTGGACAATAAACTAAGCGGACTTTTAAAAGGAAAATTGAATACGATTTTTGATAGGAATGCCCTAGAAACGAATGCCTACGAGCGCATAAAAAACAAGGGAAGGCTTACCATAACTGATCTTGTTTTTTCCTCAGAGGATTTATTAAACCCAATAAATATTTCTAAAGTAGCGGTTGAATTTAAACCTGGAACTGTAACACTTCAATCCTTTGCTGCCACCACTGGGAAAAGCGACATTGTAGCATCAGGAACCATTAATAATTTATTGGGTTTTCTGTTGAGTGATAAAACACTTCAAGGAAATTTTAAGGTCAATTCAAACGTTTTTTCTGTAAGCGATTTTATGGTGGAAAGTGATGCAGAATCAACAGAAAACACGCCAACGGAATCCCTAAAAATCCCTGCCTTTTTGGACTGTACACTTACAGCCAATGCTAAAACGGTTTTCTATGATAATTTAACGCTTCAAGACGTTAAAGGAAAGGTGGTCATTAAAGATGAAAAAGCGATTTTAAAAAATATGTCTTCAAGAATTTTTGAGGGTGATTTAACCCTAAACGGAACCGTTGACACACAGTCAGTCCCTTCCACTTTTGATATGGAATTGGGTATTGATCGTTTTAATATTTCACAATCATTCAACGATTTGGAATTACTTCAAAGTTTAGCCCCTATTGCAAATGCTTTGCAAGGAAAACTGAACAGTAACTTTAAGATTTCGGGGGATTTAACCAACGAATTAAAACCGGATTTAAATTCCATAACGGGAGCTGTGTTTGGGGAGTTGTTGGCCACAAAAGTAACACCTAAAAATGCAGCAGTTTTCGATAAATTAAAAGGGGCTTTGTCTTTTATAGATTTTGACAAATTAAATTTAAACGATCTTAAAACTAAACTCAATTTTGAAAATGGGAAGGTTAATGTAAGGCCCTTTAATTTAAAGTATGAGGATATTGCCATTACAGTTCAAGGGGGGCATAGCTTTGACAAAACCATGAATTATCAAGCTGTTTTTGATGTGCCTGTAAAATATTTTGGTGATGAGGTGAATGATTTAATTGCTAAAATCAATACAGATGAGGCAAATAAACTTACAATACCCGTTACGGCATCCATTGGAGGTAGTTTTTTAAGCCCCACGGTTTCAACCGATTTAAGCAGCGGTGTTGCCAATCTAACGAAACAACTCATCGAGATTCAAAAGCAGAAATTTATTAATCAAGGGAAAGATCAAATTAAAGATGTTTTGGGAGGTTTGTTTGGCGGGAACAAGTCAAAAGAAGACTCTACATCAACGGAAGTCAAAAACCCTGTTAAAGATATTCTTGGAGGGATTCTTGGCGGAAATAAAAAATAAAAACCTCCAAATAAATTCGGAGTACGTCGATGATACTTAGTTTTTAATCAACCAAAATATTCCACTCAATAGCAAGAGGAAAGGGAATAGGAAAACAACCTCACTTATGAAGCTCCAAAAAAATGAATTGAAACCACTGTACGATTCCCATTTCAGTAGGATTACTTTTTTGAGTAATGCGTTCCAATTCATCAAACTCCATTTTCAGGAATTCCATTTTTAAGATTAAAATCTACTAGTAATTTCTCTAATGTCATTTCTTAATTTTTTAAGATCTACAATTTTTCCATTTCGGAGCACAACAGGCAGGGATCTATTTAAATTTCTTTCAAAGGAAATTTTAGGAGTCCAATTTTAATAGCTTTAAATGAATTTAGGTAACTCATGGTAGTAGTAAGATTTAGTATTCTGTCTCCCTAATGTATAAAAATTATGCTTAAAAATTTGTTTTTGCGAAAAGCTGTGTTACTTTTGTGTCAACAAACAAATAATGAACAAGAATTTCTTTTACTCTAATGACTTTTATTACTTCTATCCAGAAGCAGGAAGGACTTTGTAGTATTTGAAATAAATAGATAAAACAAAGAGTCCTGATTTATTCGGGACTTTTTTTTTGAAATGAAAAGAACAAAAGTAGCCATACAGGGAATAAAAGGATCCTTTCACGATCAGGTGACACAGGAGTACTATACTGCTGCTCCTGAATTGCTGGAATGCAACACTTTTGACGTCTTGGCTAAAGCCCTGGCGCAAGGGAGCTGTGATCAGGCGGTGATGGCAATAGAGAATTCCATTGCAGGTTCGATCATTCCCAATTACGCTTTGATAGATCAATATGGTCTATTCATTGTTGGGGAACACTATTTAGGGATTGAACACAATCTAATGGTTTTGCCTGGACAAAAGATTGAAGACATTAATGAAGTTCATTCTCATCCGATGGCATTGCTACAGTGCAAGTTATTTTTTGAGGCTTTCCCTCACATCAAGTTGGTTGAAAGCAATGATACAGCTGAGGTAGCGATGGAGATTCAAAAAAACAATACACATGGTATTGGAGCAATAGCGAGTAAAAGTGCTTCAAAAATTTATGGACTTACAATTCTGAATGCTTCCATACAAACGATAAAAAACAACGTAACACGTTTCGTGATCGTCGAAAAATCAGATCCAAAAACATCCGAAGCCATTTCAAAAGGAGCTTGGAAATTTATTTTGGACCACAAGCGCGGAAGTTTGGCAACCGCCCTAAATGTTGTGAGTGATTGTAGCCTAAATCTTACAAAAATTCAATCTTTACCCGTCATCGAAACTCCTGGTAAGTACGCTTTTTTTGTGGACGTTACTTTCGATAAAGTAGAAAACTATTTAAAAGCAAAATCCCTTTTAGAAATAATGGCAACCTCATTCAAGGTTTTGGGGGAGTATAAAAATGGTAAGTCATGACAGCGAGACGGCTAGAAAGTGTTCAGGAGTATTATTTCTCAAAAAAATTGAGAGAAGTGGCAGGTCTTATTCTTGAGGGAAAAGACATTATCAATATGGGAATTGGCAGCCCAGATTTAGCGCCATTACCTTCTGTGGTAAAAGCACTAAAAGCTAGTTTAACTCATCCCAAAGCGCATCAGTACCAAAGTTACCAAGGGCTTCCAGAACTTAGAAAAGGAATTGCCGACTTTTATCAAAAGCATTATCAGGTTGCGGTTGATTCCACCAGCGAGGTGCTTCCCTTGATGGGGTCTAAAGAAGGAATTCTTCACCTTTCCATGGCATTTCTCAATCCGGGAGACAAGGTGCTTATTCCCAATCCTGGATATCCTACCTACGAATCAGTCACCCGACTGGTGGAAGCAGTTCCTGTTTTTTATGATTTAAAACCTGAAAACAACTGGGAACCCGACTTGGCGGAACTTGACAAAATGGACTTGGAAGGTGTTAAGTTGTTGTGGGTCAATTATCCTCACATGCCGACGGGTGCAAATGCCAAGCAAACGGTTTTTGAAGAATTAATCAATTGGGCGCGAAAAAATAATATTCTATTGGTCAATGACAATCCCTACAGTTTTGTTTTGACCGATAAACCTCAGAGTATTTTAACCACTCCGGGTGCCATGGATGTCGCAATGGAACTCAATTCCCTAAGTAAGTCCTTCAATATGGCAGGATGGCGAGTAGGAATGCTTTTGGGGAATGAAGCAAACATCAAAGCGGTTCTTAAAGTTAAAAGCAATATGGATTCTGGGATGTTTTACGGCATACAACAGGGCGCAATTGCAGCACTTCAAGCGCCAGATTCTTGGTTTGAAGAACTGAATAAAGTCTATGACAAAAGACGTCAATTGATTTATGAATTGGCCACATTGTTAGGATCGGAGTTTGACACCAACAGCAGTGGTTTGTTTGTTTGGGCAAAACTGAAGGACTCTACACTAGACGCAGAAGCATTTATTGATAAAATATTATATGAACATGAATTGTTCATCACTCCAGGTACCATTTTTGGAAGTCAAGGGGAGGGGTATATTAGGTTTTCACTTTGTGTTGAGGAATCACAAATTCGCAAAGCAATCGAAAGAATAACAACAAGATGAAAGTAGGGATTTTAGGTATCGGATTGATTGGAGGGTCCCTGGCATTGTCAGCACGGAAGCACATTCCTGATGTTGAGATTTATGGTTTGGATCAAAACGAGGACCACCTCGACCGCTCTTTAGTAATTAAGCTGATTGATTTTAAGCTTAACGATGCTGACCTAAAACTAATGGACCTACTGTTGATTGCGATACCTGTTGATGCGGCCAGCAAGCAGATTGTCAGCCTATTGGATGAGGTTCATGACAATGGTCTTGTTATTGATTTCGGCTCCACCAAGGCGGCTATTTGTGACCGTGTGGCATTGCACCCAAAAAGAGGACAATTCCTGGCTACCCATCCCATTGCGGGAACAGAATTTTCTGGGCCGGATGCTGCCATGGAGAATTTGTTTTTAAACAAAACCCAGATTCTGTGTGAAACCCAAAATACGCGACCGGATTTATTAGAATGGGCCGAAAACTGGTTTCGTAAAATGGGAATGCAAATCAGACCCATGGATCCAGTGGAACATGACCAGCATATTGCTTATGTTTCTCACCTTTCCCACATCAGTTCCTTTATGTTAGGAAAAACAGTGGTGGAAAAAGAAAAAAATGAAAAAACCATTTTTGAAATGGCAGGCAGTGGATTTGAATCAACAGTTCGTTTGGCTAAAAGTTCTCCCGATATGTGGATTCCGATTTTTAACCAAAACAAAGACAATATTTTAGAAACGCTTTCTGAATACATTAATAATTTAAATCAATTTAAAAATCTTTTAGAAGCAAATGATTATGATAAACTCTATGAACAAATAGGGGAGATCAATGGTATTCGCGAAATTCTGGAAGGCATCAATAAAACAAGCAAACATTAAAATTAAATCCATGGAAAATAAAAAAGAAATGCGCCAATGGCTAACCAATTTTGGTTTAGATCATCCTTTAGTAATCGGAGGGCCTTGTAGCGCTGAAACCGAAGAGCAAGTATTGAAAATTGCTCACGAATTGAAAGATACCGATGTCACGGTTTACCGTGCTGGAATCTGGAAACCAAGAACCCGCCCGGGCATGTTTGAAGGCGTGGGAGCGATTGGACTCGGTTGGTTGAAAAAAGTTAAAGAAGAAACGGGTTTGTTGACGGCTACTGAAGTTGCAAATAAAGACCACGTTAAGTTAGCTTTAGAATATGATGTTGACATACTTTGGATTGGTGCACGTTCTACGGTAAGTCCTTTTATCATGCAAGAAATTGCAGATGCTTTGGAAGGAACTGACAAAATTGTTTTGGTAAAAAACCCGGTAAACCCTGACTTGGCTTTATGGCTTGGCGGCGTTGAACGTTTGTATACGGCCAACATCAAGAATTTAGGTTTGATCCATCGTGGATTTTCTACCTATGAAAAAACAAAATACCGTAACATTCCAGAATGGCAAATTGCGATTGAGGTTAAAAGTAAATTTCCGGATCTTCCCATGATTTGTGATCCTTCACACATAGGTGGGAAAAGAGATTTAATTTTTGATATTTCTCAAGCGGCTTTAGATTTGAACTTTGACGGTTTGATGATAGAAACTCATACGGATCCAGATAATGCATGGAGTGATGCGGCACAGCAAGTGACTCCAACACGTTTGGTTGAAATCATGAATGATCTAAAAGTGCGTAAGGTTACTACCGATGAGGAGGCCTATCAGCAAGCCCTGAGTAACTTAAGAGCGCAGATTGATGTGATTGATCAAACGCTATTGGATACTTTAGGGAAACGTATGAAAACGGCTGTTGAGATTGGTACTATTAAAAAAGACAACAACGTTGCTGTTTTGCAAAACAAGCGTTGGAATGAAATTTTGGGCAAAATGATTTTAGAAGGACAAGAACGTAATTTATCCGAAGAATTTATCTTGCGTGTGTTTAAAGCAGTTCACCAAGAATCTATAAACCAACAAGAAAAAATTATTAATTCATAAAGAATTGACAAGCCAGTAACTTCTATAAACAAAGTTCAATTATGGATTTAGTACAATTGATGCGCAAAGCAAGAACATTGTTAGAACCCCATTGGATTTTGGCTATAGGAGTTTGTTTGGCTAATGCTGTGATAGTTGCTGCCCCTGCTGAATTGAATAGCTATGGAGAAATTGTAAGTCTTTTACTGGCGGGTCCGCTGCAATTGGGTTTGTGTTTTTTCTTTTTGAATTTGGTAAAGGGAAAAGAAACCCGTTTCGAGCTTTTGTTTGAAGGATTTAAGCCCTTAGTGACTGTGCTTTTGGCGTATACGATCATTACCGTGCTAACAGTTGTTGGCCTGATTTTATTGATTGTTCCGGGGATTGTGGTGGCATTGGGCTTTTCAATGACCTATTATATCATCGCAGAAGACCCTGAAATTTCTTTTCAAACTGCCTTAGAACAAAGTTGGAAGCTCACCGATGGCTATAAGATGGAATTGTTGGAGCTTAATTTGCGATTTATCCCTTGGTATCTTTTGGGTTTACTTTGTTTTATAGTGGGTGTTTTTGTAGTGGTTCCATGGCACAATACAACTCTTGTGCTTTATTATCAATATTTGAAGAAAAACATTAAGTGATTTTGAGAAAGGAAATATAGGCCCCATGCCACCATACCTACTTCCCATACCAGCCGCTAACACTACTAGTGTAAGATTTGAATTTCTTTTTTCCTTTTCTACTTTTATTTTTCCAAATTCTAACATAAACTCTGTTACTTTATTTGATTCTATGTTTTAATAACTTGAAAGCACGTTTAATTTTCCGAAAGCACTTTCATAAATACTTTAGCTCAAAAATCAAAATTTGTGTTTGTTGTTTCTTTGAAAAATTATTGTCCGAAACAAAGACCAATGTTTTATTACCATTGGGTAAGGTTTTTCCATAAGACACCCCCTCAATATTGTCTATATGAATGCCTAAATCATCCATATTAAAAATCATCTGTTTAGGGATTTTCCTAAAGGGAAATTTACGATCCCTTAATGAAAATACTTTTTTGATATCTGTGCCATAGGCTAAGTCACTATAAAAAACTTTTATTGTATTGGAACTTCTCCCAACCGAGTATGATCGCTCTACAATGAGGAGTTTATTTTTTCCTGCTTGTAATATTGCTGATATACCATTTGTCTTACTTCCTTCTTTTGGAATAGCTTGGTGAGCTACAGGGTCAAGTTCATAAGCATATTGCGCAATGTTTTTCTTTGTCTTTAAATCAAATTGGAAAATTCTGACCAATGATCCCTTCGTAACATCTGGCTTTTCGTCATCTTCATACAAAGGGTCTTCAATGCTAGTATATATGCTTTGAAAGTCATCAGAAAATGTGATTCCCTCTAGAGTACCATTCCTTCTAGGACCTTTTTCAGTTAATGTCATTTTTAGATTTTGAGGCATTGTAAATTCACTGACAAATTTCCCTAAGGTATCCATTACAAAAATGGAAGGGTTTTGTAAAAAAATTTTATTGTTCGTAATTAATTTTTCACCTTCACTGCACCATATAAAATACTTGTCTATTGGATTGTATCTTATGTCCTCAGGGTCAATAGAAAAAAAAGGAGAGGTTTCCCAATTACTGAATTTTTCATCATTACGTCCTTTAATGGAGACTAGATGTAAAAATTGTACACTATCTATTTTACGTTTATTTAAATGAATGTTGGCTTTGTAAAATCTAGCCGTGTTATGAATAGATCTATCGTCACTAATGAGATAAAAAACATCATTTTCTTTATCATAATCTATACCAGATAGTCCCCCAATTTTAGTTCCTCCAAAAATTTGCTCATGCGGAATTTCATAATGATCAATTAAATTCAAAATAGGCCTTGGTAATTTCGTGTGTAATTCTTTTTCTCCTTTACAGGAATAGAACAAAACCAAAAAACCCACTAAATAAAAGTACTTTCTCATAATTAGATTTATTTCATCATTTCAAAATTCATCTTTAATATTGTTAATCTTGATGTTTTGCATTCCAAACAAAAAGTGTTAATACTACTGATAAAAAGGCAGCACCAATCCAAAAAATGGCAATAGTCGAAAAGTCATAAACGACTTCTCCTTCCACAATTGTTTTGTTACCCTTGATAAGATATCCACTTATAATATCTTGAACTCCTGCTCCAATGTAACTAGCAATACCTATGAGTCCTAAAGCCGCTCCGGAGGTTTTTTTTGAAGCTATATCTACAGCCATTAATCCTCCCACGAAAGTGATTAAAATACCTATAGCGAATCCAAATAGAATCATGGCCAAAGTATCTATCCATGGATTCCCGTTAGGGTAAAATAAAAAAATAGAAATTGATGAAACATTTAGAATACCTGCCAATAAAGCAGGTACGTTTCGGCTACTCTTAAAAAAACGATCGGATACAATCCCTGAAACTACTGTTCCAATGATACCACTTATTGCGCTAACAGATATAATTGAACTAGCTTCTATGGTGCTGTATCCTTTTTGCACTTCTAAATAGTATATGCCCCAGCTTTCAATTCCATATCGGCTGACATACATCAAGCAACTTGCGGCGGCTAGAATCCAAATAAATGGATTTTTAAGAACTTCTCGTTGAAGTGATCCAATGGATTTTCCTTTAGTTGATTTTCCTACATAATCATTTTTTAAATCTGCTACTGACGGTAACCCTTTACTTTCAGGTGAATCATGAAGAAATAAAGCAATAATGAGTGCTCCAGCAAGCCCAATTAATCCAGCACCCCAGAATCCCCATTTCCATCCCCCAATACTAACAAAAAATGCAACCCCTATATAGGTAATTGCCTTCCCAATACTATGACTAGCACTCCATATGCCATAGTAGGTACCTCTTTCTTTGTTGCTAAACCAACGTGATAGCGAGATAACACCTGGTGCTGCTCCCATAGATTGAAACCATCCGCTTATACCCCATAAAACGGTGAATACTACAAATGAAGAGGTAAAGCCCAAAATCAAATTTATCAAAGCAGAGAGCAAAAGCCCTGTTGACATAAAGCGACCGATATTGCTTTTATCAGCTAAGAAACCATTGAATAATTTCCCTGCTGCATAGGAAAAAAAGAGTGCAGACCCCATCAAACCTAATTCAGATTCATTCAAAATATTAGCTTCCACCAATGGTTTTTTGATAACATTAAGGCTTAAACGGCAGACGTAGTAAAAACTATACCCCAAAGTGGCAGAGATAAAAACTTGCCATTTTAATTTATTGTATATAGAAATTTGTTCTTCAGATGTTCCTACTAGTGGTCTTGGGTTCGATTTTTTAAAGTATTTTAACATTGTATTTAATCTATTTAGAATTAGTGTTTAAATCTGTATTTTTTATATATTCCCAAAAACTTATTCCGTTAGGTAGGTCTTGGACTTTAAAAATATCGGTAATCGTTTTTCCTATATCTGAAAAAGAATTCCTTGTACCAATATTTACTCCCTGCTTTAAGGTTTTACCATACACTAAAATCGGAATGTATTCACGTGTATGGTCTGTGCCTTTGGCTGTTGGGTCATTACCATGATCTGCAGTAATGATTAATACGTCTTCGTCTTTAAGTGCTTTTAAAATATCGGGCACCCTTGCATCAAAATCTTTTAAACAACGGGCATAACCCTCAACATCTCTTCTATGTCCATAAAGCATGTCAAAATCTATAAGGTTTGTAAAAATCAACCCCTCAAAATCCTGTTTAATCATAGAAATAGTACGTTCTATTCCATCAAAATTATCGGTTGTTTTAAATGATTGTGTGATTCCTGAGTTTAAAAAAATATCGCTGATTTTTCCAATACCAACCACCTCTTTTCCATTGTTCTTCAATACATTTAGTAATGTGGGCTTTGGAGGTTTTACAGCTAAATCTTTCCTATTAGATGTACGTTTAAATGCTTCTTTGTTTCCTACAAAGGGTCTAGCTATTACACGACCGACTTCAAGATCCCCCGACAATATTTTTCTTGCTTTTTGACAAATATTATATTGCTGTTCAATTGGAATAATATCTTCATGCATGGCTATTTGAAAAACACTATCTGCAGAAGTATAAACTATTGGAAACCCTGTTTCTACATGAATTTCACCAAACCTATTTATAATATCAGTACCCGAACCAACTACGTTTCCAATAATTGAGCGCCCTATTTCTTTTTCAAATCGTTTAATTATTTTAATTGGAAATCCATTGGGAAAGGTTGGAAAGGCTTTATCTAATACATTACCACAAATCTCCCAATGTCCAGTAGTAGTATCTTTGCCTGAAGATTTCTCTATAGCTCTCCCATAATTTGCTAAAGGCTTTTCTTCAGGCGAAATATTAATGCCTTCATTAATATTTCCCAACCCTAATTTTGCAAGGTTAGGGAGCTCAAAATCTGAAATTGATTTAGCTATATTTCCAAGGGTATTTGCCCCAGCATCGTTGTATAAATGTGCATCTGGTAATGCGCCTATACCAACACTATCAAGAACAATTAAAACTACTTTCATTTTATTAACTAATTATCCAATAATCATTCCTGCTATGGTTGCCGACATTAATGAGGCAAGTGTCCCTCCAATTAAAGCTTTCATACCGAATTTTGATAATGTTTTTCTTTGCCCTGGAGCTAAAGATCCGATGCCTCCAATTTGTATTCCAATAGACGCAAAGTTTGCAAAGCCACAAAGCATATAAGTTGACATAACAATTGACTTATTATATGTGAAATGCATCAGATTGTTTACGTTTTTTAACTCTGCAAGCTGCATGTATCCAACAAATTCACTTGCGGAAAGTTTTATTCCAAGCAATTGCCCAGACATCATCATATCCTCTTTAGCCACACCTATTAACCACATGAGGGGAGCAAATACATGACCCAATAGGGCTTCTAATGAAAGTTTTGGGTAAGCTGTGTTTGCTAACATCCAGTCATTTAGACGTGTAATATCTCCCACCCATCCAAAAACACCATTAATCAGAGCAATAAAAGCCACAAAGACCAAAAGCATAGCTCCAACGTTAAGCGCTAATTTTAAACCCTCGGTTGTTCCATTCGCAATGACATCAAGAATGTTTGTTCCTATTTTTTCTGACGAAACATTCACATCAGTATTAATATTTTCTGTTTGAGGGTATAAAATTTTTGAAATTATAATTGCTCCAGGAGCTGCCATGACTGATGCGGCTAGTAAGTGTTTGGCAAAGTAGAGTCGAAGAGCGGGGTCATCACCTCCTAAAAATCCTATGTAGGCTGCCAATACGGTTCCAGCAACGGTGGCCATTCCTCCAATCATAACCAATAGCATTTCAGATTTATTCATCTTTTCCAAGTATGGCTTTATAAGTAAAGGCGCTTCTGTTTGTCCTAAAAAAATATTTCCCGCTATGCTCAAACTTTCAGCCCCAGAAACGCGCAATAATTTAGATAAAGACCATGCTAATATCTTCACGACTTTTTGTATGATTCCCAAATAAAAAAGCACCGATGTTAATGCCGAAAAGAAAATAATTACAGGTAATACTTGAAAAGCGAATACAAATCCAAAGGTGTCCATGTCTGCGACCATTCCTCCAAAAAGAAACCTACTCCCAGCTCTTGTAAAGTCTAAAATATTTACAAATGCCCCGCCAATATTTTCAAAAAACCCCATGATAAAGGGTACTTTTAAAACACCTAAAGCAATAAATAATTGAAGTAAAATACCAATGCTTATCGTTTTCCAATGAATAGCTTTTTTATTACTGCTAAATAAAAAAGCTAACAGTATTAAAAAGGCCATTCCCAAAGCACCTCGCCAGAGGGTGGTCATTGAAAACCCCTGACTTGGGATTATGGCAGAACTAACCACGCCTTCTTGAATGTTAAGAGGGATATGTGTTAATAATGTTAAGTTGATCGTATCAAAAACCATTTTATTTAATACTTGTTTTTAAAGCATCTGAGGGTTTAGGAACATAATGCCCTTTTCCTCCCGCACGGTCATCATTAAAAGTTGATGGGATGGTATTATTTTCTGTACGTTCATGCCATGTGATATGTGCTTTACCATTGTCTTTTTGAACCATTGTTATACAATCCTCAATAGGGCAAACTAAGGAGCAAAGATTACATCCAACACAATTTTCTTCAATAATACTTGGAATTCTACTGCCGTCTTTTGGAAGTGCTATCGCCTGATGCGCTCCATCATCACAAGCAATATAACACAAATCACATCCTACACATTTATCGTTGTTTATTTTTGCTTTTACACTATAGTTCAGATTTAAATATTTCCACTCTGTTACATTTGGAAGTGCTTTTCCCGCAAAATCGTAAATGGTTTTGTAGCCCCTGTCATCCATGAATTTTTCCAAACCAGATTTCATTTCTCGTACGATGCCAAATCCATAATGCATCGCAGCAGTACATACCTGTAGTGAAGTTGCACCAAGCAAAATGTATTCTGCGGCATCTTTCCAGGTTTCTATGCCTCCAATGCCACTAATTGGCAAGTGATTTATTTTTTGATGTTGTGCTAATTCTTTTAGCATATGCAGGGCTATGGGCTTAATGGCAGGACCACAATACCCTCCATTTGTGCCTTTCCCATCTACAACAGGAAATGGTGCATAAGCGTCTAAATCTAACCCTACAATACTTTTAAAAGTATTAACCAATGAAAGGGCATCAGAGCCTCCTTGAACCGCCGCTAAACCTGGATCTGTAATATGCGACACGTTTGGTGAAAGTTTTGTAATTACAGGAATTTTGGCTTCATCCATAACCCATTCAACGATGGTTTTCAACACCTCGGGCTCCTGTCCTACAGCAGATCCCATTCCGCGCTCACACATCCCATGCGGACAACCAAAATTTAACTCTATGCCATCTGCACCAGCATTTTGAACGTCATTTATTATTTGTATCCATTCTTCTCTGGTATCTACCATCAAAGAAGCGATAACTGCATGATCCGGAAAATACTTTTTGACTTCTTCCATTTCTTTTAAATTATCAGACAACGGACGATCCGATATTAACTCTATGTTACTAAATCCAGCCATTCGTGTATCTCTGTAATTTACTGCTCCATATCTGCTAGAGACATTGATTGTTGGAAGGCCTAGGGTTTTCCAGACAGCACCTCCCCAGCCAGCTTCAAAAGCTTTGATGATTTGATATCCTGAATTTGTTGGCGGTGCCGATGCCAACCAAAAAGGGTTAGGTGCTTTTATTCCCGCAAAGTTTATTGATAAGTCTGCCATGATGTTATTCTATTTTGTTAACCATTTATGAATTCCTTGTGCTGCCATCTTACCGTCATAGGCGGCATTAACTACTTCTGCACCTCCGTTGATAGCATCTCCTCCTGCAAAATATTTGGGATTTGACGTTTGAAAAGACTCACTGTTTACAATAATTCTCGTTTTATTATCGATTTCCAACTTTTCAATAAGCTCATACAGGTGCCCTTGCTTTGCCTGCCCTGTAGCTTTTATAACCATATCGCATTCAATAATAAAATCGGTTCCTACAACAGGGTGTAGCTTGTCTTCAAATTTTTGTGTTTTAACAAATTTTACTGCTTCTACTTTGTTTTTTCCTATAATTTCAACTGGTGTACAATTGAAAACTCCCTTAACACCCGCACTTTTAGCTAAATCATATTCAAACTCGTAAGCTCCTTTTTCTTCTTTGGATCTACGGTAAGTAAGGGTAACTTCATGAGCCCCCATTCTTGCAGCTTCAGATGCCGCATCCATTGCTGTGTTTCCACCTCCTAGCACAATGACTTTATTAGGCACTTGCACCAGATGATGTTTCATTCTAAGTTCCTCAATAAACTCTACTGCACCTACAACCCCGTTTATATTTTCACCCTCTATGCCAAGCACAGACGTTTTTCCTAGTCCAACTCCTATAAAAATGGCATCATACTTAGATTCTAAATCTTTTAATTTTTTTTTGGAAGTAATGGCATTATTGTACTTAACATTAAAACCTAGTTGATTTTGTAAAAAAGCAAATTCTTTTAACACCTCTTCATTAGTTATTTTGTAAGGTGCTATTCCATGAACTGTTAAACCCGTAGGCTGTTCTTTTGCTTCAAACACATCAACTTTATACCCTAGGGCCCTTGCTTCACAAGCACAAGCAATACCTGCAGGGCCAGCACCAATAACAGCTATTTTTAAACCGTTTAAGTCCCCAACGTTATACAATTTTTTACTCCCGTCAATAACACTTGTGGTAGCATAATGTTGTAACCTTCCTATTTGTAAGGGCTGTACATCTTGATGATTGTAAACACAGGCCCCTTCACACAAAACTCCAGTTGGACAAACTGTCCCACAGGCATTTCCTAGCCAATTAGAATCATAGATGGTTTTTGCGGCGCCTTCAGTATTTTTAGTATGAATTTGCTTTATAAACAACGGAATGTCTATTCCTGTTGGACACGCTTTAATACATGGTGCATCGTAACAAAACAAGCATCTAGAACTTTCGTAATAGGCTTCGGTATCATTCATTAAAGGCTTTTTAAGCGCAAAATTCTTTTTAAACGCTTTCTCTGAAACGGGTTTTTTATATTCTGCCATGTATTCTATTTGTTAATTAAAAAATGGGGGGTTACAAGTCGGTTAATCTACTGTATGTTTCAGGTCTTCTGTCTCTAAAAAATTGCCAAGTGGAACGAACTTCCTCAATAAGATCTAAGTCAAATTCGGCAACCAATAATTCATCATCATCTCGAGAGGCCTCTGCGAATATTTGCCCACGTGGATCTACGAAATACGATTGCCCATAAAATTTACCTAAATTCCATGGTTTCTCTTCACCTACACGATTGATACATCCCATAAAATAGCCATTGGCTGCAGCGTGTGCGGGTTGTTCTAGCTTCCATAAATATTCACTTAATCCTGCTACAGTTGCTGATGGATTGTAAACAATTTCTGCTCCATTTAAGCCTAAGGCTCTAGCTCCATCTGGGAAATGCCTGTCGTAGCAGATATAGACTCCTACTTTAGCGTATTTTGTTTGAAATACAGGGTATCCCATATTTCCTGGCTTAAAGAAGAATTTCTCCCAAAAACCTGTTGTATGTGGAATATGATTTTTTCTATATTTTCCTAAATATTTTCCATCAGCATCAATTACTGCAGCGGTGTTGTACAGCACTCCTGCTTGTTCCTTTTCGTAAATAGGGGCAATGATTACCATGTCATACTTCTTTGCTATTTGTTGCAATTTATACACAGTAGGACCTGGAATCGTTTCTGCCGAGGCATACCACTTTTTATCCTGACCCGGACAGAAATAAGGTGTATTGAATATTTCTTGTAAGCATAATATTTGAACTCCTTGCTTTCCAGCTTTTTCTATATACGGAATGTGTTTATCGTACATAGCATCCATAATTTCTTGTATTGTACCCTCTCCTTCTGTCATCGGAAGGCTCATTTGTATCAATCCAGATGTTACTTTTCTTGGCATATTCTTACTGTTTTAATTGATAAATTATTTTTTAGATTACTGTTTTAGATGTTTTACCTCTTGGTATAAATTGACCAAAACCTGCTTTTAAATGACACTGCTCTTTTTCAATAGCAACTTGACCTCTAAGAATGACGGTTTCTGTTTTTCCTGTTACTTTTTGTCCTTCATAAGCTGAATAATCGCAATTCATATGATGTGTTTCTACTGAAATTGTATGTTCTTTTCTAGGATCAAAAATCACAAGATCTGCATCGCTACCTATGGCGATGGTGCCTTTTCTGGGATACATTCCAAATATTTTTGCAGCGTTTGTAGAGCTAACTTCTACATATTTTGTTATTGAAATTTTCCCTTTATTTACACCTTCTGAATACAAAAGTTCCATACGATGCTCTATCGCCGGATGTCCATTTGGGATTTTAGAAAAATTGTCTTTTCCCATTTTTTTCTGTTTCCATAAAAACGGACAATGGTCGGTACCTACCGTTTGTACCAACCCTTGATTTATTCCAGACCAAAGTGCTTCTTGGTCTTTCTTTTCACGAAGTGGAGGGCTCATCACCCATTTGGCCCCTTCAAAGTCATTTTCATACAATGAAGCATCTAACATTAGGTACTGCGTACAAGTCTCCACAAAAACTTTCTGATTTCGCTGGGTTGCTTGTCTAACGGCATTTAATGCGCCTTCACAGGTCATATGAACTATATAGCCAGGGCAATCTGTGTAATACAACATATCTGAAAAACGTGCTGAGGCTTCTGCTTCTGTAACTTCTGGTTGTGAGAGGTAATGGTATAATGGCGATAAATTTCCTAAGGCTTTGTTTTTAGCAATTAAAGAATCTATCATATCTCCATTGGTAGCATGCACAGTAACCAATCCGCCATGTTTTTTGACAACTTTCATCAGTTGTATCATTTGGCCATCGTCAATCATCAATGCACCTTTGTAAGCCATAAAGGTTTTAAAGGAGGAAATACCTTCTTCTTCAATCATCTGTACTATTTCTTTAGCAACATCATCATTAAAATCAGTTACAGCCATGTGGTAGGAATAATCACCAATGGCCTTTCCATTAGATTTTTCTTGCCATGTTTTTAAGGCATTCCGTAATGATTTGCCTTGTGTTTGCAAGACAAAATCGATGACCGTTGTAGTACCTCCGTGTAATGCAGCACGCGTTCCTGTCTCATAATCGTCACTAGAATACGTTCCCATGAAAGGCATATCTAAATGCACGTGCGGATCGATACCACCTGGAATAACCAATTTGTTAGTAGCATCTATGACTTTATCTGCTTGATAAATTAAATCTTTACCTATTGCAACAATTTCCTCGCCTTCAACATAAATATCTGCCACATACGTTTCCGCTGCTGTAACTATCTGACCATTCTTTATTAAAATTGACATTTTCTTATTGTTCAAATTAGATTTGATTTTTATTCCAAAATCTTAATTATTTAAAACGATTTCATTAATCATAGTTTGCACTTTTTCATCAAAAAATAATACAAGACAAATGATATGATAAACCCGGTAAACCATGATAGGGAGTACAAAAAACGAAGTGCTGGTTCCCAATACCCTACTAAGGCCATTAAAACACCTACCAATAATGCTATCATGGCGTATTTGTTGAATCCTGTTTTGTTATAAGAATACACTCCTTCTTCTTTATACAACTCTGGTAGCTCCAGTTTTTTATGTCTAACCAAATAATAATCTGCAATTAAAATCCCGAGTACTGGTCCTAATAATCCACTGACAAAAATCAAGAATCCTGAAATTTCGTTAAGCAGCCACCAAGGCATTATTAGTATCCCAATAATTCCAGTAATGGTTCCACCTGTTTTAAAACTTATCCTTTTTGGCCATAAATTTGAAAACGCATTGGATGGCGCAATAACATTAGCTGCTATATTGGTACTTAATGTTGCTATGAGCATAAAAACCTGTGCAACAATAACTACAAATGGATTTTTAAATTTTGATATGAGGGATACGGGATCCCATGGGGCATCATCAGCAATTAAAATATCTTTAAAATTTATAATGGCTGCACAGGTAACGAAGATGCCCACAAAAGAATAAAGCATCATTGTTATTGGTAGCCCTATAAATTGTCCTGCAATTTGGTCTTTTTGGGTTGATGCGTAGCGCGTAATATCCGCAATACTAATAGACATGGTGGCCCAAAAGCCAACCATAGCTGTTAGCCACAACAAATATTGCCAAAACTTGCTTTTAGTGCTTGGGTTATCACTAACTATATTTGCCGTAACAATACTTGATAAAACATTAGGTTCTGAATCTGAATTTCTGAATTGCACCAGAATATTTTCAGCATTAGGAATCGGTATTGGTTGAGTGGTAAATGTTTCCCAAGTTGTGGTTTCATCTGAAACTATATTATACTCTGTTACTTTCAATTCGCCTTCCTTGTTTTTTAAGGCGCCTAAATGCAGCATGTATATATTGTCCTTTTCAGATATACTAGCAGCAGTCTTTTCAAGTTGAACACTTTGGTTTAATACTACAGAAAACCCTTCTGCCTTGGCATAACTCCAATAAATAAGAACAACGCCCATAATCATTAAAATGGGTGCTGAATAGGTTTCTAACCACTTAATACTTTCGGTTCCTTTCCAAATAAAGTACATATTAATAATCCAGAAAATTCCGAAACCGATAAATTTACCAATAGACAAACCCAAATCTCCTGTTGTCCCAGTAGCAGCATTAAAAATGGCATATATGGCAAGTCCGCCTATCCAAGTTTGTACACCAAACCAACCACAGGCTATTATACCTCTGGTTACAGCAGCCAAATGAACACCCTTTGTTCCAAAAGCTGCCCGACCTATTACAGGAAACGGAATACCATATTTTACACCAGCATGCCCATTGAGTACCATAGGAACTGTTATGATTAAATTAGCAATCCCAATAATAATTAGTGCTTCATACCAATTCAGCCCTGTTTTTATCATATAGGATGCTAAAAGATATGTAGGAATACATACAGCCATACCTACCCAAATGGCCGCTAAATGCCATTTACTCCAGGTTCTTTGACTTGAAGGCACTGGTGCTAAATCTTCACTGTAAAGTGATGATTTAGAAACATCTTCTTGTAATCCTACAATATCGTCACTCATTTTTTAATTACAATATTCGTTTGCTATTGCTATGGCTTGTGAAATAATTTCTAGACCTTCATCCACCTCATCTCTTGTAATGTTTAATGGTGGTGCAATGAAAATATAACTCCATCTCACAAAAGTGAACATGCCCAATTCTCTTATTTTTGCCGCCATTTTATTGGTGATTTCCATATCTTCAGGAGCTGCATTCCAGGGTGTAATTGGCTCTTTTGTTTTTGTGTTTTTAACCAATTCTATGCAGCCTAACAAGCCCGTATTTCTAAAGTCTCCTATTGACGGGTGCTTTTTCTTTAATTTTTCAACTTCTGCTTCAATATACAAGCCCATTTCGGCAGCCTTGTCAACCAAATTCTCCTCTTCGATAATCCGAATATTTTCTAAGGCTGCTGCACATAATGTGGGGTGTGCAGAATAGGTAAGACCAATAGGCATAGGGTTATCATCAAAATAGGCTGCTATTTTATTGTTAACAAGGACGCCTCCCAAGGGCAAATAACCTGAGGTTAAGCCTTTGGCAATACACATAATATCTGGTGTTACATCATGATGGTCTATCCCAAACATTTTACCTGTTCGACCAAAACCGCTCATTACCTCATCATCAATCATCATGATACCATACTTGTTACATAAGGCTCTTACCTTTTTTAAATAATTTGGAGGGTACTTGATACAACCCGAAGACCCTGACTCTCCCTCAAATAAAATAGCAGCAACACTATTGGGATTTTCAAACTGAATTACCCTTTCTAAATGTGCTAAAGCACGTGCGCCACATTCTTCAATGGAACTTGAATCCCATGGACAACGATATGCATAAGGGTTTTCTACATGAACCACATTTGGCATAGCCTGACTATCTACAGGAAAACGCCTTGGGTCTCCACTTGCTGTAATAGCTCCATAAGTTGCTCCATGGTAGGCTCTATAATGCGTGATGATTTTGTGGCGTTTGGTAAACATTCTGGCAATCTTAATAGCATTTTCAATAGCTTCTGCTCCTCCAAGTGTAAAGAATGTTTTGGTCAAGTCACCCGGCGTAATCTCTGCAAGCTTCTTACCCAGTTTGCCTCGTACATCAGTTGCCATTCCTGGGTAAACATAACTCACTTCCTGCATCTGACTGGAGACAGCATTTGTGATGCGTTGATCTCCATGGCCTATATTCACATTCATTAACTGGGACGAAAAATCAAGATACTTTTTACCGTCTCTATCATATATATACGAACCCATTGCATGATGTACATTAATAGGGTTTAGTCCCCCTTGTTTTGCCCACGAAAAAAGAGTATAGTTTAGATTGTTTTGCACGATTTGATTATTCATTACTACTAATATTTTTTAACTCATCCAGTTTGTTTGTGCCTCTGGGTTCCATTTGGTAGTTGTTTTTTTATTTTGCGTCCAAAACTCTATTGAACCTCTACCAGTAATGTCACACACACCAAATTTTGACTCATTCCAGCCTCCAAAAGAGAAAGGTTCTCTTGGTACAGGAACACCTATATTTACACCAATCATACCCGCACTGGCACGTTGTATTACCTGTTTTGCTAAACCACCACTTCGTGTAAATACTGCTGCCGCATTACCGTAATTTGAACCATTTTCAATTTCTATCGCTTCATCTAAATCTTTCGCCCTAATGATTGATATTACCGGTCCAAAAATTTCTTCTTTAGCAACCGACATCTCTGGAGTAACATGATCAATAATGGTGGGGCCTACATAGTATCCCCCTTCTTTTCCCTTTACTGTTATATTGCGTCCATCTAATATGATTTTGGCTCCATCGTTTTCTGCTTGTGTGATATATTCTTCAATACGTTTTTTTGCTTCAGACGAGATGACAGAACCTAAAGTATCTCCAGGAACTAATTTTTTTGCGTCTTCTACCATTTTATCTATTATGTGCTGAATATTATCTACCCCTACCATTACAGAAGCTGCCATACAGCGTTGACCAGCACATCCTGACATAGAGGCTACTACATTTGATGCTGTCATTTGGGGATTTGCATCTGGAAGAACCAACAGGTGATTTTTAGCTCCGCCCAATGCTACACAACGTTTTAAATTTGAGGTGGCTCTTTTATATACAATTTTGGCCACCTTGGTGGATCCTACAAACGAAACTGCTTTTATATCTGGGTGGTCACAAATAGCCTCCACAACTTCTTTGCCTCCGTTCACAATATTAAATACCCCATCAGGAAGACCTGCTTCTTTTAATAATTCACCCATTCTAACTGCACTCAACGGAACAAGTTCTGAAGGCTTCATAATCATTGTGTTTCCTAAAACCAATGCATTAGGCATTGACCAATGTGGTACCATGTTAGGAAAGTTAAACGGGTTGATTGAAGCCACAACACCCAACGGTTTGCGTTCTACTTTACATTCTACTCCTTTACTTACTTCCTGAACTTCATTAACTATAATCTGTGGCATGGAAACCGCAAACTCACATAGTTCGATGGCCTTTTCTACTTCTGCTTTGGCTTCTCCATAGGTTTTGCCGTTCTCCAGTTGTACCAATTTTGATAACTCATCTATGTTTTTTTCTAAAAGCCTACGGTACTTGAAGAAAACTTGAACACGTTCTTTTAATGTTATTGAAGACCACTTATGAAACGCTTGTTTTGCTGCGTTTACCGCTGCATCAATTTCTCTCGATTTTGACAATGGTAATGAAGAAATTTTAGTCCCATCTATTGGACTTAGAACATCTAATCTAAGGTGATTGTTTTTCTCAAATTTACCATTGATGTAGTTTTCAACGTCACGTATAGTATTTAATATTTCCATAATGTTTATTGTGTGATTGTTTTTGGATCGTGTTTTTTTTGAGTTTTCTTTTATTTAAGCCTTTGGTGTTTTAAAATAGAGTAGTGCTAGGCTTAAAAAGCGTTTCTTTTCTTGTTATATTGAAATTTTTTCCAAAACATATTCGATTAATTCTTCCATGTTTTTTCTGTAATTTTCGTTTGCATTTTTATTAAGTCGATTGGCAATAATTAAGCATACTGCAACCGCATGATGTCCTAACATTTTTGCTAAGCCATAAATTGCTGAACTCTCCATTTCATAATTGGTAATCTTTAAATTACCATAAGAAAAATTAGATAGTTTATTATTAATATCTTTTATTTCAGTAGTGAGACGAAGTTCTCTTCCTTGAGGGACATAAAATCCGGGCGAGGTTACTGTAATCCCCGTGAATAGTTGATCACTAACAAGAGTGTTAAACAGCTTTTTTGAGGCGTCAATGACATAAGGAGAAAAAAACAACGATTCAGAGTCCAAATGAGCTTTAAATGCAGTTTTAACTTTGCTATTAATCACTTCTTCATTGTCTTGATAGAAGTATAAGAGGTTGTCAAATCCAATAGACATTTTTGATAAAACATAAGCGTTTACAGGAATACTTTTCTGAAGACTACCAGAAGTGCCAATTCTAATAAAATTCAACTTTCGCTTCTTGTCTTTTAACTTTCTTGTATTAAAGTCAATGTTTACCAAAGCGTCCAACTCATTCATTACAATATCAATATTCCCAACGCCGACCCCAGTGGAAACTACGGTAATTCGTTTATCATTGTATCTCCCAGTAACACTAACGTACTCTCTATTAGAGATGCTAAACTCAACATCGGTTAAATAAGACCCAATAACACTTACACGATTTGGGTCGCCTACCAAAATAACGGTGTCTGCTACGTGTTCTGGTTTCAAATGAAGGTGGAAAATACTTCCATCTGGATTTAGTATTAATTCAGATTCAAGAAAAGTTCTTTCGTTGATCAATTCAATCATTTTTGTACAATAAATTTTAACGCACCAATAAAGCGCATCATTAATGGATTATATCTTTAAAAGGATTTTTATTACTTGTCTAAAACTAAAGGGTGATTTTTAAAATCACCCTTTAGTTTTAGACAAGTAATTATCCAGTTTAAAATTAATTGCAGATAAATTCTGTTTAGTAACCTGGATTTTGTGGAAATCCTGAAGGGTTGTTCACAATTTCTATCTGAGACTGAGGAATTGGAAAAAGTAAATCCTTTGCCGTAATAGTTTGCCCAACTTTG
>JAFMCL010000001.1 GCA_017857815.1 Flavobacteriaceae bacterium | reverse complement strand
TCCTGCGAAATTGTAATATAGACGACAGGTAGTTCCTTAATTTTCTTCAAATTGGTTAGGGCTGTTCCTAGGAGCCGCAAACGATCAAAGGTGAAAGTATCATAAATATTTTGATGAATTTCAGAATGATTTGCTCCTTTATCTATTAACTCTGCAATGACATGATGGGTCTTTGGAGTGGTCGAGGGAAAACGAAATGAACCCGTATCAGTCATGATCCCTGTATAGAGACAAGTGGCAATTTTTTGATCAATTTGTGCTGCGTCTAAATGAGAAATTAAATTGTAAACCATTTCGCAAGTTGAGCCAATTTTACTGTCAGAGTACATTATATCAGCATAATCACTTGGCTCTTGATGATGGTCAATCATTATTTTTTTTGCGCTGCTGGCATTGATGTGCGGTTCTAACATTTCGACGCGACCCAAGCTGTTGAAGTCGAGTGTGAAAATTAAATCGGCCGTTTCTATAAGTTCGACTGCTTTATCTGTTTCGGTAGTGTACTTTAATATCCCTTCTTGTCCTGGAAGCCAGTTAAGAAAATCAGGGTATTCGTTCGGAGAAACAACATGGGATTGATGTCCAGTTTTGTTTAAAAAGAAATCAAGCGCCAAGGTGCTTCCTAAAGCGTCTCCGTCAGGATTTTTATGGGGAATAATAACAACTTTTTTCGGCTTGTTTAGGATTTGAATGAATTCCTCTTGCAGTTCTTTTTTCATAAGCTCAAATATACCAAATTTTTAAGTTGTCTTGTTTTTAATATAAACAGACAAAAGAATTTTTTCATTGTATTCAATTCATTAATAGGGCTACAATTTTTATACATTTGCAGGATAAAAAAATATTCAAATGTCAACAAACAGAACTTTTACAATGATCAAGCCTGATGCGGTTGAGAAAGGTCATATCGGTGCGATACTAGATAAAATTACCACAGCTGGTTTTAATATTGTCTCAATGAAATTAACAAAGCTTTCTCAAAATGAAGCAGAGGCTTTTTACGCCGTTCATAAAGAGCGTCCTTTTTTTGGAGAATTGGTTCAATTTATGACCCGTGGACCTATTGTTGCTGCCATTCTTGAAAAAGATAACGCAGTAGACGATTTCAGAAAACTCATCGGAGCAACCAATCCTGCTGAAGCAGTAGAGGGAACCATCCGTAAGCTTTATGCCACCTCAGTTGGAGAAAATGCGGTTCATGGTTCTGATAGTGATGAAAATGCGAATATAGAAGCTGCTTTTTATTTTTCAGCACGCGAAATGTATTAACGAAGAACAATTTTTTTAATTGTTTCTTTACCCATTTCTTCATTCAACATCCGCATTATTTTTTCCTTTCCATAGCTGAGCTCTTCTCTAAGAGGAGCACTGCTTAAGGAAACGTATAGGGTTTCGTTTCTTAGCTCTACTTTATCTGTGAATTGTGAAATGTTATCTCCCAAAAGTTGGTTCCAAAGACCATTGATTTTCTCGTTGGTGATCCCTCTATAGAGTGCTTTTGATTCGACAATTTCACTCAAAACTTTTCCAAGTAATTGGGGTTCGAACTTTCTTTTTGAGTTAGCCATTTACTACTTTATTTTGAGTGTCTAACATAATGATATATTTTGGCATCATTTTCTAAAATCAATGCATCTTTGTTTAAAGTTACAATTCTTTCCTCCCAAGCTGCCCATTTTGTCTTGTAGGATAAAAAAAAGTTTTGTTGCTTTTCGATAATTTCAAAATTTGATTCATCCTCTGACACCAGAAAACTTTGATTGATTAGATTGGGCTGCACCTTTTTTCGAATTCCTTTTTTTTGTTTAAAATAATAAAAATCTATAAGTTGAGGTTCCCCATTTGGTTTAAACGTTTCGTTTTCTTGGGTGATGTGACTTATTTTCCAATAACCGTTGAGATGCACTAAATCAGACGCATCCAATGCCTTTTGATTGCATGCAACTAAAAGAATAAGAACAAAAAGGTTTAAGATTTTGATTTTAAATTAGTTTAAATTAAACAATTCATAACTAGACTTACCCGCCGACAAAGCTTCCTTGATACGATCTTCGTGCGTGTCGGAAATAAAGATCTGTCCAGCGGTTTCGTTTTCAAAAAGTTGAATGGTTTGAGCCACCCTATTTTGATCTAATTTATCAAAAATATCATCGAGTAAAACAATCGGGCTCATGCCCGCAACTTGTTTGATAAAATCAAATTGAGCCAATTTCAGTGCAATCAAAAAAGTTTTTTGCTGTCCTTGACTTCCGAATTTCTTGATGGGTGATCCTGAAATCTGAAAATCTAAATCGTCCTTATGAACTCCCACGGAGGTGAACTGCAACATTTTGTCTTTGTCCAGATGTTGTTCTAATAATTGGAGTAGGGTGTTTTCTTTTAGATCAGATTTGAACTCAATATCAATTTCTTCTTTGTCACCACTGATGCTTTTATAACGACTTTTAAATATGGGAATAAACTCCTCCATAAAGGCGACTCTCTTATCAAAAATAGGTCTTGAAAGTTCATTCATTTGATGATTGTAGATGTCTAAAGTGTTCTTGTCAAAAGTGCGATTAAGGGCAAAATACTTTAATAAAGCATTTCTTTGGGTAAGTGTTTTTTTATAGTCCAACAGGTTTTGAAGATAATTCTTGTCCGTTTGACCAATGACACTGTCGATGAATTTTCTTCTGGTCATACTGCCTTCAATGATTAGGTCTTGGTCTGCAGGAGAAATAATCACCAAAGGAATAAGTCCGATGTGTTCAGCTATTTTATCATAGACTTTTCCATTTCGTTTAATGACTTTTTTCTGTCCGCGTTTCAGGCTACAATTTATTTTTTCATCTCGCCCTAGTTTTTCAAATTTCCCTTCAATAACAAAAAACTCTTTATCAAACTGAATGTTCTGAACACTTGAGGGGTTAAAGTAACTTTTAGTAAAAGCCAAGTGATAGATGCCATCAAGAATATTTGACTTTCCAATCCCATTATTGCCAATAAAGCAATTGATTCTAGCTTCAAATATAAATTGTGAAGCTTCGAGATTTTTGTAATTCGTGAGACTGAGTTTTTTTAAAAACATGGTTACAAATATAGTCTAGCTTATTTTTACAAGATAAAATTTATGACTTAAAATTTTAACATAAGATCAAACTTTATTACGGTTTTGATTTTGGCGTAAAAAAGACTAATTTTGTGGTCTTAAAAAATAAGAAATGGCAACCTATAAAAAGAGAGGATATAAAAATACGAATGCTGCAAATAACAGCAATTCGGCTGAAGCTGATAGCGCAACCGCAGAGGTGTTTGAGAAATTGGATTCTACTGCTTCTAAAACTGAAGAGTGGGTTTCGAAGTATCAGAATTTTATTCTTATAGGAATCGGTGCCATTGCACTTTCTGTACTTTCTTACTTGGCATATCAGAAGTTTGTTTCCGAACCCAAAGAGCTCGAAGCAGTAAGTGAATTGAGCCAAGCACAATATTATTTTGATTTGGCGGTGAATGGACAAAATTCAGATTCGTTGTTTTTAAGAGCCTTGAATGGGGGAGAAGGTAAGTATGGTTTTATTGATATTATCGAAAACTACAGTGGAACCTCTGCTGCCAAATTGGCGACTTACAGTGCTGGAATGGCTTACTTAAACTTAAAAGATTATAAAAACGCAATTGACTATCTTGATGATTTCAATTCTGATGATATCCTGTTAAGCGCACTTTCTAAAGGTGCAATTGGTGATGCATTTGCTCAAATTAACCAGCAAGAAGAGGCATATGAATATTATGTAAAAGCTTTTGAATCGAGTGAAAATTTATTTAGTAGTCCTAAATATCTATATAAAGCCGCAATGTTAGGTGTTTCTTTAGGGAAGAACAGTTCGGCACTTTCTTATTTCAAACGAATAAAATCTGACTACCCTGATTCGGCAGAAGCCAAATTGGTAGAAGTTCAGATTGGTCGTTTGGAAAATCAATAAAAATGGCATCTGTCCTAAACAACCTATCGGATTATAATCCCAAAAATGTTCCAGACGGAAGGAAGTACCGTTTTGCATTGGTTGTTTCTGAATGGAACGCTAATATCACAGAATCCTTGTTTGAAGGTGCATTTCAAGCTTTGATAAAGCACAATGTTCTTAAAGAAAATATTGTTAGAATTGATGTCCCAGGAAGCTTTGAACTCATTTATGGCGCTAGAAAAGCCCAACAGATGGATATAGATGCTGTGATTTCAATTGGTTCTGTGATTCAGGGAGAAACCCGACATTTTGAATTCATTTGCAATGCAGTTGCTCATGGCATTAAAGACTTGAATGTCAATGGGAAAATTCCTGTAATTTTTTGTGTACTCACAGACGACACAATGGCACAGTCCGAAGCAAGAAGTGGTGGAGCTCTTGGTAATAAAGGAGTTGAGGCCGCCATTGCTGCTCTTAAGATGGTAGCGATTCCTTAAATTATTTTTCATACCCATTTTAATTTAAATTCAATGGCTAGTTTTTATTAGCTTTGATTAAATTTGATGTTATATAATTTTCTTTATTGACCGATGAAAGGAAGTCTTTTTAAACTTAACAAAAACCGAAGATATAACTATACACCTCGCTATTTTAGAGGGAAAGATGATGGTAATATCTATGAATTTGATTCTAAGTTTTCTAAATATCGAGACAATTTCAACACGAATGATTTCGGCCAGCAATGGAAAGAAGCACGAGTTAAGATGCGTACACGTGGTAACCGAAGCCTATCCTTAAGATTGATTTTAATCATTTTATTCCTTTTATTCTGCTCTCTCTACGTTATCGATTTCGACCTGTCCATTTTTAGTTCAATCAAATAATGGCAGACATCATTTCACTTTTACCAGATCATGTAGCCAATCAGATTGCTGCGGGTGAAGTCATTCAAAGGCCTGCTTCTGTAGTTAAGGAGCTTTTGGAAAATGCAATTGATGCCAAATCAAGTCATGTTCAACTTTTAATAAAAGACTCAGGAAAAACATTAATTCAAGTAATTGATGACGGTATTGGAATGTCTCCAACCGATATTCGTTTGGCTTTTGAACGTCACGCAACTTCAAAAATAAAAATAGCAGAAGATCTGTTTTCTCTAACCTCTAAGGGTTTTAGAGGCGAAGCTTTGGCTTCAATTGCGGCCATTGCCCATGTTGAAACCCACACCCGAACCGAAGCAGACGAAATGGCTACTTGTCTTAAGATTGCTGGAAGTAAGGTCGAATCTCAAGAGCTTTCGGTTGCTCCAAAAGGCACCTCGATTGCGGTTAAGAATTTATTTTATAATATACCTGCCAGAAGAAATTTTCTTAAGTCTGACAATGTTGAATTACGACATGTGATTGACGAATTCCATAGGGTTGCAATTGCTCACCCCGAAATAAAGTTTACTTTTTATCAAAACGGTTCAGAATTATTTAACCTTCCTGCCGGAATTATCAGAAAGAGGATAGCAAATATTTTTGCAAACAAAATTGAAGAAAAGTTAATCCCTGTCGAAGAAATGACCTCTGTGGCTGGGATTGAAGGCTTTATTGTTAAGCCTGATTTTGCAAAAAAATCAAGAGGACAACAGTTCTTTTTTGTGAACAATCGTTTTATTAAAAGTCCTTTCCTTCATCATGCAATTAGCTCAGCATATCAAGGATTACTGAGAGATGGATACCAGCCAGGGTATTTTCTTTTTCTACAAGTTGATCCTAAGTCGATTGATATAAATATACACCCAACCAAGACTGAAATTAAATTTGAAGACGAGCAAAATCTTTTTGCGATAATCAAGTCTATGGTGAAGCATAGTTTAGGGATGTTTCAAGCGGTTCCAACCCTCGATTTTGATCGAGATCCCGGACTAGACACGCCTTATATTTTTCATAATAAAGACCCTCAAGGTCCGCCACCAATAGAAATTGATTCAAGTTTTAATCCATTTCAAAAAAAAGCTGGGGTGAAAAACATGCTCAATAAAGAGTCTTGGGAGAGTTTGTATTCAGGTCTTGAAATTCCCGAGAGTGAATCTGACTCAAATGAAGAATTAAAACTCGACATTACCTACAGCCCAAAAGTATTTCAACTTTTCAATAAATATATTGTGACTTCTCTTCGTTCGGGTCTGTTGATCATGGATCAGCAGAGAGCACATCAAAGAGTACTTTATGAGGCTTTTTTGAAAGGTATTACTCAGCGAGATATTCTGAGTCAACAATTGTTGTTTCCTAGAGAGATTGAATTAACTCATTCTCAAATCGCGCTTTTTGAAGGGTATCAGGAAAATCTTCATTCGGTGGGTTTTGTAACCCAATTGTCAAATAATAAGATAGTCATCACTGGTGTGCCAGCAATTTGTAATGACAAACAGTTAAACCAATTGTTTGAAGATGTTTTTGCAAGTACTGAGCAGGAAACTCCTTTAGAAAGTTTTAGTCAAGCTGATTTCATCTCAAAAGTGATTGCCAAATCCCTTTCAATAAAACCAGGTAAGGATCTTTCCATCGCAGAACAGCAAGCTCTGGTAGATGATTTGTTTGCTTGTAAAGAGACTTTACTCTCGCCATTTGATCGTCAAATTTTTGTTACTTTAGATAAAGAAGAATTAGAAAATAAATTGAATTAATGCGAAACATAACGGAGACAGTAAAACATTTGCTCATTATTAATGGGATCTTTTTTTTAGCGACCCTAACACTTGGTGATCTTGTCTACGATTTATTTGCTTTGCATTATCCGAGAAATCCTAAATTTCAAATATGGCAGCCTTTGTCGCATATGTTTATGCATGGCGATATTTCTCACATATTCTTTAACATGTTTGGTCTTTACATGTTCGGAACTCCTTTAGAACAAATGTGGGGGAAACAAAAATTTATATTTTTTTATCTTTCCACAGGTCTTGGTGCAGCTGGATTACAGCTATTACTCTATTATTATCAAGTGGGTCAAGTCAGTGATGCATTGACTGATTTTGGAATGAATGCACTTCAAATAGATGACTTTTATCAAACAGCCTATTTGCCCACTGCGGCAATTGATCAAATTGGAGAAAGCACTTTGTCAGGTGGTTTTAATGCCTACCGTTCTGTGATGGTAGGTGCTTCGGGTGCGCTTTATGGTGTGCTGGTTGGATTTGCTATGATTTTTCCAAATGCACGTTTGATGCTTTTGTTTCCTCCAATTCCTGTCAAAGCAAAGGTGTTGGTTCCAATACTTATTTTATCTGATTTGTTTTTCGGATTTTCTTCTTATTCAATTGGACCGATTGCTCATTTTGCTCATGTAGGAGGTGCGATTACAGGATTAATTATGATGCGATTTTGGAAAAAAAATGACTCAAATGCTAACCGTTGGGACTTATGAATCGTTGGGACAATTTAAAAAATAAATACTCGCAACTATCCATTGCTGAAAAGATTATTGTCATCAATGTGATCTGTTTTGTGATTCCCTTTGTTTTCAATTCTGTTTTTTATCTTTTTCAAATTCCGACAGCTTCTTTTTCTGATTGGGTCCAACTTTCCCCGAATTTCTACACTTTTATTACCCGCCCCTGGACTTTAATCACTTATAGCTTTCTGCACGCAGATTTCTTTCATTTGCTTTGGAACATGATACTTCTTTATTACTCAGGAAGATTAATGCTAAATCTTTTTCCAGATAGAATTTTTGTAAATAACTATTTTTTAGGAGCCATAACAGGAGGAATCATTTTTCTACTAAGCTATTCTTTGTTTCCTGTTTTTAGAGGTTCCTACCCACCGATGATAGGAGCTTCTGCTGGGGTTATGGCAGCTTTTATTTTTATATGTACTTACACCCCTGAACAAGATATACGTGTTTTCTTTTTTAACACAAAACTTAAATACTTGGGATTGGTTTTCTTTTTTTTAGATGTTATTCAAATACCCTACGGAAACGCAGGGGGTCATTTAGCGCACATTGGAGGTGCTATATTAGGCTTTTTATACGCCCGTCAATTGGGGAAAGGAAATGATATAGGCATTTGGTTTGAAAACATTTGGAAAGCGATTTTTGAAAAAAAATCCCTTAAAATGGTTTATCGAGCTCCAAAAAGCAAACCAGTCAAATCTCAAAAATCAGATGAAAATAAACAAGTAAAGATTGACGCCATTTTGGATAAAATAGGAAAATCAGGATATGATAGCCTTTCAAAAGAAGAAAAAGATTTTCTTTTTAGAGCGGGTAAAGACTAATCTTTTTAGCTAAAGATTCAATTATGAAATTAAATTTTTTAGATAAGGTTCTCCTGCTTGTTAATTCTATTCTATTAACAGCTCAAATAATTCTAATGGGTACTTTTGGTGGCTTTTTCACTTTTCCATTGTTTAATCTCTTGGTGCCTGTAATTGCTTTTGTCAATCTTGTTTTTGTTTCTTATTGGCTAATTAAGTTGAAATGGCCCGTATTAATTTTTATATTTTCATTACTTATTGGCTTCAATCAATGGGGCATGCTTTACAAGCTCCCCAATAATGCGGTTCAAGTTTCAAAAGGATTAAAAGTGATGAGTTTTAATGTTCGATTGTTTAATCGCTATGAATGGATTAAATCAAAAGATATTCCTCAAAAAATATCAAGCTTTATTAAAATGGAATCCCCAGATATTTTTTGTCTTCAGGAATTTGCTATAGAGCAGAGTCCTGAATTTTCGGACTATCCTTATCGTTTTATTGAACCTTCATTTAAAAACGGTAAAAATGGATTAAGTATATTTTCAAAATTCCCATTGATCAATAACGGAGTTATAAAATTTGATGATTCAAATAATGGTGCTATATATTCAGATATTGTCTATAAGCATGACACTCTTAGGGTCTATAACATTCATTTGGAATCTTTAAGATTAAATATAAAAGACACCTTGTTTTCTCAGGAACATTCCTTAAAGTTTAAAAATCGTATTGAACAGGTCATGCTCAAGCAACAATTTCAAATGGATCAATTTGAAAAAGTAGACAAGTCTCTTAAATACCCTGCGATTGTTTGTACTGATCTAAATAATAATGCTTTTTCAAAAGTTTATAGTCGTTTGAGTAAAAAACGCAAGGATGTATTCGTTGAAACTGGAGGTGGATTAGGATCGACCTATAAGTTGGCTTATTTTCCTTTTAGGATAGATTTCATTTTTGCAGATCCAAAGTTTGAGCTTATCGCTTTTGAAACCTATCAGAAATCCCTTTCCGATCACAATCCCATTTCCGCAACCATTGATTGGAAATAGTTTTAAACGTCTAGTTTCATTAAATAATCAACACTTTCTGGCCCCAAATTAAACAATAAGTCGAGTATGCTCAGATTGTCAAGATATCCGTGCTTGGTTGCAAATACCTGATTGTAAACAGGATTTGATTTGTTTGTTTTTTCTTTGGCTAAAATTAGAGCTCTAAATTCACTCGTGATTTCTTCTTCTTTGATAATTTTTATATCTACTTCCAAAAGTGATAATATTTCAAGAATGAGCTGGATGTTGAGCGCCATTAAGTTTTGCTGTCGGGTATGAAAGAATGGATAGAGGTCGAGTTCATAAAACTCAAAAAAAGGAGAGGAGCGGTAGGAGGCTTCAAGTGATCTCCAATGATTTTTCTGCCAAGAGGTTTCTTGATGTATCAACACGTTTTTATCGAGTTGATGGTCTAAATCTTTTCGATGCACAATCGGAATGGTTAAATTTAATTTACCATTAGGACCATAAATTGAAGTCCGATTTCTAAAGGTTTGTTTTTGAAAGTGGTTAGAAATAATAAATCCTATTTCTTTTTGAGCAACAATCCAGGCCATATAATTGACAGAGGGTAGATAGGCCGGACAAACACCAACTTTCATTATTTCTCTTTTTTAGCTCTTCTTCTGACAATCAAAGAATACACTTTCCATAGGATCAAAAGTCCAATAAAATAGGGGAAGTAGGAGATCCGTTTTCCTGTTCCACCCACTGTTGTGAACACCCGATCCCATCTTACTTTCCAGTTGCGTATGCCATCATTGATGCCATCAATACTAAACCAAATAAATACAGGTTTTCCTACGATATGATCTGCAGGTACAAACCCCCAAAACCGGCTGTCTTCTGAACGGTGACGGTTGTCTCCCATCATCCAGTAATAGTCTTGTTTAAAAGTATATTGAGTCACTTTTTTTCCATTGATAAATATTCCATCTGCATTGGTTACAAGGTCGTTATTTTCATAATCCATGATAGCTTTTTTGTAAAGCGATAAATTAGAGGAGTTTAAGTTAACAGTCATGCCAGCACTAGGTATAACGAGAGGCCCAAAATTATCTTGATTCCAATCGAATGGAATGCGGTTGGGGAAGAAGATTTTATTTGGAGTTTTGTTTTTACTGATCTGCCGAACAACGCTATCCAACCAAGGTTGTTTTGCCAATATTGCAGCTTCCTTAATTGTCAGGTTTAGTGCTTTTGTTTTCTCCAATAACTCACTTACTCGAAGCCCTAAGGAGCGAACCAGTTCGGGCTCGAGCCCTTTGTCTCTGGTGATGGCAATAAAATCATCTTGACTATTTCCAGTGCTGCCCACAAGATAAGGAGCGAGCTTTTCGTAGCTGTTTTGAGTTATGTTTTCAATTTTATAACGCCTCAAAAAATCTTTAACTCCAGCGCTTACAAGTTTTCTTGATGATATCCCTTTTTCTGCGTAGGCAGTGAAACCATATTGAACTTCAGCACGTTCTGGAAGGATGTTTTTAACTCCATTGATGTGAACAAATCCATCAATAATTTCGAGCGTGTCTCCAGCGATTCCGACACATCGCTTTACATAGTTTGATTTTTTGTCGATTGGTTTTTTCACTCCTTTTTCTTTAACGAAAAACTTTCTTACAGTATCTGCTGGCCAATTGAAGACGACAATGTCATTTCTTTTTACCCTTTGAATTTTAGGAAATCGCATGTAAGGTAATTGCGGTTTGTTCAAATACGATCTCGTTTTGATAATTGGAATTGTATCATGAACCATTGGGAAAGAAACCGCTGTCGAAGGAACTCGAGCACCAAAGTGAAACTTACTAACAAATAAGAAATCACCGATTAACAGAGATTTTTCTAATGACCCAGTTGGGATAATATAAGGTTGAAAAAAATAATTATGAACAAAGGTTGCCGCAATAACAGCAAATACAATAGAACCAATCCAATCGTTAAATCCAGAACTTGGGATTGAGCTTTTATCCTTAATGTACGTTAGATTTTTACTATAGTTTAATACAAATAAATAAAATCCTAAAGTGAAAATAACTAACAATACCTCTATGGTTTTGTTTTTACCGAAATTCTTCAGTGTTTCGACCCAAATGGCAATAAACATTAACAGATTGATTACTGGGAAAAAAAGTAAAAACACCCACCATTTTGGACGCCTGATAATTTTCATTAAAACAATAGCGTTATAAACTGGTATTATTGCTTTCCATGATTTTTCTCCTGCTGCTCTATATAGTTTCCATGTTCCTAAAAAGTGAACCACTTGAAGGGCTAAAGAAAACAGTATCCATTGTATTAAAGTCATTGTTTTGTTTTTTTAAATGTATAGATTTTACACAACGATTAATTCTATTTTAGGAAAGATTTAAGACATCACTCATTTTGAAAATTCCTTTTTTCCCAACGATCCACTCCGCAGCAACCACAGCTCCAAGCGCAAAACCCTCTCTGTTGTGGGCTTTGTGTTTAATGCTGATTGCATCAATTGAAGACTCATATGTAACGGTATGCGTACCTGGGATTTCTCCTTTTCTAATCGCATTAATCTGTATTTCATCAGAGTTGTCTGTAGAAAGACTCCAATTACTTGACTTACTGTTTTCTATGATTCCCTCTGCTAAAGTAATTGCAGTTCCGCTGGGAGCATCGAGTTTGTGAATGTGATGAATCTCTTCAATATTCACCTGGTATTCAGATTGGGTATTCATCATTTTGGCCAATTGTTCGTTTAATTTGAAAAACAAATTGACGCCAATGCTGAAGTTAGAAGCATAGAGAAAAGCAGTGTCATTTTTTGTAGTATAATCAGTGACTTTTTTAAGATCTTCTAGCCATCCGGTTGTTCCGCAAACTACAGGGATTTTTAAAGATAATGCTGAAAAGATATTGTTTACAGCAGCGTTTGGAACGCTAAAGTTGATTGCAACATTTGCGTGCTCAAGAGTTCCCACGATTTGGTCTTTGTCAATTTTAGCTACGATTTCATGCCCACGATTTTTCGCAATTTTCTCGATGGCTCTGCCCATTCTTCCGTATCCTAATAAAGCTATTTTCATTCTTAATAATAATTATAGTTTAACTACCATTTTTAATCCTACATTTGAATTGACGCCATAGATATCCGACTCAAAATGGGGTTTTACACTTAAATTGTCTTTAACATTAAATTGCATCAAGTGCGCACCTACGTTCGCATCCAAAATATTTAGCATGTAAGTTCCAATGATAAATAGAAAAGACATGTCTCGATATTTTTTATGGAATTCCATTCCTTCTAACAGTTTGCTTTTCTCTGGGATAAGCTCTATAAACTCATCATCTGTAAATCCCCTAGATCTTCGCTTGTAGGCCGCCCTGTAGCGATTCATTTGCTTTTTATTGTGAGAATAAAAGTAAACCGAGCTGCCAATTGCGCCATAAACAAGTGGTATTTTCCAAGCCTGACCAATGTAGGCCTGCCCTAAACCTGGAATGATAGCGGAATAAAATGCTGCTCTTGAGGGCGTTAAAGGGTTTTCAATCAAACGTTCTTTTCTACTTTTCGGAATCTTTTTTTCGAGTTCCTGAGCGTAAAGTTGCAGGTTGATAAAAAATAAAAACAAGAGAAAGACACTAGTCTTCAAGGTTTATTTTTTTTAATATTTGACTTAACTCTTTGTGTGAGTCAAAGTGAATTTGAATGCTTCCTTTTTCCTTTTCGTTACCCTTTATAGTGACTTTCGTGTTAAAATAGGCTTCGAAATCTGATTTCGTAGATTTATATAACTCAGGCTGAATCTTATTTGTTTTCAGCTCACTTCTGCTTTCTTTTACATTCTTCACAAGTGACTCAGTTGCTCGAACAGAAAGACCTTGAGAAACTATTTTCTCGTAAACTTCAAGTTGCGTTTCTGTTTCTTCAATATTGATGAGTGCTCGTCCATGACCCATGGATAAAAACCCATCTCGCATTCCAGTTTGGATAATTGGATCTAGCTTTAATAAGCGCATATAGTTGGCAACTGTAGAGCGTTGTTTACCAACCCGCTCACTCAATTGGGTTTGCGTTAAATTTATTTCATCAGTTAACCTTTGGTAGGACAAGGCGATTTCGATTGGGTCTAAGTCACGTCTTTGAATGTTTTCGACTAACGCCATTTCCAGAGTTTCTTGATCATTGGCAATTCTAACATAGGCTGGAATTGTTTCTAGATTAATTGACTTGGAGGCTCTAAATCTTCTTTCACCTGAAACCAATTGATATTTATTGAGATCTAGTTTTCTTACGGTAATCGGTTGAATGATACCGAGCGCTTTGATCGAGTCTGCCAATTCTTTAATTGATTCCTCGTTAAAGTTTGTTCGGGGTTGATAGGGGTTGACTTCAATTTTATCAATATCCAATTCAACGATACTTCCTACAAGTTTATTTGCGTTGGGATCCTCAATCGAGCGAATTTCATTTTGCGGGTCGTCTAATAATGCCGAGAGCCCTCTTCCTAAAACCTTTCTTTTGTCTTTCTTAGCCATTGACCACTGAATTTTTATTATTATTTAAAATTTCTTGTGCCAAAGATAAATAGTTTTTTGCTCCTCTGCTTGTTGCGTCATAATCAATAATGCTCTTACCAAAACTTGGTGCTTCACTCAATCGGATATTTCGCTGAATGATTGTTCTGAAAACCATTTTTCCAAAATGCTTTTGAACTTCTTCTACTACTTGATTTGATAGTCTCAGCCTAGAGTCGTACATGGTTAAAAGTAAACCTTCAATATCTAAGTTTTTATTGTGTATTTTTTGAACGCTTTTGATGGTGTTTAGCAATTTACCTAGCCCCTCTAAAGCAAAGTACTCACATTGTATAGGAATAAGAAGTGAGTCAGCGGCAGTCAATGCGTTTAGCGTTATTAATCCTAAGGAAGGAGCGCAATCTATGATTACATAATCATACTGATTCAAAATAGGCTGTAAAGCTTTTTTGAGCATGTACTCCCTTTCGTTTTTATCCACCAATTCAATCTCAATAGCGACAAGATCAATGTGAGAAGGGATTAAATCAAGATTAGGAGTACTGGTTGAAACTATAGTTTCGGCAACTTTAGCAGTATGCTCTAACAATTGATAGGTTCCCAGTTTTTGGAGTTTCACCTCCACGCCAAGTCCAGAAGTAGCATTGGCTTGTGGATCAGCGTCTACCAGAAGTACTTTTTTTTCTAGAACAGCCAAAGCAGCGGCAAGATTGACAGAGGTTGTTGTTTTACCAACTCCTCCTTTCTGATTCGCAATCGCAATTATTTTAGCCATTAATGAAAAAATATTTGTTAAAAATACAATTAAAAATAAGGTTGTAAAAATTAATGAGAGTTTTGATTCAATAAAATAAAAAGCCTTTTATTTATTGTTGGACACTGTCTTTATATTCGATATAAAAGATGGTTTCATTTTCTTTTTTATGACCGTATTTTTCACGTGCAAACCTTTCTAAGCTATCAGTATTTTTTAAATATTTAATATTTTTATTATCCTCTTTTATTAACTTTTCTAATTCTTTTTTTTGTATTTCAAGTTTTTCAACCTCCCGATCCAGTTCGTTGTGAATTTTGAGAGAATGGGTGTCCAGAAAGACCATCCAAATAAGAAAAACAATAAATATTACAAGATATATATAACGATATATATTATTAAAAACGCTCTTTAAGTTCATCTGTTTTAGAAGCCTATTCTTGAATTTGACTGACGCGTTGTGGTGTGATTATCTGTTCACTTGAATTGTTCCAGTTGTTTAGAATATAGTTCATAACATCTGCAATTTCTTCCTCCTCTAATCCTTGGTTCTGCATGACTCCATCATAGGTTTCTCCATTAACTTCGATAGGGCCACTTAATCCATATTTTATCCCTTTGATACTTAAATCTATATTGTTTAATAAGTAATCAGAATTTGCTAAAGGTGGGAAAACCCCCGAAACTCCTTCACCAGATTCTAAATGACATTGAACGCAAAAATCTTGATAGATTTCTCCACCATCCGCGATACTTTCTTGTAATGGTTTGTTTTGGTGAAGCCATGAGATTTTTAAGAAAAGAAAAAGACCAAAGATCAAGGAGATTAGCTTCATTATTTTTGAATCACTTTTAAAATCCCTTTGCCCTCAACTCCGATGTATAGATAACCGTCTGGACCCTCTTTAACGTTTCTAATGCGTCCAATTTCATTCAATATTTTTTCTCTTTTCACCACTTTACCTTTCTTGATTACGAGGTGTTCTAAGTATTTGAATTTAAGAGAGCCAACAAATAAATCTCCTTTCCATTTCTTGTAAATCTTTGAGGAAGAAAAGGCCATTCCGCTTGGCGCGATTGAAGGAACCCAATAATAAAAAGGTTGTTCCATCCCTGGTCTAGATCTTTCATCTGTGATGGGAGTTCCGCTATAATTTATACCATAAGTGATAACTGGCCATCCATAATTTTTTCCTTTTTGGATGATATTGATTTCATCTCCACCTTTTGGGCCATGTTCATTTTCCCAGATTTCTCCTGTTTTTGGATGAACAGTCATCCCTTGAGGGTTTCTATGTCCGTAGGAAAAAACTGCCTTTTTAGCTCCATCGGCATTTATAAAGGGGTTGTCAGACGGGATACTTCCATCAAGATTAAGACGGTAAATTTTCCCACCATCTCTTTTGAGATCTTGAGGATTAACATCTCGATTCCCTCGATCTCCAATTGAGAAAAATAAATGCCCATCGTTATCGAAAACAATCCTTGATCCCCAGTGTTGTCCTTTGGTTGTATTGGGTGTCGCTTTATATAAAAGCTTAACATCTTCTAGTGTATTGGCATTCAACTTGGCTTGGTAGAGCGAAGTGTTTCCGCCTTTATCTCCTTCAATATGACTTGACAAGGTCATGTAGATCAAATTATTGCTTTTGAAATCAGGATGAACGGCAACGTCCAAAAGCCCTCCTTGTCCTCTTTTGTAAATTTCAGGGAGTCCGCCTACTTCTGTTTTATTTCCATTTGAAACACGGTATAACACTCCTTTTTTTTCGGTTACCAACAATTCTTTCTCGCTCAGAAACGTCATACCCCATGGCACTTCAATACCATCAACGATTGTTTCTGTTCCGTATTTGGTTTGCTCTGGTGTTTCAATTAGAGGAGGGTTTTCCTGAGAAATACAAGAGCTAAAAGAAACGACTAGAAGGGCGAGTGTTAAATATAAATTTGATTTCATTGTTGATTTTATATAGTGATGAAATTACGAATTAATCTTATAGAAATTATTTTGTTTTAATAAGATGTTTTTTTGTTGTTAAACATCAGTTGTTATTTGCTATATTTTTAATCTTGAGCCATTTTGTAGGCTTCGATTGTTGTGTAATATTTAGTAATCATATTTGGAACCTCCCATGCGGGTAATTCCCCATTTTTAAGGTAATTTAAAAAATTAATAGTTACTTGTCCAAAATGTGCTTCGTGACCAATTTTTAATTCCTCTGGAACGTTTATTTTCCATAATGAATCTGAAATTTTTGTTGAAGTAACTCCAGGAAATTCACTTTGAACTTCACTGAGTGTCGTGACCAAATTATTTTCGAAACCTTCAGTTTCATTGGGTTGGATATATAAGGTAGTTTTGTAATTTTCGGCTTCACCTTGTTTAATGATTAAATCACTCTTTGTTCCACGCATAATACTGTAATGCGTGTCTTTTGTACCTTCTGGTGCTTTGAAATTCCAGACGACCGAAACTTTTGCGTGTTTTCCTCTAATTTTATAATTCATTTCTCCATTACAGTAAACTTTTAAATTCTCTCCCTTTAGATCTTTACTGAGATAGGGAGGATAATAAGAATATCCCGTAACTTTTTGAAATTCTCTGGGCGTCAATTCGGTTGGCCATCTTTTGGCACTTACCATTTCGATATCAGATCGGTCAATGATTTGGTTGGGAAAAGCTTCCCATTGAATTAAATCTACGAGGTGCGTAGTAACGTCAACAATTCCTTCACCTTCTTCGTTGATGTCGAAAAACCAAGCGGGTCTGACCAATGGTTTTCCAGACACATATTTAAAAAAATGATGAACACTCAACTTGCTGATAGCGGGTTCCTCTTCGGTTCCATCGATTAATGACCCGAAGATTTCGGAGGACATGGAAAATGCTTTTTGCAAACCTGTGGTAACTTCAAATCGCTCTGTCATGATGTCATAAATCAGTACATTGTTCTCTTTTGCTATTCTAAAGGCCTCTTCGAGCTTTATAAATCCTTCGGGGTTGATGACCAATGGTTTGTCTGCATAGACATTTAAACCTGCTTTAACCGCAGCCAATACATAATCAATTTTTCTTGAGTTTTTCCCAGCAACGATCATTACATTCCCAGGCTTTTTACTGACCATGACTTGTAAGAAATCATCACTAAGATTAACATTTACCTCCCACTCGGTAGGGTCTTCATCTCGTGAATTATAGGCAGATATTTTACTCAAAAAATCTTTTACTTCAGGTCCTTCAGGTGCAAAAACACTTATCGAAGGATCAACACCTTCATACATCGTCTTTAGGGTTAAAGCTGCATGAAAATGCCCGGGATCCAACGTCATGAATTTTACCGTTTTTGAATTATTTTTTTGACAAGAAATAAATAGAATTATTGAAATTAGTATTGCGAATTTCTTCATTATAAAATTAAAAGTATATGATTTTTTATTTAACGTAATTTGTTCCATAAGGTTTTCGTTGCGGTCTGCTGAGAAACGTATTTGCTTCATCGTCATTAACAAACATTTCGGTTTTTGGATTCCATTCTAATTTTCTTGGGATCTTCATTGCGATATGACTAATAAGACAAACTGAACAAGCTCTGTGACCAATATCTACAGGAGAAATTGGTGCGTTTCTTGTTTCTATGCAATCTAACCAATTTCCATGTTGCTCATCGATTTTGTATAAATGTGTTTCGTTTGCACCAATCACAGATTCTAGAATTTTAGGATCAGAGGCGTTTAAAGCTTTGCTGCTTTTTTCTTTATCAGTTGGATCAGAAGCCGAAGCGGTATAACTTCCTCTTGAAACAAAAATCCAACCTTCTGAACCTTCATAACGAATTCCATTAGTATAGCCTCCACTAGTGAGTACAGAGATTCCGTTTTCATACTCATGCTTGACCATAAAGTCTCCGTGTACATTCCAAAGTCCAGACTTTGGAAAACTAGCAATCGCCTCAACAGAAATAGGACCAGTATGCTCAGTATTCATTCCCCATGCCGCTGAGTCATAATGGTGCTGTCCCCATCCTGTAATCATTCCTGCGCCATATTGTTCTAATCTCAACCATCCCGGTCGGCTATATCCTATTTGGGGGTGAACTCCGATTTCTGTGTAAGGAACTTCTGGAGTAGAGCCCAACCACATGTCATAATTTAAGTTCTTTGGAATTGGCATTTCCGGGGCGTCTGGCCCTCCTGGATCCCCAGGCAGTCCAATTTTTACAGTGTGTAATTTTCCGATTCTACCATTTCTGACTAATTCTGCAGCAATTCTAAATTGAGGCATTGCCCTCTGCTGGGTACCAACTTGAAGAATGGTTTCTTTGCTTTTAACCACATCTACCAATTGCCTTCCTTCTTTTAAAGTTAAAGAGGTTGGTTTTTGCAAATAAATATCCTTTCCGGCAATGGCAGCTTCCATGGCAGGTTGTGAGTGCCAATGATCTGGTGTGCTGATAATTACTGCGTCAATGTCTTTGTTTAAGAGCAACTCCCGGTGATCATCGTACATTTTCGTACCGTTATAATTGCTTTTCCCTGTTTTTTCCTTATAAAACTTATCCACTAATATCTTAGCATCTTTTGTCCTGTTTGAATCCAAATCACAAACCGCCATTATGTTTGCTTTGTTGTGCCTCATCGTTTCTGGTAAGTCATGACTTCTAGCAATTCGTCCACAGCCAATTTGACCAATATTTATTTTATTACTCGGAGCATCTTTCCCCAATACACTAGCGGGAACTATCGTAGGGAATCCAACCATCGCAGCTGTCCCTAAAACAGTTTTCCCAATAAATTTTCTTCTTTTCATGAGTTCTTTAATTTTTATTTATTAATATTTTTAATTTTTTGGCAAAGGCCTGCCAATGTTGCTCTGCTTCTTCAGGGTCTATATTTCCTTCAAAAACCAACATTCGGTATTTTAAATTATATTTTTTCTGAGGCTCGATTTTCCATTCATTATGACGAATCGGACAGAATTCAAAAAACAGATCTCCTCGCCCATTATTACCATCTATAGGCCATACTCTCATTGGTTCTGGATGTGATTTATTTTCCGGATGACTCATAAATAATATGCCATTGGTGCTTTTTCCGTCAGCAGATTCGCCGGTCACGATGCACCACTTGGCTTCACTGCCGTCTGCAGTTAATCTGTCTTTGCCTGAAGAAGTGAAAACCGTACAATTGTCTTTGTGCCATCTTTCCGTAAACCGTAATCCCAATCCACCCCCGTAGCGATAGGCCTCAAAGAGAATTCCATTGGGCAATGGACTGCTAAATTCACTTGTATAATCAAGAATGTATTGATCTTTCCCGTCAACTTCCCACATTTTTATTTTTAGGTTTTCGTTTATTGCGACCTCACTAATTTCTCGGTTTTCCAAGATCAAGTGCTCCTGTTTTGCATCAAACGCGGTAAATATACTTCCAGCTTGAATTGAATTAAATTCTTTAAACAAAACCGTTCCTTGTCCATCTTTAAGATTCCAAAAATCAATTTTTTCTGAATCGACTTTGGTTCTGGTCCATGGCCCCCATAATCCATAGTGATGAAAGTGATCTGGAGGTTGAATTCTTGTTAGCGTATCTCCTTTTGGAGAAAGAATTGGGTGAACATAGCCCGATTTTTTATAGATAGAATCTACTCCTTTTGGAGGATAAGTCATCCCATAACGATAAGTGACCAGTGCTTTTTCCTTAGAAATTAATGTTAAATCCCCTGCTGTTTTTTTGTATTTGAATTGAGTGTTGACAACTGAATTTTTCTTTTTGATTAAGCAATACTTGATGCTTCCTGATTCATTCATGGGATTGTGTTTGAACCATAATTTCTTTTGTTTATTATCAATTTGAAAATTAATTTCTTTTGATTCTGAGGATGATTTTTTTAACAACACCACCCCTGTTTCAAAATCATCGAAATGAATGTTTTCGATAGAGACACTCGTAAGTCGGGTAGCAGTGATATCGTTTTTTTCTATTTCAAAACACATCATTTTTTCTTCCTTGTTAGATAGACTAACACAAGAAGTGAAGATGGCTATGCATACAATTGAGATCTTCATATTGAACTGTTTAAATTAAAGATAATTTTTTAATAAAATCCATTATCACCTTTTTTTAAAATAGGCATCAATTGCTCAACTTCTTTCGTTTTCATTGGAGCGATGTTTATATTTTCATAAGGGTCTAAAAGATGATCATAAAGCTCAACAACAGGTTCTTCATTTCTGAAAAATTTTGATAAACGATAACGATCTGTTTTAACTGAAAACCCATTTTTCCAATAGCTATAGGCAACATTTTGTTTGCTTAAATCAGGTGTTTTGATTAGATCTACAAAGCTTTCTCCATCAACTTTGTGATGTTGTTCAACTCCACATAATTCCAAAAGGGTAGGGTAGAGGTCTACCGTTTCTAGTATTGAATTTACTTGACTGTTTTTTGTTTTCAACCCTGGGACTTTTATTATTAATGCACTTTTTAAGGCAACATTAAAAAGTGTGTGTTTTCCCCAAACTCGATCATTTCCCAAGTGCCAGCCATGGTCTCCCCAAATAACGACAATCGTATTTTTATCTAGTTCAAGATTTTTTAATTCATCAATTACTTTGCCTATTTGTGCATCGGCATAACTGACCGCGGCATAGTAAGCATGTACTAGTTTTTGAGAATATGCATCAGAAAGTGGCTTAGAGAGACTTGCTTTTTCATCAGAGAGTTTGTAATTATTTAACTCTCCCATCTTTTGAAGGCTTGCAGGATTTACATTTTCAGGAATAAAGGGATCTGGCGCAATTGGAATGTCGTTTCTGTTGTATAGGTCCCAATATTTTTTAGGCGCATTAAAAGGCAGGTGGGGTTTGAAAAAACCAACCCCAAGAAAGAATGGCTTATTATTTTTCTTTAATAATTTGAGTTCTGCAATCGCACTTTTTGCAATTAACCCATCGGGATACCCTTCGTCATCGATATCAGCAGATTCATAAGGTTTTACTTGATTTTTGAGACTTTGACGATTTTCTCCATTTGCATAACCAAAAAAGGCATTCCAGCCAGTTCCCCATTTTCCAGAATCAAAAACAAATTTGTTCCAACTGTGTGGCATTTCTTTTATTTTAGAAGGCGCCTCGTTATAACCATAGACAAGCCCATCAACAGAATGACTTAGTTTGCCAATTCCTACAGTGTTATAACCACTTTTTCTGAATTGATGTACAAAAGATTCAGGTTTTTCTTGTTCTTTTTTGTTGGCCATTTCAGTGTAAAATGCTTGATTTGAAATATGCATTTTTTTTCTGGGCCGCATGCCTGTCATTAGGCTATACCTTGAGGCACCGCAGGTTGGAACTTGAACATAATGCTGAGTGAACAAAGTCCCTTCTCTTGCCAGTTGATCGATATTCGGACTCTTTACGATACTGTTTCCGTAAATCCCCAATTCTGGTCTTAAGTCATCAACAGCAATAAACAACACATTGGGTCTTTCATCTGCGATTGTGTTCTTATCTGATTTGCACCCTACGGATAGGATTGTCAAATACAATAGGAGAAAATATGATTTATTATTCAAGGATAAATTAAATTGGTTACTTTCGTGTTCGCGCACAATACAAATTTAAATGTTTTAAGATTATAATTCAAATTTGATTTAATTATAAAAATCTATTTTAAACAAAAAACGTTTATATATTCTTATGTTCAACAAAATTGTTGTTAAAGTTTAATTAAAGATTATTTTTGAAAAATTAATAAGTACAAATCATGAAAAAGATATTTGCATCAGTTTTATTAGTTCTAATTCCAATGATTGTTTTTACACAAAGTCTTTCTTCTTTTGAGCTTTCAGAGGAATGGTTGACTAAAATTGAAAAAATCGTACCCGATGGAAAAGGATTAAAGGTTAAAAAGAACATCTTAATTTTCTCGCTACACACTGGTTATAATCATTGGACCATTCCCCACACGGAGGCTGTGATGAAATTGATTGCTGAAAAGTCAAATGATTTTAATGTTACTGTTTCTAAAGATATTTCAGTTTTTGATAAGAAAAATATTAAAAAATTTGATGCAATTATTTTAAACAATAATTGTTCTAATAGAGAGCGGCGCGATCTTTTGTGGGATGCACTTAAGTCGGACCGCAATCTGAGTGAAAAGCAGCGGTTGAAAAAAGCAGAAAAACTTGAAAATAACTTATTGAATCACATCAAGAAAGGAAATGGTGTCATGATAATGCACGGCGGAATAGTAATGCAAAATAATTCGCTAGCGTTTGGTGAAATGGCTGGAGGTAGTTTTGATTTTCATCCTGCGCAACAAAACATTCATGTTAAACTGGTTGACCCCAACCATCCCTTAGTGAAAAGTTTTGATCCAACTGGTTTTGTTCATTTTGATGAGCCATATTTTTTTAAAAATGAATACTTAAATTATAATTTCAGACCACTACTTTATTTGGATTTGGATGAAATTAAAATGAAAAGAGAAAGACCAAAGGATAAGATTAAATACCTTTCCTGGATTAAGAAATATGGAGCAGGGAGGGTGTTCTATTCTTCACCTTCTCACAACGCCCAAAGCATGGAAGACCCCAAACTTCTGTCTTTCTTCTTGAACGGATTGTATTATGTTGTTGGAGCGATAGAATGTGACGATTCTCCCATGAGTAAATCAGAGTAGCGATCAATTCCTTTAGGATTAAAAAACTCGTTTAGTATAAAATTACCGAGGTTTTATTAAATATTATAAAAACTAGTCGGGATGACAGGATTTGAACCTGCGACCCCACGCACCCCATGCGTGTGCGCTACCAGGCTGCGCCACATCCCGAATAAATTGGATACTTTTTGTCGGGGTGGCAGGATCCTAAGTCCTCTTCCAACCGCCTCATAATCAAAATTTTATAAATCAGTTTCTTCAATGGGGCACCTTTTAAGGCACCCTGAACAGCCTTTTCAGACCTTCTTTCGGGCCAAAAATATGGAATTCTGCCAAAAGAAAACAAAAAAGATCAAAAAAATTACCTAGGAGAAATTGGCTGTATTTCTATTTTTAAATCAACATTACTCATTATGGCCGAAAATTATTGAATAATCGAGCGTACTTAGATCTATCATGATATTATTCTTATGTAATTATTTTGGCATAATATTCAATGGTTTCGGTTAGGGCTTCTTCTAGGCTATATTCTGGTCTGAACCCTAACTTTTTGAACTTTGTGACATCCGCTTGCGAATGTTTAATATCTCCAGGGCGTTCGGCTAAATATTTTATTTGGGATTTGGAATTTGTAATGTCTATGATATTTTCCGCCAGTTGTAATATGGAAGTACTTTGGCCAAGGGCAACATTATACGTTTCATCTCCTACCAAAGAGGCATGGATATTGGCTTTTACGACGTCTTTTACATATATAAAATCCCGGGTCTGTTGACCATCTCCGTAAATGGTCAAGGGTTCGTTTCGCAAAGCTTTTTCAATAAAAATAGGAACTGCGGCGGCATAAGCCGACTTTGGATTTTGGCGTGGCCCGAAAACGTTGAAATAACGCAAAGAAGTTGTCGGTACGCCCCATTGCTCTTGATACATTTTGAGGTAATACTCTCCATCCAACTTTGTAATGGAATAAGGAGTCATCGGCTTGGGTATCATGGATTCGACCTTGGGCAATTCAGGATCATCGCCATAATTTGCCGCCGAGCTCGAAAGTACAACTTTGCAATCTTGATTCTGTTTTGCAGCTTCCAGTACATTGATGGTTCCCATTGTATTTATGGATATGCAGTCCTCGATCTTTTCCAAAGATTCGGGAACGCTAACCAAGGCGGCCAAATGGAATATGGCCTTGGTTCCTTGAGCCAACTCAGCTAGCAACGCTTTGTCAAGAATACTACCCTCAACAGACTGTACATTTAAGTTGAGGATGTTCCTTTTGAAACCGGTTCGTAGACTGTCCAATACGACCACTTCATATCCGTGGCTGGAAAGCTGCTCGGCAATATGGCTCCCTATGAATCCAGCACCTCCCGTAATTAGATATTTATCCATTTTATGCATTTTCCCAATCCAATACTGGATAGTTTTTTTCCAAATATTCCTTGACAACAACAATATCGTCCTTGGCCGTGAGGTCGGGAACATGCTCTGACAGTGGGATACCAATGGCCGTTTTTGGATGGTCTTTCAATGTATTCAATAGAACCGTAGGTAGTTCCTTCTCATTTCTTATTGGATGTATCGGGCAGTTTTTAAGATAAGGGTATACCAAACTGCCTGCAAGCTTGAAAATGTTCATACTGACCCTTAGTTTTCCATACCTATCGGCATATTGCGAAGTTTCGAACTCGGAAGGCTTTTCAATGATATCCAACAAATAGCCAAATTCATCCAACTTCACCAGCGCAAAACGTTGAATGCGTTCCGATGGGAAATCCAAGGCATCCCGGTCATAGCTGATAAAGGCATTGGGACTGACCGTATTTCTTAAGGCCTCAAATGCCACTACCGAGTAAAGGTTGTCACTATTACAGACCGTGTACATTTGTGAATTCAGTTCAGGATACTGCTCTACGGTCTGGAAAAGAGCATCAGCCGTTCCGAATGGTTTTTCCCGACTTTCAGGAATGTACTGCGTTGCAAAGGAGATGCTCAACCCTTTGAAGTTGTTGTCCCTATCTTTGTTGCCATAAAATTCCTTGAACAGGGTTCCTTCTTCGCCTATGACGATATAAATTTTTTTATAACCCGCTTTTTTAGCATTAAATAATACATAATCCAATAATGGCCTACCCTCGGAACCTACCGAAATAAGCCCTTTGCTTCTTTCATTCGCCTGTTGAACTTCTTCTTCGGTAAGATTGGAATTGTCGGGATCGACAGGTTTTTTCATTCTGGAGGATGCACCACCTGCCAAAATCACTAAATTCAAATGTTTTGTCATTATATTGTTATTTTATAATTTCGATTCTTGCACCCGGATCCACGTTTACTTTATACGCATCTTTAGCCCCGGCATCCATTAATGCTTTTATAACCGTTTCCTCTTTCCCTTTGGGAGCTAATACTACGATGCTTCCTCCACGGCCCGATCCTACTATCTTGGCGCCCAATGCCCCCGCTTGAATTGCACCGGTAATCATATCGTCAATTCTAGGAACCGTCAATTTCAAATATTCTTTAAGCACCTGATGATGTTCATTCATCAACTTTCCTATTTCCATCGGGCGAAGTCGTGATTTTCTAAACTCCTGTAAGGCACGTTGGGTAATATCATGGTTCAAAACGGTAGCTCTTAAATATGTTTTCAAGTCGTCTGAAATGTAGTTCAAGTATTTTGGCAGTTCTTTCTTGGTAACCTCTGAGATGTTAAATTCAGGGATTTGTTGCTTAACAATATGAATTGCCAGCAAGGCTTTTTCCTTAAGCTCCGCAAGCACACCTGCAGTTTGTTTGGGTATTCCAGATTCTGCCACTATCAATCCCTTTAATGGTTTATCGAATACCTCATAGGTCGTATTTTCTCCGGTTTCAAGAAAAATGATATGCCCGATGGCAATACTGTATTGATCCATTTTACCTCCTGGAGCTCCATGAAAGCTCACCTCTGAGTGGTAGGCCAATTGAGAAATGAACTCTTTGTCAACAATTTGGTTACAACCAAAGGCCTCGATTAGAAACTGTATCCAAGACACCACGACAGCACTTGAGCTTGATGTACCTGCATTGATGGCAATATTTCCCCTTATGGTAATATCGTACCCTGTCGTAGGGATGCATCCATAGTCCTCCAAAATTTTCAGGGCGGCCAATAGGTGATCTCCTTTTTCCACCCTGTCAATCGAAGGATCTATTGAAATGGTTCGTACTTCTCCCATGTCTGGCATATGAATTACGAATTTTTCCAAACCATTCCGTACGGCATCAAGGGTAATATGTCTGTTGATCGCACAAGCAATCACCGGAAGTCCTAGATAGTCTTGGTGATCCCCAAATAGGCAGGTTCGTGCCGGGGCCCTGGAAATGATTTTTTGCATATTAATTTTTTGTTCAACTAGCATTATTTATTTTATAGTGTTTGGATTTGATATTCACTCCAAGGTCAGTATTCCAAAGGAAGATGACACATGAAAATCAGACCTTTCGGTTTTAGGGGTCACCCACGAAATCCAATTGATTTCAGCTTCTTTTTGTTTTCGAGATGGTAACGATTTGCAATCTCCGCGGTAAATACCTACCTGGATTTTGTTTTTTATCATTATTCTTAAATCCCTCAACGATTGTATGCTGAGGGTTATATAAACCTTATACCCGTTTAAATACTTTTTTCCAGTAGTGAGAATATGGTCTTTTGGCCAAACCCAATTATTATTAAACTTCCTGTAAAACGAGGCAGCGTAGTCCAAAACCCGACCGTTGGGGTCAACTTCCAGACAGAAGTAAGAATCCATTTTCTTATTCTCCCTATAAAAGATTTCAACTCTATCGGACTGCGCTACGTTCATTTTATCCTCTGATTCTTTATGTATAAGTACATTGTTATCTTCGACATCAAACCTTAGGAACAAAAACTGGTCATTGTGCAGGGTCAGGAACTTTGTTTTCGGGGAATCGGCATTTGACCAAGGTTGAGAAAAATCTTCCAATACATTGGCTGAGGTCCAAATACTATCTTCGAAGATTTTAGATGGTTCAATGTTTTGGAAATTGATTTTTTTCACCATGTAGGTTTTAGGATTCAACTTTTTCAAAGCTCCCTAGTTTGTTTGAGGAAAAGAGCAATAGAAAAAAATAGACAAGTAGGATCACCTTTTCCATTCTCTTAATTCTTGGGTGTTAGAATCAATGCCATCGATTTACTCTTTGAACCCTCATGGTCATATCTATTGTTGTCAGTGGGGTAGTTGACCACCCCATTGAAAGGTTGTTCTCTAATCCACATGGTTGAGGATCCTCCACCATCCAGATTGATGGCCTGTTCACATTTTAGTATATCATGCATCAGCATGGTCAGTTCTTTGACGTCCATTCCTTTGACTTTTTCACTTCTACCATCCTACAACCATTATCAGAATGCTGGCCAATAGATAAGCTGTCCTGTTCATTTTTCAACTGTCATTTTAACTATCATTATTTCATTACTTTTCAATTCAAGTTTCCCATTGGGCTGAAGAGTTTTGAACACCCTCTGATCAATTCTATCCAAATCCAAGACCCTCAAATTAGTTGCTTTGGGTATTGGGAACGGTAGGTTCTCCAGGTTAATATTGTAATCCAAGATGGCTGAATTGCCGCTAGGGTTCGCGAGTAGGATGTATGCCTTATCCTCTTTACTATAAACAGCGGAAATTCCCTGCTTGGACAAAATATCCACTGTGCTGTTGCGATAATCTTGGAAGGTATAGGTTTCAATATCTTCAATGAGTTCCAATATCTTAAAGGCTTTTAGACTTTCGTCTGTTGCCCGCCATGGAAATACACCAGTCATTAACGCAGTTATTGCAAAACTTTCCTTTAAGGTTTTGGATGCTTCGGGATGCAACGTTCCATATGTGATTACACCTCTAGGCCTGGCGCCACCAAAGCTCCATTCCAACGGAAGTTGTGAAGGGTGGGGCATTGATTTTGTCAACACCCCATAGGTAAATTCCATTCCGACCACGTTGTTTGCAAAATTTTCGGTGGCAAACATTGGCATTAGGGTATTATGAATGTTAATGATTCCGTCGGCTCCAACCTTGGCCCTTGTCCATTCCATTAGTTCTATCAACTCGTCCACGTCCCAATGGGTATAACGGTTGTCAGATATAGCTGCCAGACCCTTTGAATCTACTTTTATTTTATCCTTGGAGTCAACATGGAGTGAATTGCCGCAAAACAAGGGTACGTTCCAGTCGTAGTATACACCATCAAAATCATGATTGGTCAAAACGGTATCTACCGAATGCTTGAAAAACTCTTTCCACCCAGACTTCAGGCACATATGTACCCCAAAATGAAAATTAGGCCGCAGATTGCCCTGATCATCTACCATTCTGCCCCATTCCTTTCCAAATTGCTTAAATTCCGGGGTAGAGGGGTGAAGTTCGTGATTTGAGAAATATGGAATTGTGGTCAACCCCGCTCTATGGATATTCTCGATGGTCCTATCCATTTTTTTCATTTCTTTAGGAGGATATGGGGGATAACTGCCATCGGCCCAAAACAAACCACTTTTGGTAGGACCATCGTTGTGTAACGTCATGTGCCCGATGCCCTTCTCGGAAAGTTCATTTATTCTTTCTTTCGATAGCCATTTGCCTTCATTTACCCTAAATCCAAAGTCCATCAAGGGCTTGTTGGCCTTTCCTGTAATGATTGGAACCCCTAGGTAATAGTCGAACTCATACGTACCCGAGAGTTTGGCGTATCCTCCCTTCGGCAAATCGTATCGCGTGCCCAAATTAAGGGGCTGTATGCTCAAGGAAATACCAATGGGATCAAAAGTTGGAGCTACTTTGAACAGTCCTGTTCCCGATTCCCCGGTAAGTTGATAATTCCATTGGGAGAGGTCATCCGCTGAAAACCATTCCAATCCTTCTTTTCCATGATTTGCAAAAACCGCATATCTTGGTAGATTCCTCAACTTTAGGGGCAAATCAAAATGAGTGCCGGGCCTGATTCTTCCCCATTGCCTTACATGAGACCCTTCCCAGCCGAAAAGGTTATCCATTGAGGTGGCCTCGGACACTCCTGGGATATATCCATAATGGTCCAAACTGGGAGCCAATTTTGTAGACATAATCTCTAGGTAACTGACTTTTTTTGGCAATTCAGGAAAAATAACTTCGTGGTGTATCTTCACATAACCCCATTTGTAGGTGTACTTGGTTTTTAGTCTAACCCCTACAGATTGAAAATTACTGTTCCTAAAATTGGACAATATTGTTAATACGGGCCATCCTTTGACTTCCTCTAACCGATATTCTGGCAACGTATCATTGGCAGTGCTGTATTTTTTAACACCTCCATCGTACCAAGATGCCGGGGGATCTTCCTTTTCACGCTTTAAACCTAAATTGGCTGAAATTGGGGTCAATAGTAGATTCTTTTCCACGCCATGATTAAGGGATATTCTCTCTAGGGCACCGCCTTGTTTTAGATTATGGACAAATGTGTAATATGGAGTTGAGAGGGTTAATTTATTTTCAACCTTATTTTCTTCTACCACATATTTTTGAGGTTGCCAAGGCTGCTGTGCCCACCCAATACAAACAAACAGTAATAAAACCAAAACCAGTTTTCTGAACATCATTGACAAACTGGATTATGATTCTATAATTTCCAATCTCCTTTTCTCTTCCCATTTGCCTCTGGTAAAATCAGGAAAGGGTACCGGGGAACTACCCATTTCGATGGAAATTTTGGATAGCGGTCCTACCACTGACCAGGCCACCCCGTCGTAAATATCCTGGTCTAGGGCAATTCCTTTGTTAAAGCATTCGATGATCCGATAGGCCATGACAAAGTCCATTCCACCATGCCCTCCTTTATGCCGGTCAATACGCTCCTGTAGCCTGTTCCACATGCTATGCCTATATGTTTGTCTTAGTTTTTCATAAGCCTTGCCTTCAAGGAAATGATGACCATGGCCATCCAATGACATTTTACTGGGGTAACCCTGATGATACCCTTTTGTTCCTGACAACACATTTTTTCGGTCGTAAGGCCGTGGTGTGACCACATCATGCTGCACCAATATTGACCGACCCTTGTTGGTTTTTATAAGACTATTGTTCATGTCGCCATGTGCAAAATCGGTGCGGTCGTGAAATTCGTTGTCTGCATCAACTGTACGTGCATATTCTGACAATGCACTCTGGGGGCTGCTCATGGAGACCAGATATTCGAACTTATCTCCCCTCTGAATATCCATATATTGGGCTACGGGCCCAAGTCCGTGGGTCGGGTAGAGATTACCGTCTCGGACGATATGATGCTGCATACGCCAGTTGTTGTAGGTTGCATTGTTGAACAGTCCTGCTCTTAAGTCATGGATATAGGCGGCCTCTGCATAGTTGAGCGTACCAAAAACCCCGGCATGGGCCATATTCAACAACCACATTTCCTCATCCCCATAACAAACGTTTTCGAGCATCATGCAATTCCGTTGCGTTTCTTCAGCGGTATCAACGAGTTGCCAGCAACCTTCCAAGGTATATGCAGCAGGCACTTCGACACCAACATGCTTTCCCTGTTGCATAGCGTAAACACTCATGGGAACATGATCTTCCCAAGGTGTTGCCACAATAACGAAATCTATATCGTCCCGTTCCACCATTTCTTTCCAAGCTGTTAGGCTTCCTGTATAGGTTTGAGGGCGTTCGTTACCATGTTCTCTTAAATAATCGACCGAACGCTGCACCATTTTTTCACGAACATCGCATAAGGCCACAATGGTGGCCATATCAGGACATAGCGCATTGAACTGGTACAGTAGCCCAAGACCGCGGTCACCGCACCCGATCATGGCAATACGCACCTTTTTGATGGGATCTACCTTTAGCCCCATTACCGAAGTATTCGTCGAAGGCCGCTTTTTTGTAATTTCTGCCAGAACGTCTTTGGCGGTCATTTCTGCCTTCTTTTGATATACCCCACAGGCTGACATGCCCAAAAATGCACTGGCATAAGTACTGTTCTTTAGAAATTTTCTTCTAGAATTGCGTTGTTTCATTTTTCGGATTTTTATAAATAATATTTCATTTTTGTTTGAACATCTAAGGGTGTATACCCCAGATGTTAAAGCCACTAGGCCTTTATAGCTAAAGGGATGGACAACCCCTGAAACGACGTTAGAAATGAATGGCTTGTTGGGTTTGGCGAGTTCCTTTTCCATACTGACCTTTACTCTACTGTGATATTTCCGTAATCTTTCCCTCGATACGTATCATAGATTCATTTTTTATGAGAAATTTTTATACTTTATTGAATCTTTGGAGAGTGAACGCAATAAAACTCGTAGAAAAGAGAAGGCCTGAGATGGAACACCTAAGGCCTCTCCAACTAAACTAATATGAAAACCTATTTTTAATATCCGGGATTTTGATTCAATACATCGGATAAATCTATTTCTCTTTGGGGAATTGGCCACAAATAATGTTTGGAAGCATCAAAACTTAATCTCTTTATGAACCGATAATCCCCTGTAGCATCATCAATTGCACCGTTTAAATCCCCATTTAATACGGTCTCAGCTATATTCCATCTACGGATGTCATTAAGTCTGTGATCTCCATGTTCCATTCCCAATTCTACACGACGTTCCCTTCTAATAATTTCGCGGAGTTCACTTTGATCCGTTGTTGTTATGGCAGGATAATTAGCAGTATCTGTGCGGACCGTACCATAGGCTCGGGCCCTAACATCATTGATGGCATCTAAAACCGATTGATCAGTTGAACCGCTTTCAATTTTTGCCTCGGCATAAATCAATAAAACTTCCGCGTAACGCATTAATACAATATCCCTATCGTATCTATCCCATCCGTGAAAGTCTTCATCCTGTATCAATTTTCGGGCATAATACCCGGTATTATTTGAGGCATCAACTGTACTTCCTGCTAAAGGATTTCCGGAAAGAACATCTCCTTTTTTTAAGACCGCCATATTTAATCTAGGATCTCGGTTATCAAATTCATTCAAAGGATCAAATATGGATGTGACATCGTCAATGGTTTTTCCGTCTGTAGTTTCAAAAGCATTTACGAACGATTGTGATATTTTTACGGCCCCATTTTCACCTCCTGGATGTGTATGGTTGGGAGGATATACCCTAACCAAATACCAATGGAATGTATCAGGGTTGTTATACCTTACTGCAAAAATAACTTCCTGATTATCTTCATTCGGTTTTTGATGAACATTCAAATATCCTTCTCCATTTCCATCTTGAAAAAGATCATACCCCAAAGCCATTACGTCCTGGGCCGTTGACGCCGCTTCGGTATGGCTTCCTGCATATAGCAGTGCACGGGCTTTTAAGGTCAGCGCGGCTCCTTTTGTTGCCCTTCCCAGGTCATTGGCACCATATGACACGGGTAAATCTGCTGCAGCTGCCGTTAATTCTGTGGAAATAAAGGTTGTTATTTCTTCTGCCAACGCCCTTGGAACGTTTAATTCAGATGTGGTCAGAGGTTCTGTAATAAGTGGTACACCGCCCCAATTATTTCTCAATATGGAATAATGGAAGGCTCTGATGAATCTTGCTTCTGCAATAAACCTATTGCGCAAAGCCTCATCCATCTCAGGTCTATCAATATTTGCTAAAAAAACATTGCAGACCCTAATATTACTATACAGTTCTTTATAGAGATCTCCTACTGTATCATCTGTTGGCCCAACAGACCCATCTTGAAAGCTGTTGTAGGTGCCTGTCGCATCATCTGACATGGTCCCGGCGGCAAAAAGATAAGTATTCCAGGTACTCAAAACACTTCCTCGTTCCGAAAAAGTAGCGTAGGCAGCTGTTAGTGCATCAGAAGCTTCCTTTTCTGTTTTCCAAAAGGACACACCGGTTAATTTATCACCTGGACCAACATCAAAAAACTCGTCGTTACAACTTGTAATTCCAATAGCCAATATGATATATAGTATGATTATTTTTTTCATTTTTTTCATTTTTTTCATTTTTTAGAATGTTATGTTAAACCCTAAAAGGAACTGTCTGTTGGTCGGATAGTTATTGTTATTCCAAGCAAAACCATTTCCATGGGCAAATTCAGGATCTATATCTTTAAGTTTAGAAATGTATAAAAGGTTTTCACCGGACACATATATTCTAAACCTGGTCACTCCTATGGTGGTTAAAGCATCACTAGGCAAGGTGTAGCCTATTTGCATGTTTCTTAACTTGGCAAAATCACCATTGTTAACCCAATACGTACTTGCTTGGTAATTTCTACCTTGATTTGAAATTCCTAATCTAGGGAAGTCCGCATTTGTATTCGAAGGGGTCCAGAAATTATCTACCATATGTTGTGATGGTGGAGCATTCCCACCCCAGAAAGGACGTACCGTTGGTCCATCGGTCAAAACCTTGTGACCTGCAAAACCTTGCCATGCCATAGAGAAATCCAAATTATGCCAATCGAATCCCAGATTTAGTCCAAAATTATACTTTGGGAAATAAGTTCCCAATGATTTTCGGTCATCAGCGTCTACTACCCCATCAGGTAGACCTGTTAACTCTCCGTTTGCATCGCGCCCGTTGATGTCCTTGTATTTAACATCACCCGGCTCGGGGGTCCCAGCAATATTATGTGTTGGCGCTGCATCAATCTCGGTTTGCGAATTGAACAATCCATCGGATACATATCCAAATATATTTTGTATAGGATCTCCAATATCCTTTCCAGGTCTTTCGGTTCCTTTTAAATCGGTTATTTGGTTTTTTACGTAACCGACATTCGCATTTACATAGTAATGAAAACCATCATTTATTCCGCCATTATAGCCTAGGTTAAACTCCCATCCTTTGTTCTCAACAGATCCTGCATTAACCGTGGGTGGGTTTTTTGCCCCTAAAATGTAGGGTTGATCCAATCCTAAGAGAATATCATCGGTAGTTTTTATGAAATATTCAGCGGTAACAGATAAGGAATTGCTGAACAATCTTGCATCGACACCAATGTTGGTAGCAGTGGTGGTTTCCCATAGAATTTCCGGATTTGCCAAAGTCCCATTTTCGAGGACACCATTACTCGAATTGCTTCCAAAGGTATAATTGTAATTATCTCTCGGACCAAAGGTATTTAGGAATTGATAATCCCCTATTTCCTGATTCCCCAATATCCCCCATGAACCTCTTAACATTAAATGACTAATAGTTTCAGATGTAAAGAAATCTTCTTGGGAAATTTTCCATCCTCCAGAAAATGAAGGGAAATAATCAAATCTATTCTCTTTAGCAAACCTGGAAGTCCCATCATATCTTAAAATACCTTCAAAAAAGTAGGTGTCCTTAAAATTATAATTAATTCTTCCAAATGCAGATCTTAACTTATAATCTGTAGAATTACCTTCTCCCCGATCACTCCCATCTGCAACCCCATTTAATTCAGTTAATTCATTACTAGAAGAAAGACTAAACCTTGCGGCTTGACTAAAAGACCAATTACGATCTCGCTGTTCAAAACCCAACAACCCTTCTAATTTATGGTCATTGAATGATTTTTCGTAAGTCAAAAGTAGATTGGAAGTATAGTCCCAGACGGTTTCATTTCTTCGAATCAAATATCCACTTGCAATATTGCTACCATTGTATGTGTCTGTCGCAGCATCGTACCTATGCCACTGTACGACATCTCTTTTTCTATTTTGAAGTCTATTGTCATTTCTTGCTGCAAATTGACCTTTCAACTTTAATTCTGGCGTGATTTTGAATTCGGCAAAAACGGTACTTACATAATCATTGTTTCTATCTACATCGGTCCCTAAAGGCAATTCCAAATAGGCCAGCATATTTCTTTGCCCTACGCCAAACTCCTGCATGTTTTTCCAAAGGCCGTTTTCAAACTGGTCCACTTCTCCCGGAAATTCTCGATAGGACTCCGTAATAATCTGACCTACGGACTGAATATTACCGAATGTTTTACCAAAGGATCCGGCAAGCTTTACACCGACATCCAATCTATCATTTATTTTTTGGTCAATATTGACACGAAAATTCTTTCTATCGTATCCAAAGGTTTTAATCAAAGAGCCTTCATCCAGATACCCAAACGAAAGGTTGTATTTTGTAGTTTCCGTACCACCCGATACACTGATATTATGAAATTTCTTTATTGGATTACCGCTTTTTAATAGCTTCTCGAAATGATCGATATCCGCATGGGTTTGTGGGCTCGTTCCATCTCTGAACTTGGCAAGGTCATCATCCGAAAACAAAGGTGATCCACCATCATTGGTCAGGGCCTCATTATACAACCTTGCATAGTCGTATGAGTTGACCCTATCCGGTACTTTAAATGCCTGTTGGGTGCCAACTCCTCCATGATAAGAAACTACAGGAACTCCTGAGCGACCTCTTTTTGTGGTGACCAAAATTACCCCATTGGCAGCCCTTACCCCATATATTGCAGCGGATGCATCCTTTAATACCGAAACGTTTTCAATATCGTTTACATCAATATCTTGCAAATCACCAACAATTCCATCAACTAAAATCAAAGGATCGGAATTACCTAATGTTCCAATACCTCTAATTCTAAATGTACCTTGACTTTGACCTGGTCTTCCCGATTGTTGTATGACGGACAAACCTGGTACTTGCCCAGCCAACAACGTCGATACATTTGGTGCAGGTCTGTTCTCAATATCCTTAATTCCTATGGACGTTACTGCCCCGGTTATATTCACTTTCTTTTTTGTCCCATACCCGACTACCACCACCTCTTCAAGAGCGGCCGCATCTTCTTTTAACGTCACATTGATATTGGTTTGCCCTGCAACAGGAGCTTCTTGTGTATCAAAGCCTACATAAGAAATTACAAGAACGGCATTCTCATCCGATATTGTAATTGTAAAGTTCCCGTCAAAATCGGACTGTGTTCCATTCGCAGTCCCTTTTTCAACGACACTGGCTCCAGGCAGTGGTTGACCGGAATCATCCACAACTTTGCCATTGATTTGATTTTGTGCAAACATACCCATGGCCGTAAACATCAAAATCAGAGTTAAAATTGTTTTAAAATTTTGTTTTTTCATATACTTTCGATTTGAGTTAATTTAATTTGTGATAAAACTAGGTGCGAGGCGTCAATGGCAGTTTTGATTTTTCGTCAAAGACTTTAAATTTTTAATCTAATTGCCTTTAAGGCTAGAATTTTAACGTGTCACTGGTTTGTAAATGGCCTGAAATCACTACATTACATTAGAAAACACTGTATTGGATATGAGCATAAGGTGGTTGATATCAGTATTATTGCTTGGCAATAGTCTTGTAATACCCAAAGTTTCCTATTCCCAGGAGCTTTCCTTGAAATTTGAAGAGCTTGTTGTTGCAGATGGCCTTGCTTCAGTCAACTGCATATTGAAAGACAGGGAGGGTTTTACCTGGTTTGGGGGTACACATGGCCTATATAGATATGATGGTTACCGATTTAAGGCATTCAAGACCGATATCGATAATATCCATTCCATCAGCAACAATAATGTTGTTTCTATCTACGAGGACAATGAAGGTTACATTTGGGTGGGTACTATGCAGGGAGGAATCAATAAGTACAATCCAAAAACAGAGACTTTTTTGAACTACAGGAACACGAAAAATTCCATCTACAAAAAAAATTACATAACCTGTATTACAGGTAATGACGACAACACTATTTGGATGGGCACCTATGGGGAAGGATTGTATGTTTTTGATAAAAACAAGGATTCAATGATTAATTATGCCCAAAAGGAATATGCTGAAAATACCATCAGTAACGATTATGTTTTTTCCATAGCCATTGATGAGGAAGAAATATGGATTGCCACGCGAGTTGGAATACTTGATAGATTGAACACAAAAACCAACAGATTTTCACATTATACCTATAACGACAAGAATTATAAAAGCACCAGAACAGGGCAGCGAATCTGTTTGGACCCCTTGAACAATGTATGGATAGGGACGGAAAGCGATGGTCTGTACAAGTTTGAGACCAAGACGGAAAGGTTTAAACATTATAAGGGCGGTGATTCTCCGAATAATATTAGTACCAATGATGTTACTGATATAAAATATTCCAAATCTGGGGAAATTTGGTTGACAACCTTTAATGGAGTGAACTCGGTCGACATTGATACCGACAAAATCAGCGTTTATAGAAGGGATATATACGACCCTTTGAGCCTTACATATAATCTTTCGTACTGTATTTTCATAGATGATAACAACACCTTTTGGCTTGGAATGAACGATGGAACTGTTAACAAGACAGTTTCCACGCCTTTTAAAATCTATCAGACCTCATTGTCAAAAGATTCAAACAGCATAAGTTCCAATGTCGTCACATCATTATATATGGGAGCGAACTATCTATGGGTAGGTACCGGCACATCAGGTTTGGACAGGTTTGACCTGAAAACGGACATGTTCAAGAATTACGACTACGACCCGAACAATAATACATCCATTCCTTCGAACATTGTTATGAATGTGTTCGAGGATATTGAAAAAAATGTTTGGACGGGTAACTTCAGAAATAGTATCATAGGTTTTAAAGAAGAAAGTTCAGACGACTTTCTGGAGGCCAAGATAGCTACTTCACTTGACCAAGAACTCTATGCACTGTCCATATTTGATATGTTGGAAGATGCTAAACAAAATATATGGGTTGCAACTTATAATCATGGATTGTTTAAATACAATAAGAAAACTTTTGAATTTCAACATTTTACAAAAACTAACACAAACGGTAATTTACGTTCAAATACCATTCTTAGCATTTTTGCCGATTCTTTCAATAAAATATGGATCGGCACTTTGGACAAAGGAATCCAAATATATGACCAAGAAACTCGGAAATTTGATCCACTATCGAACTTGGTAATTGATGGTGGAGGCAATATCGATTTTCCGGTGAAGGACTTTTATGAAGACCATCTTGGGTCGATGTGGATAGGCACCGAGGGAGGAGGTCTTTTTTATTTCGACATAAAAAAAAACTCCATTGACAATATTAGTTCAGAGAAGGGGTTCCCTGCGGATTCATTTTATGGAATAATACAGGATGCCAACAATAATTATTGGTTCAGCACAAATAATGGACTTGTTACTTATAATATCAATAATGACAAAATCCAATCCTATAACACCAATGATGGTTTGCCGACCAATGATTTTGAATCTGGGGCCAATGCCAAAGCTGAGGACGGTCAACTTTTTTTTGGAAGCAAAAAGGGCTTGGTTTCGTTTTACCCTGAACAACTTAGAAATGATAAAAAAACTATCAATCTGAAACTAACAACTTTAAAAATATTCAATGAGGCTATCGAAGTGTTTGATACCATTGAAAAATATCGGCCTTTGGATTCCTCAATTGTCTACAAGGCGTCCTTAAAACTACCACATTTCCTCAATAATTTTGGTTTTGAATTTGCCGTTCCTGAATATAAAACCCCCCATAACGTAGAATACCAGTACAAACTGGATGGCATTGATGACCGTTGGATTACCGCCCCAGCTGAGTTTCCTTTTGCAAACTACTCGAACATTCCACATGGAAACTATACCTTTAGGGTAAAAGCGTATAACGAAAACAATTCCGATTCCGATTATGTTTCCGAAAAACAAATCGTAATCAAAATCACACCGGTATGGTGGCAATCAAAACTTGCCTATCTCCTTTATTTCCTACTGTCAGGTAGTCTGACCTACTACATATACGGAAGCATAAGGGACCGGCTCCGCTTAAAAAATGAGCTTCTTCTAGAAAGATATAAACATGATAAGGATGAAGAACTGCACCGGTCAAAAATTAACTTTTTCACTTCGATTTCCCATGAGCTTAGAACGTCCTTGACCTTGTTGTTGTCGCCATTAAATCAATTGTCAAAGGTGAAAACAAATAATTGGGCGTACAGTCTTATTATGACAATGAACAGAAATGGTCAACGTCTTTTGAGTTTGATAAATCAAATTCTGGATTTTAGAAAATTGGAATCCACAAAGGCACAATTAAATGTTCAAGAAATCAATTTTAAACATTTCTTCAAAGAATTATGTATACCATTTTATCAATATGCCGAGGAGAAAAATGTCAAGTTTCAACTATCGATTTCCAATAACTGTGAAACAGGGTGGTTAGATACTGATAAACTGGAAATCATCATGTACAATATTCTTTCTAATGCATTTAAGTTCGCCAAAGACAAAATAGATGTCAATATTGATTTGGATAAAAAAGATGAACAGCTTGTAATAAAAGTAAAAGATAATGGCCTAGGAATAAAGGAAGATGAACTCAACAAAATTTTTGATAGCTTTTATCAGGCAGAAGATAGTACGAACTTTTCTATCGGGACGGGAATAGGTTTGGCCATCACCAAAAATCTTATAGACATCCATTATGGAACCATTGTGGTCAAAACAGAGCCCAATTCTTATACCCTGTTCAAAATGATCATCCCGATTAAAAAGTCATTTTATAATGACATGGAAATTGTCGATAAGCATCCCAAAAATGTTTTACCGGATTCCATTGGTGAAGATGAATTTCTTTTGGAACCAGAGATTTCAGGAACTAGTGCAGACTCTAAACCTATACTCATGCTTGTAGAGGACAATTTTGAGATCAGGACCCTCATCAAGGACTACTTCTCAAAAAGTTTTAAGGTACTGACAAGCATAGATGGCCTGGAAGGAAAGGAAAAGGTTTACCAAGTCATTCCGGATATTATTATTTCCGACATCATGATGCCCAGACTCAATGGCTTGGAATTGTGCAAATCCATCAAATCGGATTACAGGACATCACATATTCCTATTATTCTTTTGACGGCAAGAGGTTCGCACGAATTTAAAATGGAGGGTTTTGAATATGGAGCCGATGATTATGTAACCAAACCTTTTTATCTCGATGTCCTAGGGGCCCGTGTTAAAAACCTGATCAGATCGAGGAAAGTTTTAAGAGATAAGTTCAGGAAGGAAACACTGATCAAGCCTGGCGATATTGCGTTTAACAATGTGGATGAAACCTTTGTCGAAAAAACAATGGGTATTATAGAAGAGAACATGTCTAATTCTAAGTTTTCCGTTTCGGAGCTTGCTTCTGAAATTGGAATGAGCCATTCCGTCCTATACAGAAAAATCTCGGCATTGACAGGTCAAACCGTTACCGAGTTTGTAAGATCAATAAGACTGACCAAGGCACAGCAACTCCTTTCAAATAGTCATTACAATTTGAGTGAAATAAGCGATATGACCGGGTTTTCAAGCCCGAGTTATTTTAGCACCTGTTTTAAGGAAAAATATGGTTGTGCCCCGAGTAAGTTTCTAAGAGATAATCAATCATGATATAATTTTTCAACTACACAATTCGCAAGGCTCTAGATAGTGGTCTGATAGAATAGAAATGCTAAGTGAATACCCCAAGACTTTTGTTTTGTCTAGAACTGGGTCCCTCCCGTTCATTGGCTCTTTTTTGGCAGTTTATATTTTTCAGGCAGTCCGCACTTTATTATTTTACCACTCTCAAATGGCACTTGAGTTCAATTTTATTGGGTTCATAAATTGAATCGTAATTTCTTTAATTTTTTATCTCCAGCTTCCGTTTCAATGCATTCATATCATTGCTAATTTTCTTTTCAATGACACGTGCATATTTTCTTGTGGTGGACAACTTAGTGTGACCCAAGAGCTTGGAAACCGTTTTTTGAAGTGCTCGGCTACAATTTCTTTAATTCTTCATCTCGATGATGTTTTATAAAATCTAGCAGGGTTTCGACTTCACCTTCCAATCCTAAGAATCGCATCTTTACCCGCAGAGCGCTTACAAATTCCCTGGTCTTAACAAAACTTTCATAGCACTCTTTTACTTCTGTGGCCACTTCATCCAGATGAGGATTCAAGGTTTTTGAAATATTGGTCTTCGGAAGTGCCCTACCCGTTTGTGAGCACCAATGTTTGTCCAGAATGGATCTTCTTAAGCTAAAGTCTTTCCTATCTCCATTAACGGAGATTCTGCCATAAATGGGTATATGGCCATCTTTTTGTTGTTTCGAACGTTTTAGCCAAAAATGGATTCCAAATGATTTTGTAGTACGCATACCTTTCGTTTTAGATTAAAAAATCAGTTAAACGAAAGCCAAAAAATGATGTGTGAAGAACGATGTGCTCCGGCGTTCTAAAACTAAGATTTTATTAGTTCAAAAAAGGTCACCTTTAAATTGGTTGGAAATGGTATCAAATGAATCCAAGAATTACGAAAATTCCTGATTTTCATTTGATTATCCATCAAAAGACGTCTGTTTGACGTCATTCTGTCGGGGTGGCAGGATTCGAACCTGCGACCTCCGCGTCCCAAACGCGGCGCGATAACCGGGCTACGCTACACCCCGAAGAAAAAAGAAAAACACATGTTTCACCTTAATAATGTCTTCAGTTTTAGGTTTTTACTAAAACTCCGGTTCTGTATTTAAAAAAATACATTTTTCAATATTTCAATTGCGTATTATGTGTTTTTATTTAAGCACTGGACTACGCTATGTCCTTTCAAGGGCGCAAATATAATATTTTTAATATATAAATTTAACGGATTATGAAGATTAATTTATCCTTATATTCCGAAAAGCTTTTATTTAGTATTCGGATTCGTCAAAACAGCGATTAATAAGTTCCTTGTTTTAAGTAAAATGTGTTTGACGAATATTTCTGAATCGTATACTCTGATTGAATTTTCGATGTAAACAATTGAGATTTAGCTTCAGCGAAACCTAAAAATAAAAACGTAAAAATACTAATCAACCAGATGCCTAATAAAATTAATTTTCCCAGCAAACTAATCGATTTTGATTTTGGGTTTAATAATTTCATACCCAAAAGGAACAAAAATACCATGGGGATTAATAAGGAAATGAACACCAAGAAGCTAATTAGAGTAAAAGGCGTGTCGGGTCCAATGCTGAAATTTGCAAAAAACTCCGGATATTCATAAAAACCCATTATTCCAATTGAGAAAATCGAAATAATTAATGCTGTAAATACTACAGAGGAGATGATCAAGAATAGTACACCAATCACAACTCCAATGAGTTTAAAGACTTTACCCAAAAGATTTATTAATAAGGAAAAAAAAGTTTCGGATTTTTTTTTTACGGTAGAAGTCATGCTGCTGTAATCTGCATTTTTTATTTTTTCTGAAACCTCATCAAACTCTTCTTTTATCTTTTTTTCGATGGTAGAGATGTTCACGGGTTCCCCTTTCATTTGTAGTTTTTCCGCAGTAGTTTTCGCCTCAGGGATTAATGCCCACATGATGATATACACGATTACAGGTGCCCCTGCAGAGAAAACAGCTAGGATTAACCATATAATCCTCATCCAAATCGTTTCAATACCAAAATAGCTACCAAGTCCCGAAATAACACCACCAATGTAGCGATCTTCAGGGTTTCGAAATAACTTTTTTTCAGGGCGCATTAATCTCTCTTCATCATCTTCACTGATAAAGTCTTCTGGTTGACCCATAATGTCAATTATAGAATTGATATTTGAGAGCACAATCACTTGATCAGCATGTATTTTTATTTCTCGCAACAACTCAGCGATTCTACTTTCTATATCTTCTATGATTTCTTCTTTTCCTTGAGTGTTAGAAAATGTGATTTTAAGTTTTTCGAGATATTGTTGCAATAGTTTATAGGCAGATTCATCAATATGAAAGAAAGTTCCGCCGAGGTTAATGTTAATTGTCTTGTTCATTTTATTTGTGGTTAGATTTAGAAATAGTGTTTACGGCTTTAAAAAGTTCTTCCCAAGTAACAGCTAGCTCTGATAGAAACAGCTTGCCTTCTTTTGTTATTTTATAATATTTCCTTGGGGGGCCAGAGGTTGATTCTTCCCAGCGATACTCCAATAGACCACTGTTTTTTAACCGATTAAGGAGTGGGTAAACGGTTCCTTCAACTACTAGCATTTTAGAAGATTTAAGGGTGCTTAGTATTTCGGACGTATACTTGTCTTTGTCCGCGAGTATTGTTAAAATACAAAATTCAAGTACGCCTTTTCGCATTTGAGCTTTTGTGTTATCGATGTTCATTATGATTTCTTTTTTACAAATGTATGTAAAAAAAGGTAATATGCAATACATAGTACTATTTTTTCAGATTTTAACATTTTTACAACACTACTTGATTAAAAAATAAAATATATTTAATTTATGTTAAACATAACGCAAACATCTTCGGCTTATTTTTTTTACAAAAGTGTTTTAAGAAAAGTGAGTTTTCATCCTGACCTCTTTAAGAAAGAACTTAATAAAGCGATTTCTTATCTTCCTACAGAGGAAGGCGTGAGACTTTATAGATGGTCACTTAGCTATGTCAAATCACATCCAGAACTTTTTCAAAGTTTGTCTTTCAGCGATTAATTTTTTTGGGGGGGATAACCTTGATATTATCAAACTTTATGGCGCCTCTTATTATGCTGCTTATTGTTGCTCTTAGCGCAGAAATAATGGGCATCTTCAATTGACTTTTTGAGTGGATTAAACTGACTTCCCTTGCAGGGGCAGGAGCTGTAAATAACCTTATTTTTTTTTGCTTTTCTTTAGATAATTCGATTCCGTGCAGATAGGGGAGTAGTGTCATTCCCAAGCCCTCGTCTGCCAATTTGATTAAGGTTTCAAAGCTTCCGCTTTTAATTTCAAACCTGTTGTTGTTTTTTTGTTTAATCTGGCAGAGATTTAAAACATGATTCCTAAAACAGTGCCCATCCTCAAGGACTAAAATTTCTGAAACATCTAAATCCTCAATTGCTATCTGTTCATTACCATAAAGCGAATTTGATTCTGGAATATAACCTACAAAAGGCTCATGGTATAGCGGTATTTCTATTATGCTGTCTTCAGCTAGTGGCGTCGCTGCGATTCCAGCATCTATGTGCCCTTGATTTAAAAGTTTCGAAATATTTTCAGTTGTTAATTCCTCAATCTTTAAGTCCACTTTGGGGAATTTTTTCGTAAAAATATTTAAGAACATTGGAAGTAAAGTAGGCATAATTGTAGGGATGATTCCTAGTCTAAAAACTCCTCCTACAAAACCTTTTTCCGCCGAAACAATATCACTCATCCGGTTCGCCTCATCAACAATCCTCTTCGCTTGTAGAACTATTTTTTCGCCTACATCGGTCAATATAATTGGTTTTGTCCCCCGATTAAATATTTTTACGCCCAGTTCTTCTTCAATTTTCTGGACTTGCATGCTCAAAGTAGGTTGCGTAACAAATGATTTTTCAGCTGCAGTCGTAAAGTTACCATATTCGGCCACTGCTAGCATGTAATTGAGTTGGGTGAGTGTCATTATTGATAATATTTATTAGTAACATAAAAGTAATAATATTTTATGATAATTGTTTTCTTCAAACTAAAATGTAATAAATATTTTATTAAATTAAAAATAATTATAAGCAAATGTTATTCAATAATTATAGTTTTTAAATAAACATTATTATGAGGCATTTCTCTGCTGTCAACCGGCTCTTTGTTGATCTTATCAACCACCTCCATTCCACTAATCACTTCGCCAAAGGCAGTGTAACTTCCATCAAGATGATAGGCTCCGGGAGACTGCTGTACTATGAAAAATTCATAAGGAGAAGCCATTTTGTGTGGATTGTCAATTTCACTGCTTGGCATAGAAATTACGCCGCGGTGGTGTGGGTGCCCCTTTTTAGTGTCTGGTGGAAGGAGGTAACGTCCTATTTTAGTTCTTTTTAAAGCACTCTTTCGACTGTCGGAATTCCCACCTTGTATTATAAACCCAGAGACAACCCTATGGAAGATGCTGCCTTCAAAATAATTCATTTTCGTTAAATAAACGAAATTTGCTCTGTGGTAGGGGGTGTTTTCATAAAGTAGAATATCGATATTACCATAACGTGTTATAATCCTGACCTTGTTTTCTTTATTGTGTTTCTCGTATTCATAAAAGAAAGGAATGGCATTGTCATCATTCAGAAAAACAGTTTTACTTTTGGTTTCAGTTTTGATTTCTGTTTTTTTCTCCAAAGAGGGTTTGCTTTGTTTGTTTTTTTCTTTAGTTTGACAAGAATATTGAAGTGACACTAATGATGCTAATAAAAGGACTTTAAAATATTTCATGAATTTCAAAATTTTTTTAGATCAAAAGTCAAAGTTAAAACAAATTACGCTTTCTGGAAATGAAGCGCATTCGCTTTTGGCACCGCCTCAAAGAATGAAACAACTCGAATCTTTATTTAAAGACAAAAACACTCCAAAAAAAGCTGCAGTTTTAATTCACCTTTACCCTGATGAAAAAGATTTACTTCACTTTGTTTTAATTCAACGCAACAGTTATGTAGGTGTTCACTCTGGGCAAATTAGTTTTCCAGGGGGAAAGCCCGAAGCCAAAGACACTAACTTATGGGATACCGCTCTCAGAGAATCTTCAGAAGAAGTGGGTCTGAATGGAATAGAGATTCACAAGCTTAGGTCGCTTACTGACGTCTTTATTCCTCCTAGTAATTTTTTGGTTTCTCCCTTTGTTAGTTACAGTTTTGAAAAGCCCGAGTTTGTCCGCCAAATAAAAGAAGTAGATCTGATTTTGGAAATCCCCGTAAGCAAGCTGTTAGGGCATGAGCAGGTATTGCGTAAAAATCTGACTACCAATTATATGGACGAATTTGAGGTTCCATGCTATGTTTTTAATGAAAAAGTAGTGTGGGGGGCAACGGCTATGATATTGTCAGAATTAAGGATTTTATTGCTAAGCTAGCCTAAAATTGTTTTTATATTTGCTTCATTATTGAAAATAAATATGTTAAAAAGAAACCCTTTTGGTCAAGTTTTAATTATTAAAAAGTGGCTTATTCGTTATATGGGTTTTATGACCCACAGACGTTATAGAGGTTTTAACGAACTTAAAATAGTAGGATCTTCTATTATTAGAGACCTCCCCGACACCAATGTTTTATTTGTTTCAAATCATCAGACCTATTTTGCTGATGTGGTTGCTATGTTTCATGTTTTTAATGCCAGCCTCAGCGGCCGAACTGATTCAATAAAGAATGTTGGATATTTGTGGAACCCTAAATTGAATATTTATTTTGTAGCGGCAAAAGAAACAATGAAAGCAGGATTGTTGCCTAGAATTTTTGCCTATGCGGGATCTGTATCAATAGAAAGAACTTGGAGGGAAAAAGGACAAGAAATCAATCGAAAAGTCAAAATGAGTGATATTTCCAATATCGGTATTGCATTAAATGACGGTTGGGTGATTACTTTTCCGCAAGGGACGACCAAGCCTTTCCGGCCGATCAGAAAAGGAACGGCGCATATCATTAAAAAATACAAACCTATTGTAGTGCCCATAGTAATTGATGGGTTCAGAAGGTCTTTTGATAAAAAAGGAATTAGATTGAAGAAAAAAGGGATTCTACAATCGATGGAAATCAAGGCTCCGTTAGAGATTGATTATGAAAAAGAATCCTCTGAGTCAATTATAGAAAAAATAGAATATGCCATTGAGCAGCATCCTTCTTTTCTAAAAGTCCTTTCAAAAGAACAGATTGAAGAGCAAGAAAAGTTAAATGCTAGGCGCGAATGGTAGTAGTTTAAGACTATATTTTTCTCAGAAATTTTATTTAATAATTCCTGCACAGCTAACTCTTGCACCAGCTGCTCCAGAAGGTTGAGAAATTAAATCATCTTCACCTTGGTGAACAATTATAGCTTTTCCAATGATATTTTTGTTTGCATCATCACAACCCAAACACCACGAGTCTGTTGAGAAAGTGATCATGCCATGACCGTTTTCATTGGCATTAAAATTACCGATATCCCCTCTGTGGTATCCTGCCTCACTTCCCCAAGCTCCGTGATTTTCGAAAGTTGGATTCCAGTGGCCTCCTGATGATTTTCCATCATCCGAAGAGCAATCTGCTGTTTCGTGAATGTGTATGGCATGATTTCCCGCAGTCAATCCATTGATATGGGCTTCCAAAGTTACTTGACCTCCCTTTTCAGTGAAAGTAATTTTACCCGAAGTGCTGCTCCCACTTTTTGCATTAACACTGATCTCAAGTGTTTTTTCTTCTTCTTGACAGGCGAAAATTAAAGCAACAATAAATAATGAAAAAAATATTTTTTTTAGTAGACGCATGGTGATTAGTTTTTCGTTAATAACAACTAGATGTAAATACAAAAGTAAAGATACTAATTTACCTGTTTACATTTTAATGAATGTTAAACCCAAAAGGTGTGAATGTTTATAATTTCAAAACTTTATATTTGTCCCTCTTATGAAAAAGAAAATTATCACACTATATATATTCATGATTTTGGCAGCTTGTAAAACAAACTATGATTCGGTTGCTTTTGATCAGTATAAAATCCCTCTTAAACCAGATTTTTCAAAAACAGAAAGTTGGGCTGTTTTGCCAGGCAATTACCCGGAAGACTTAAAGTCATTGGTGAAGGAAACAATGTCTAAAAAAGCGGATGTTTTTTTTGTTTATCCAACCCTATTGACGGATAAGAAAAATTCGGATTGGAATGCAGATGTTATGATTGAATCCACAAAAGATTATATTAGATCAACTGCGGTTAAATACCAAGCTTCTGCTTTTGCAGCTGCTGGAAATTTATACGTGCCTTTTTACAGACAAGCACATTATAGGATTTTTGTTGATGGATACAAAGATCAAGGCTTGCCAGCATGGGATATAGCTTATGAAGATGTAAAAACTGCTTTTCAATACTACCTAGAACATCACAATCAAGGCAAGCCAATTATTATTGCCGCTCACAGTCAGGGAAGCATGCATGCCCGCCAATTGATTAAAGACTTTTTTGATGACAAGCCACTTCAGAATCAATTAGTCGCAGCTTATTTAGTTGGAACTCGAATTTTTAAAGATGAATTTAAAACCATTAAGCCATTAACAAATCCCTCAGCTATTGGAGGTTTTGTAAGCTGGAATACTTTTAAAATGAACAAACTCCCAAAGAGCTATGAAAGATGGTTCGTTGGGGGAGTTGTAACCAATCCTATAACTTGGGACAATCAGAATGAGTCAGATATTGAAGACCACAAAGGAGTATTAAATAAAGATTTGAAAGTTTATCCTAAAAGTTTAAAGATTAAGAAAATCGACGGATTGTTGTGGTCTAGTGTTCCCAAAATCCCTGGTCGAATTTTGTTGTCCGTTGTTAAAAATTACCATTACGCAGACATTAATCTTTTTTGGGGAGACATTCAAGACAATGTACAAGAACGCGTAAACCATTGGTTTGAGGTGAATCAATAAGTGTTGGTCAAATCTGATGAAAACAAAAAGCATACCTTTAAAATTGAAAAGCTTAAAAGAAAATGGATAAATCAATCCAAGTAGTATGGATAACGGGTGCTTCTTCAGGAATTGGTGCAGAACTGGCGAGACAGTATTCCACACAAAATGTAAATCTGATTCTCTCAGCGAGAAGAATGGCGGTTTTATTAGAGGTTAAAGAAAGCTGCATGGGTCATTCTAAAATCGAAATACTTCCTTTTGATATCAATGATTTTGATTCAGCTCCAAATCAGGTTGAGAAAGCACTTTCTTTCTTCGGAAGGGTCGATGTCTTGATAAATAATGCGGGGATTAGTCAACGTTCATTAATCTTAGACTCCAAATTTGAGGTGTTCAAAAAAATAATAGAGATTGATTATTTAGGAACCGTAGCACTTTCAAGGGCGATTCTCCCTCATTTTATTTCACAGCAATCGGGACATTATGTTGTTGTGAGCAGTGTTATGGGTAAATTTGGTTCTCCCTATCGATCTGGTTATTGTGGCGCTAAACATGCCCTTCACGGTTTTTTTGATGTTATGCGAATGGAACATCAAAAGGATAATGTTTATGTAACTATGGTTTGTCCCGGTTTTGTTGCAACCCCTATTGCATTAAATTCTATTCAAGGAGATGGCACAGCATTGGGTATAGATGACGAAGCCACTCGAAAGGGGCTAGATGTCACTTATTTTGTAAGAAAAATGATACATGCCATCGATCAAAAAAAGTGGGAAGTGTCTATAGGAGGAAAAGAAAAATTAGGTGTATTTTTAAAAAGATTATCAAATAAATTGGTACATAATGTCGTAATTCGATCTCGAGTCAGATAAAAATAAAATGATGAATAATCTAAAGAAAGAATCACAAAGAAGGACAGCAATTAAGAAAATTTTACTTGCGACTACAGGGCTTTCAATGGCCGATGGATTGGCGATAAATTCACAGAAAACAGTAGATAATAAAACAAAATCTTTAATGAAAGGAAACATTAATCATTCGGTTTGCAAATGGTGCTATGGAGAGATTCCTTTAGACGAATTTGCAATTAAAATCAAGGAGATGGGCATAACAGGTGTCGATTTAATCGGCCCTAAGGATTGGCACATTCTTAAAAAACACAATCTCGAATCCACAATGTGTAACGGAGCTGAAATTAGCCTAACAGAAGGTTTTAACGACCCTCAGTACCATCCAAAATTGATTGAGAGCTATAAGAAACATATTGATTTAGTCGCAGATGCTGGCTATACTAATCTCATTTGTTTTAGTGGCAACAGGCGAGGTATTGATGATGAAACTGGACTCGTAAACTGTGTCAAGGGTTTAAAAGAAATCATAGGACTTGCAGAAAAAAGAGGTGTAGTTCTTCAGATGGAATTATTCAATTCTAAAGTTGATCATCCTGATTATATGTGTGACAATTCTGCATGGGGAGTTGCGCTCTGCAAAAGATTAGGCTCCCAAAACTTTAAACTACTCTATGATATTTATCACATGCAAATCAGCGAGGGAGATATCATTAAGACCATTCAAGATAATCATGAATATTTTGGACACTATCACACTGCTGGAGTTCCAGGACGAAATGAGATTGATGAAACACAAGAACTCTTTTATCCTGCCATTATGAAAGCAATTTTTGAAACAGGATTCAAGGGGTTTGTTGCTCAAGAATTTATCCCTAAGTATAAAGATGCTTTAAACTCACTTGAGAGCGCAGTAATTCTTTGCGACATTTAATTGCTTTTTTTAAAACAAAAAATTGGCTATATTAGATAAATAATTCTAATTTTGGACAAACATCTTACTTTTGAACAAATAACATAAACAATGAAAAATCTTACTTACCTTATCACTGCCGTTTTTATGGCAACGATTGTGTTGAACGCACAAACCTCTGAAAACCCTTGGGCTGTAAGCATTGGGGCAAATATAGTTGGTGTCCAAGATGACGCCGTTGATTCCGACACTGGTTTCGGAGTCCCACACTTGAGTCTTTCCCGTTACATTGCTGGGGGATTTTCAATTGGCGCTCAGTTTGCCAAGAACTCCTTTGACATTAACAGTATCTCAACTGACTATTTGTCAATAGATGGTATAGTAAAATTTAATATTACAGAAGGAAAATATGTCCCTTATCTATTTGCTGGATATGGACTTTCTAAATTTGGTTCAGATTCTAGTAAGGAAGGAAACTTTCCGTCAACAGAATCTGCAAGAACCATTTTAGGAGGAGTAGGATTTAATTATTACCTCTCTGACAATTGGGCAATTAACGCAAGTACTTCTTATCGTTCTGCAAATGAAGCACATGCATACAATCATTTACAACATGTAATTGGAGTAAGCTTTAACTTCGGAGCGCAGGATTCTGATAAAGATGGTGTTTCTGATAAAAAAGATGTTTGTCCAGAAATTCCTGGTTTGAAAGAATTCGAAGGATGTCCTGATACTGACGGTGATGGAATCCCTGACAATAAAGACGCTTGTCCTGAAGAAGCTGGAAGTGCCGAAATGAATGGTTGTCCAGATTCTGATGGAGATGGTGTTGCCGATAGCGAAGATGCTTGCCCAGATAAAGCTGGAAGCGCTGAAATGAATGGTTGCCCAGATTCTGACGGAGATGGTATTGCTGATAATTTAGACAAATGTCCTGAGCAAGTAGGTGAAGCAGCTAACAACGGTTGCCCATGGGCAGATCGTGATGGAGATGGTGTTGCAGATAAAGACGATGCTTGTCCAGATGAAGCTGGTGAAGCTGCGAATAATGGTTGCCCAGCAGTTCCTCAAAAATTAATAGATTTCTTACAAGGAGATAATTCTAAGATTCTTTTTAAAGCAGATAGTTATGTTATTTCTAACGATGCTACCTCCAAATTGAATAGTTTGAAAGCTGTTTTAGAAGAGTATCCAGATGCATCAATTATAATTGAAGGTCATGCTTCAGAGGATGGTAGTTCTGAATACAATCAGAAACTATCTGAGAAACGTGCCAATAGTGTTAAAGATGCACTTATCGCTTCCGGAATAGATGCAAACCGACTAGAAACTAAAGCATATGGTGAGACAAAACCAGTTGCTGACAATAATACTAAAAGCGGAAGAGCTGCTAACAGAAGAGTCGTATTTGACAGAAGAGTCGTAATTAAAATAGGGGAATAAGTTTCCTTTATCTTTTAATCAAAAAAAAACTCCTAATTAATTAGGAGTTTTTTTTGCTTTAAATCTAATATTTTATTAAAAAATTATATTAATGTTTAAGCCTTAGAATAATGAATTTCACTACATGATTTTAGTTTTTCTGCTGCCTGTTCAGCAGTAATGTCTCGTTGCGGTGTCGCAAACATTTCATAACCTACCATAAATTTTTTAACTTCCGCTGAGCGCAGCAAAGGAGGGTAAAAGGACATGTGAAAGTGCCAGAACTCATTTGACATACTATTGGTTGGAGCCTGGTGGATCCCTGCTGAATAAGGAAACGAAACACCGAAAAGATTATCATACTTGATGGTTAGCGTTTTTATTATTGATCCGAAATCTTTTTTTTCAGCATTAGAAAGAGTCAGTATTGATTGATGTTGTTTTTTAGGAACAATCATCGATTCATAAGGCCAGACTGCCCAGTAGGGAATCAAAGCTACAAACGTTTTGTTTTCTACGATTATTCTTTCATTTTTCCTAAGCTCTAAATCGATATAATCTTTTAGTAAACCTTTGTTGTTTTTATTCCAATAGTCCTCTTGGTTCTTGTGCTTTTTCTGAACTTCTTGAGGAATTGAACGTTGTGCCCATATTTGCCCATGAGGGTGTGGATTGGAACAACCCATGATTTCACCTTTGTTTTCGAATATTTGCACATGATTGATTGCCTCCATAGCCCCCAATTCCTGATACTCTTTTTGCCAAAGATTAATTACCCTTAGAACCTGATCATCCTCCATCAGAGGTAGGGTAAGCGAATGATCGGGAGCATAACAGATAACTTTGCACAAACCAGTTTCGGTTTCAGCTTCTAATAGCCCATCTTTGGTACTTTCAAATGGGCCGTCGAGAATTGCAGCATAATCATTTATAAAGCTATAGGTTTCTTTGTAATCTGGATTTACTCCACCTCCTGCACGTTCATTTCCTGGGCATAAATAACATTTTGGATCATAGGGGATTACTTCTTTGTGTTGCGGCACTTCTTCCTTTCCCTGCCAAGGTCTTTCGGTTCTGTGGGGAGAAACCAAAATCCATTCCCCTGTTAAAATATTTTTTCTTCTGTGCGGCCTTTTGTTAAATTCAGAATTCATTAGTTTTCAATGGTGACCCCATCTGAAGTTGCTACCCTGATGGGGGTCAGTTTAATATGAAATCTATTTTGGTAGGCTTCTGAAATGGAACTAATAAAATCCTTTAATCCCTCGTGATGAATTAAATTGATGGTACATCCTCCAAATCCTCCACCCATCATCCTTGCACCAATCACATTGTCAAAGTCTTTTGAATAGTCTACCAAAAAGTCCAATTCATCACAACTCACATTATATTTATTTGTAAGCCCTTCATGTGATTGGTACATCAGCTCTCCAAAACGCTTTATCTGCCCCTTCTGAATCACTTCCGCAGCTTCTTTGGTTCTTGAGTTCTCCATAGAGACATAAGTAGCTCTTTTTAAAACATCTACAGTTAGTTTCTCCTTGTATTTCTCAATTATTGATAAAGGTATGTTTGCCAATTGTTGATACTCTGAATAATCTTTACTGATTACTTTTAAAGCCAATTCACATTCTGCTCTTCTTGTGTTATAAGCACTCGTTGAAAGGTTGTGCGAGACATTGGTGTTGAGCAAAACGATTTGATAGGGAGAGAAATCCGCATCTATGATATCATACGCTAAAGTTTCACAATTGAGTAGTATCAGCTTTTTTTCTTCACCCATCATCACTGCAAACTGATCCATCACACCGCATTTAGTTCCGACAAAGTTATGCTCTGCAACGCGGGCAATTTCGATCATCTCATAATTGCTGAGACCCAAACCAAACATTTCGTTGAGTCCCTTTGCAATGCCGCATTCAAGTGCAGCAGATGAGCTTATGCCCGATCCAATGGGCAATTCGCTTTTAAACTCACAATCAAATCCCTGTAGCTTTCCTGGATGTAAATCTCTTATTCCCGCGACAACCCCTAGGACATAATTGCCCCAGTGGTTCTCTTTGGTTTGGAGTTCTTCATTAAGATTAAATTCAAAAGATCCCTGAGATTCTGAAGTAACAGTACAAATGGAATTTTGCTTTTTCCTAAATCTAAATTTTATTTTTAAATCAATTGCTGCAGGCAGGACATATCCTCCATTATAATCAATATGTTCACCAATAAGGTTTATCCTACCCGGCGCATGAACGATTAATTCTGGAGAATCTGTATTCAATTTATTACCAAAATAAGGTGTAGACCACGGTTAAAATAATCAATGTAGCAAATGCACCAATATTGAACAACGGACTTGTTTTGAAAATCCCCTTATTTAATTCAATCGCTTTGCTGTCATCTTTTCCTTTGTTTTCCATCCAACTAACTAATATGATAACTGCCATGGTCAATAGGGCTGTTAATCCCATCTGATCCATCCAAGGGAGTTTAGGAAAAACAGCTTCCATTGCAGTACCATCAAACCAGCCTTTTCCACCTGTTTTAAGATAAAGCGCAATAGGGATTGAAGTTAAAGCTCCCCAAATAGCACCTTTGTTGGTTGTTTTTTTCCAAAATAGACCCAACATAAATACGGCCAGAATTCCGGGGCTAACGACTCCTGTATACTCTTGAATGAATTGAAAAGCTTGGTCTATCCCTCCTAAAAGGGGTGCCATTGTGGCTCCTATGACAAGTGCAACAGCGGCGGAAAGACGTCCAACTTTCACTGTTTGTCTGTCACTTGCATTTGGATTTATGAACTGTTTGTATATGTCCATGGTGAAAATCGTTGAGGTGGAATTTAACATCGAGGCCAAAGAGGAGACAATGGCTGCTGTTAATGCTGCAAAAGCAATTCCTTTAAACCCTGTGGGTAAAAATTGCATCAACCATGGATAAGCCTTATCAGCAGATCCTGCCGAGGGGATGTTGTCGGTGCCATTACTTCCTAAGCTTGCAAGAATCTCAGGGTCATTTACTATGACGTAAGCTGCAATTCCAGGAATTACAACAATAAAAGGTATAATCAATTTTAATCCAGCGGCAAAAAGGATTCCTTTTTGAGACTCTTTTAGAGACTTCGCTGCAAGTGTTCTTTGGATGATGTATTGATTGAACCCCCAATAATATAGGTTGGCAACCCATAATCCTCCAACAAGCACTCCAATACCAGGAAGGTTATTGTATTCAGGATTACTTCTGTCAAGAATCATTTCAAAACGGTCGGGGGCAGCAGCATAGATTGCTTTTAATCCTCCAATTACCCCTTCGCCTTGTGAGACGGTGTCCAGCGCAAGGTAAGTGGTGACAACCCCACCAAGTACGAGAAAAACAACTTGAATGATATCTGTCCAAGCCACTGCTGAAAGCCCTCCATATAAGGAATAAGCTGCAGCAAAAAGCGCCAAACCGATCACCGCATAAACCATATCAATTCCGATAATGGTTTCTAAGGCAAGTCCTCCTAAATACATTACGGAGGCAAGGTTTACAAATACATATAGCGCAATCCAAAAAACGGCTAAAATGGTTTTTAAGTTGGTGGAAAATCTTTTTTCAACAAATTCTGGGATTGTATAGAGTCCTTTTTCTATGAAAATGGGAAGAAAGTATTTTCCTACGATTAATAATGTTATTGCTGCCATCCATTCATAGGATGCAATTGCCAAGCCAAGGGCAAATCCTGATCCGGACATGCCGATAAATTGTTCGGCAGAGATGTTAGCCGCAATTAGCGAGGCACCGATTGCCCACCATGGAAGTGACTTACTTGCGAGAAAATAATCTTCAGCAGTTTTATCTTTCCCATCTTTATCCCTGGAAACCCATAGTCCCACGCCAAGAATCACGATTGCGTATACAACAAAAATTAAATAGTCTAAAAAGGCAAAACTTGTATTCATAGTTCAAAATTAAATAATTATGATTTATTTCGTATTTTTTTTTCCCAATCCCAAGCAGATTTTATTCCTTGTGATAGGTTTAGCGTTGCTTTCCATCCCAAAACATTGTTGGCTTTATAAGTGTCAGCATAAGCTTCAACAATATCGCCATTTCTTCGAGCAGTAATTTCGTAATTTAGTTTTTCTCCAGAAACGCGTTCAAAAGTTTTAATTACTTCCAAAACACTACTTCCTTTTCCGGTTCCGAGGTTAAAGATCTCAAAACTTTCATTTTGTTTTTCTTCTTTCAATCGTTTTATTGCGACTACGTGCGCCTTGGCGAGGTCTACAACATGAATGTAATCTCGAATACAGGTCCCATCTGGTGTTGGATAATCATCTCCAAAAACATTTAGCTTATCATGTATTCCAGCAGCAGTTTGTGTAAGAAAAGGAATCAAGTTTTGAGGTTTACCGATCGGTAGCTCCCCAATTTCAAGAGATTCATGTGCACCAATTGGGTTGAAATATCGTAATGAAATTACATTTAAATTGTCATTGGATTGGACCGTGTCCCAAAGTATTTCTTCTCCAATTTGCTTGGTGTTACCATAAGGAGATTCTGCCTTCTTGATTGGTGCTTCTTCGGTTATGGGAAGTTGGTCTGCCTGACCGTAAACCGTGCAAGAGGAACTGAAAATAAATGAAAAAGATCGATTGGTTTTTTCTGCTTCTTGAAGCAAGTTTATTAAGGGGACTAGGTTGTTTTCATAATATTCAAGAGGCTTTACTACGCTTTCTCCTACTGCCTTAGAGGCTGCAAAGTGTATCACGCCCGAAATGTCATTGTGTTTTAAAAAAAGTTCTTGAACTCCTTTTTTATCTTTTAAATCGAGCTTTTCAAAAAGCGGTTTTTTATTACTGATTTTATTAATCTGATCTAATACTGTTATTGAAGAATTTGAAAGGTCATCCAGGATTAAAACATCAAAACCTTCATCTAAAAGCTCAACCACAGTGTGGGAGCCTATAAATCCTAATCCGCCTGTGACTAATACTTTTTTATTTTCTGAATTTTTAATTGGTTTTTATTTTAATAAGAGTTCAAATTTAATGTTTTTTTTAATCATAAAATACATATGAGAATAACTTAAAATCGATCTTAAATTAGATCATTTGAGGCGAGTACTCTTCATAATTACAAAATAATCTTGTTTGAGGATCAAATTGTAGATGTCTAATGGGTAGTTTCTTAAGTATATAAACCTATATTTGCGCGAATAAAAATAATAAGATGACACCGATTAAAAATATCGCCATTATTGCCCACGTAGATCATGGTAAAACAACTTTGGTTGATAAGATAATGCATCACTGCGAATTGTTCAGGGAAAATGAGAAAACTGGCGATTTGATATTAGACAATAATGATCTTGAGCGCGAGCGAGGAATAACTATTTTATCTAAAAATGTATCGGTTAATTATAAAGGTACAAAAATAAACATCATTGACACTCCTGGTCACGCTGACTTTGGAGGAGAGGTAGAGCGAGTGCTAAACATGGCTGATGCTGCAATCCTATTGGTTGATGCATTTGAAGGTCCAATGCCTCAAACTCGATTTGTGCTTCAGAAAGCATTAGATTTGAAGTTAAAGCCTTTGGTTGTAATCAACAAGGTAGATAAAGAAAACTGCAAGCCGGAAGAAGTTCACGAATCTGTTTTTGACTTGATGTTCGAATTAGGGGCTGAGGAGTGGCAGTTAGATTTTCCAACAGTATATGGATCTGCCAAGAACAACTGGATGAGTGATGATTGGAAAAATGAGACTACGAATGTTGAACCATTATTAGACATGGTTATCGAGCATGTTCCAACCCCCAAGTTTGAAGAAGGAAATACACAAATGTTAATTACTTCCTTGGATTATTCCTCTTACACGGGACGAATTGCAATTGGAAGACTCTTCAGAGGGGTGTTAAAACCAAATATGAATATTAGTTTGGTGGACCGCAACGGAGTAATAACAAAATCCAAAATTAAGGAACTCAATATTTTTGATGGTTTAGGTCGTAAATCGGTAGAAAGTGTACAACCAGGAGATATTTGTGCAGTAATAGGGCTCGAAAACTTCAATATTGGGGATACGATTGCTGATGCAATTGAGCCTGAGGCGCTTCCGACGATTGCGATCGACGAACCGACCATGAGCATGTTGTTTACGATTAACGACTCACCGTTTTTTGGTAAAGACGGGAAATTTGTAACCTCAAGACACATTAAAGATCGTTTGGCGAAAGAACTAGAAAAAAATCTCGCCATGAGATTGGGATCAACGGATTCCGCAGATAAGTTTATGGTCTTTGGAAGGGGAGTAATGCACTTGTCCGTTCTTATTGAGACCATGAGACGAGAAGGTTATGAGCTTCAAATTGGTCAACCACAGGTTATTATAAAAGAAATTGACGGTAAAAAACATGAACCTATTGAGGAATTGACCATTGACTTACCGGACAATCTTTCCGGTAAAGCCATTGAAATGGTTTCTCTAAGAAAAGGTGAAATGTTAAGTCTCGTAAATAAAGGAGAGCGAATGATTTGCGAATTTATTATTCCTTCCCGAGGAATTATTGGACTTCGAAATCAACTGATGACCGCAACGGCTGGTCAAGCAATCATGAATCACAGGTTCAAAGAGTTTCAGCCCTATAAAGGTGAAATTCCAGGCCGAACAAATGGTTCTTTGATCTCCATGGAAAAGGGTAGTGCAATTCCTTATTCCCTTGATAAATTACAAGAGCGTGGAAAGTTTTTCGTTGGGCCCAATGAAGAGGTTTACACAGGACAGGTGATCGGAGAAAATTCAAGAATGGACGATCTAGTGGTCAATGTAACCAAGACTAAAAAGCTTTCAAACGTTCGTGCTTCTGGAACGGATGATAAAGTAAGCTTGGCACCACCGATAAAATTCTCTTTGGAAGAGGCTTTGGAATACATCCAAGCGGATGAGTTTGTTGAAGCAACACCTAATTTTTTGAGATTGAGAAAGGTTTACCTTGATGAAAACGAACGAAAAAGAAAATCATTCAAGTAAAATATTGTTGGTTTTAATTTTAGCATTAAAATCAACAATCTATTTAAAAAATGCCCTTAACTGATTAGTTTCAGCTTAAGGGTTTTTTTTGGCTGTTTATAAGGAGAGATTTACACCTATTGCTAAAGTTATTTTAAAATTTAATTGTAGGGACTTAAATTGTTCGTCATTGTAGTATACTTTATTGCTATAGGGTTTAATAAAAATCGGTTTATTTGAAATTTATATCTTTAAGGAAGACAAATAATTTTAAAATGGAAGATTACCTCTTATCGATTGATGCCGGAACAACCAGCTCAAGGGCAATTGTCTTTAATAGAAAAGGAAAATCCATAGGCATGTCGCAGCATGAGTTCACTCAGTTTTTCCCAAAGGAAGGGTGGGTTGAGCATGATCCGATAGAAATCTGGGAAACTCAGTTAAAAGCGATTAGAGAAGTTTTTAAAACCGCTTCTATTGGTACAAATCAAATCCATGCAATGGGGATCACTAATCAAAGGGAAACAACTGTTATTTGGAATAGGAAAACTGGAATTCCGGTCTATAATGCCATCGTTTGGCAAGATAGAAGAACAGCCATCATTTGTGAAAAACTGGATCAAAAGGGACTTTCCCCTTTTTTTTATGAAAAAACAGGGCTGGTTTTAGACGCTTACTTCTCAGGCACAAAAATTAAATGGATTCTGGACAGTAATCCAGAATTAAGAAAATTAGCAGAAGAAGGAGCGCTAGCATTTGGGACGATCGACAGCTGGCTCATTTGGAATTTAACTAAGGGCAAAGTTCATGTTACTGATGTGACGAATGCGAGTAGAACGTTACTTTTTAATATTCACACCCTAGAATGGGATGATGAACTCTTAGAGGCACTTGATGTACCAAGATCCTTATTACCCAAAGTTTCTTCATGTTCAGAAGTTGTGGGAGCAACTTCCTCCGAATTATTTGGAAAAGAAATTCCAATAAGCGGTATTGCTGGAGATCAGCAAGCTGCATTGTTTGGTCAAATGTGTATTCTTCCTGGTGATGTTAAAAACACCTACGGGACTGGTTGTTTTTGTATTATGAATACTGGAGAAAAAGCAGTAGTCTCCCAAAACAAAATGTTAACGACAATTGGTTACCAGATAAATGGTAAAACAACCTATGCGCTAGAAGGCAGTATTTTTATTGCTGGAGCCTTGGTTCAATGGTTAAGAGATCAAATGGAAATCATAGCTGAAGCCGCTGAAATTGAATCCTTGGCAGCAACGGTTAAAGACAATGGAGGAGTGACTTTTATTCCTGCTTTAACAGGTTTGGGTGCGCCATATTGGAATCCAAATGCAACTGGTGCAATCCTTGGGATCACGCGAGGCACTGAGAAAGGACATATTGCCCGAGCAGCACTAGAAGCCATCGCAATGCGAACGCGCGAGATCATTATCGAAATGCAAAAAGATGCAAAAACTAAATTTTCGAATCTGAAAGTTGATGGAGGGGCAAGCAATAATGACCTTTTGATGCAAATACAAGCTGATTTACTTCAAGCAAATGTTATCCGGCCACAAACAACTGAAACGACAGCTTTAGGGGCTGCTTTTTTTGCGGGTTTGGCCACAGGCTATTGGGCCTCTATAGAAAGTTTGGCTGAAATATGGGAAATTGACAGAAAGTTCACCCCTGAAAATAGTCCACAAAATGAAGAGATCATCTCTAATTGGGAGAAAAGGATTGGTTTGGTTTTAAAAAATTCCTAAAATGAATCGAAAAAAAAATATTGAGTTGTTGGCAGAAACTCCCGAATATGATTTCCTCATCATTGGAGGTGGAGCTTCGGGCCTTGGAATCGCCTTGGATGCTTCCAACAGAGGATACAAGACTTTATTGCTAGAAAAAAACGACTTTGCAAAAGGAACTTCCTCGAGAAGTACCAAGTTGGTTCATGGGGGAGTGCGTTATCTCCAAAATGGGGATATTTCCCTAGTAATTGAGGCTTTGCGTGAAAGGGGAATTATGAGGAAAAATGCACCTCATCTTGTCAGGGATTTAAGTTTTGTCATCCCTTCATATGATTGGTGGAACAGTCCTTTTTATGGATTGGGTTTAAAAATCTACGATATGATGGCTGGGAATCTTGGATTGGGCCCTTCGACCATTCTCAATAAAGAAGAAACAATAAATTTGATTCCAAACGTAAAAAAAGACGGATTATGGGGAGGTGTCATTTATCACGATGGTCAGTTTGATGATGCTCGGATGGCTGTTAGTATTGCTTTAACAGCGGAAAGAGAGGGAGCCAACTTGATCAATTATTTCTCGGTGGATGGATTAATTAAAGAAAACCACCTAATTACTGGAGTTAAATGTAAAGATCAAATAACGGGAATAGATTACGAGATCAAAGCCAAAAGCATCATAAATGCTACCGGTGTTTTCTCAGATGAAATAATCAAAAAAGATGACCCTCAAGCAAAAGCAATGATACGACCCTCTCAAGGAATTCATTTGGTACTCGACAAGGAATTCTTGGATGGCCCACATGCCATTCTTGTTCCACATACAACTGATGGAAGGGTTTTGTTTGCCGTTCCATGGAATGGATATGTTTTGTTAGGCACAACAGATACGCTGATTGATGAGACTTTAGAAGAGCCAATACCCTTAGATAAAGAAGTTGATTTTATTTTAAAGAATGCAGGGACCTACATGACGAAAAAGCCAACTCGAGACGATGTGAAAAGCGTTTTTGCAGGTTTAAGACCTTTGGCAGCTTCAGAAGATAATAAGGAAAGTACCAAGGAAGTGTCACGACATCACAAAGTCATTGTCAGTAAAAGTGGTTTGATCAGTGTGCTTGGCGGTAAATGGACGACCTATCGTAAAATTGCAGAAGACACCACCAACGTAGCTTGCAACGTCGCTGGTTTGCCAGAGCGACAATGTAATACTCAAAATCTAAACATTTCAGGATATGATCCCAATACCGATTGGAATGACCCTTTACACGTTTATGGATCGGATTCCCAAAAGGTAAAAGCATTCGGGTCAGAAGAAAAAAATAGCTCCTTGTCAGAGAAAGTTTATATCACAGAAAATCAAATTTGTTGGTCAATTGAAAAAGAAATGGCCATTACTTTAGAAGATGTCTTGGCAAGAAGAACTAGGTGTTTGTTTTTAGATACAGCAGAGACCGAAAAAATAGCTCCCAAAGTGGCTGAAATAATGAGATCTTTTCTAAAAGAGGACGACAACTGGTTAGCGCGTCAATTATTACAATTCAATAAAATCATAAAAAACTACAAATTATGTTAATGCATCCTCTTATTGCTGAATTTATTGGTACAGCTATTCTAATTCTTCTGGGAGCAGGAGTAGTTGCCAATGTTAGTTTGAGAAAAACATATGCTGAAAACCAATCTCCATTGGTATTAATAACAAGTGCATGGGGTTTTGCTGTTTTTGTAGCAGTTTATATCACCTCCAAATCTAGTGGTGCTCACCTCAACCCTGCTGTTTCGATAGGGCTTGCTGTAGTAGGAAAATTTTCTTGGTCATTGGTGCCTGGTTATTTCATAAGTCAAACAGCGGGCGCCATGTTTGGAAGTTGGTTGTGTTATTTGACCTATTTAGACCATTACAAAGCAACAGAAGATGAAAACACTGTTCGTGGAACTTTTTGCACGGCACCAGCCATAAGGAATTTTAAAAACAATTTTTTAACTGAGCTTATTGGAACTTTTATGCTTGTGTTTGGGGTGTTGTTTATCGTGGGGCCGAATATTGAAATCAGTGGAAGTGAAATTCAAAATTTTGGACTGGGTTCCTTGGATGCCCTTCCCGTAGGGATTTTAGTTTGGGTAATTGGAATGGCTTTAGGTGGAGCTACAGGTTATGCTATTAACCCCGCACGGGACTTTGGACCGCGGTTGATGTATCAATTGCTTCCTAGAAAAAACAAAAAAGCAGATTGGAGCTACAGTTGGGTTCCCGTATTGGGTCCGATAACAGGGTCAGTTCTTGCTGGGATGGCCTTTTTGGCGTTAGAAGCGATTGCTTAATTAACAAATAATTATTTTGTGAATTAATCGAAACAAATAGACTTAATCAGTTTATAAGTTTTAAATTTGTAAGCGTTGTTCACGCAGCGTTAATACCTTAAAGGGTTGGTGATGTATGGTTGCATTTCCGCCCTTTTTGCTTTTTAATACGGTCCTCTCTAGGTAGGTGCCAATTTCTCATTTGACTTTCCACATAATTTTTAAGTATAATTAAGAATTAGTGATTGTTTTAGATATTTGGTAATGATATGAAAAACAACAAATTAACCAATTGAATCCTTAAGTTAATTAAAACACTGATTACTTAATTGGTCTTTAATCGTTGATTGACCATTTACTTAATTTGGTAAAACTTATTTGAAGTCATAATATTACAGCTGAAGATATTTTACAAGACATACTATTAAAATTATAATGGGAGCTGAGCCAAATTCTGGGTTTGGGTAAAAACAAGAAGATCGACTTAAATAGGTATTAAACTAATTGAATTTTACATAAATTTATAAACAAAATAAAATAAAACGATTTTTTTTAAGAGTGACACCGTTGTCAATAGAAGAATAAAAAAATAAAGAATGAAAACAGTAAGATTCATAGTGTTACTTTTTGTATTAAATGGTATTGAAGCACAAGAACGTAATCTCTCAGAAACCACTGATGATCTTGTAGATTTTGTAAATCCTTTGGTAGGAACAGATTCAGCTTTTGAGCTTTCCAATGGAAACACCTACCCAGCAATCGCTACCCCTTGGGGAATGAATTTTTGGACGCCTCAAACAGGCGAAATGGGAAATGGTTGGTGTTATTCTTACGATGCCAATAAAATAAGGGGGTTTAAACAAACGCATCAGCCAAGTCCTTGGATTAATGATTATGCTGCATTTTCTCTGTTTCCTGAAACGGGTGAGCTTATAGTCAATGAAGGCCAACGTGCTTCATGGTTTTCCCACAAAGCTGAAACTAGTAAACCGCATTACTATAAAGTATATTTAGCCGACTACGATGTCACTACTGAAATAACTCCAACAGAACGCGGTGCGCAGTTTCAATTTACATTTCCCAAAACGGAAAATGCTCATGTTTTAATTGATGGGTTTTTCAAAGGATCAATGGTCAAAGTCTTTCCTAAAGAAAGAAAAATAGTTGGCTATTGTCGAAATAATAGTGGCGGAGTACCCGATAATTTCCACAATTACTTTGTGATTTATTTTGATAAAGATTTTGATGAAATACAGACATGGAAAACCAGCGAAAACAAGAAGGCAGATAATGGGAATTTAACTCAGTCATTAAGTGCAGAAGGTTACCATGTTGGAGCAGTCTTGAGTTTTAAAACAGAAGACAACGAAAAAGTGACGGCAAAAGTGGCGTCATCTTTTATCAATTTGGAGCAGGCAGAACTTAATCTAAAAAGGGAAATTGGGAATGATACTTTCGAGCAAACTAAAAATAAGGCTGCAACACTTTGGAATAATGAGCTTGGCAGAATAGAAATTGAAGGAGGGAGTGTTGAGCAATTTAGAACATTTTACACCGCACTCTATCGCGTCTTGTTATTTCCAAGGAAATTTTATGAGCTCGATGTCAATGATGATATTGTCCATTATAGCCCCTATAATGGTAAGGTTCTTCCAGGGTATATGTTTACTGACAATGGCTTTTGGGATACCTTTAGGGCTGTATTTCCTTTTTTCACCATCATGTACCCTGATTACTTGAGTCAGGTGATGCAAGGCTTGGTTAATACCTATAAGGAAAGTGGTTGGCTGCCAGAATGGGCAAGTCCAGGACACAGAGACTGTATGGTGGGGTCAAATTCTGCGGTGAATATTGCAGATGCTTATTTAAGAGGAATCCGAGGATATGATATAAACATCCTTTATGAAGCAATCCTGAAAAATACCGAAAGTAAAGGCCCCGTAAATTCTGTGGGGCGTTTTGGAGCGGATTATTATAATGTTTTGGGATACGTCCCATACAATGTTGGGGTAAATGAAAACGCTGCACGTACTTTAGAATATGCTTTTGCAGATTGGAGCATTGCTGAGCTTTCAAAAGCTTTGGACAAACCAAAAGAAGAAGTTGATCTGTTTAGAAAGAGAAGTATGAATTATAAATTACTATTTGATCCCGAAATTGGATTTATGAGGGGGAAGAATGAAAATGGCACTTGGGCGAATACTTTCACTCCCGATAAATGGGGTGATGCCTTTACTGAAGGTTCCTCCTGGCACTGGACTTGGTGTGTGTTTCACGACCCAATTGGTTTGGCAGAATCCTTTGGAGGTATAGACAAAATGCGTAATCGTTTAGATGAGGTTTTTACTGCGGAACCCACTTTTAATGATTCCTATTACGGTCAACAAATACACGAGATAACTGAAATGCTTGTGGGGAATATGGGGCAGTATGCTCACGGAAATCAACCCATTCAGCATGCTATATATTTATATAACTGGCTTGGGCAACCGTGGAAATCTCAGATGAGAGCTAGGGATATTATGGACAAGCTATACTCTTCTGCACCCGATGGACTCTGTGGTGATGAAGACAATGGTCAAACCTCTGCTTGGTATGTTTTTTCTGCCATGGGTTTTTATCCAGTAACTCCAGGAACTGGTCAATATGCAATGGGGAGCCCTTTATTTAAAAACATCAAATTACACCTTCAAAATGGGAATACTTTTGAAATGAAAGCAGCCAACAATTCAAAGGAAAACATCTATATCGACGCGATCTTTAAAAACAAAACTGCCCACAAGAAAAATTACATTACTTATGACGAAATCATGAATGGATCTATTTTTTCTGTAGAGATGAGTCCAAACCCAAATATTACATTAGGTACTGAAAAGTCTTCAAGACCTTATTCGATGACTCAGGAATAAAAAGATATCATAGCATCAATATAATTAAGTAATTACGATTCAATAAAGGCATATCATCTTCAGTAAGTTCTGGGATTTCTTTAAAATTAATAGATATATTATATTAATAAATGGAGGGATTCAGTACTTCGTTAAAGGACATAGAGTTAAGCCAAATGAGCACTATAGATTCAGAAGTGAAATGTCAAGAAAATAGAGTAATTCGTTACCCCAAAAAAGAAACCAGCTCTTGTAATGAGCTGGTTTTTCGTGACCTCGAGAGGACTCAAACCTCTAACCTCTTGAGCCGTAATCAAGTGCACTATTCAATTATGCTACGAGGCCCTTTTTTGTTTTTTATTAGGAGTTGTAAAAATCATAATCCATTTTTATAACACAAACCAAACGGTATAAAAACTTAGGTGTACAAATATAGATTAATTATAACTTTATACAATGGATAATCTCTCTGTTTTGTAGTCAAAACAAATAAAGGTTAAGTAAAAAAAAAAATAGAGTAAAATCTTATTTCATGTATTTTATCCTTTACAAATAAGCCAAGGTTTAAATCTTAAATGTGTTAAATATTTTAATTCGAAGTCCTATATTTGAACAAATTTATTTGATGGCTTTTATAGCAGTAGCAATTGGTATTTTTTTATTGATAAAGGGAGGGGATTGGCTGATGCATGCAGCAGTTGCATTATCATTAAGATTTTCTATTCCAAAAATTGTTATTGGAATGACTGTTGTCTCTTTTGCTACTTCCGCTCCTGAGTTGATCGTTAGTATTCAATCGGCTTTAAGTGGGCATCCGGATCTTGCCTTGGGAAATGTAGTAGGGTCTAACATTGCCAATTTAGGACTCGTACTTGCAGTTATTTTATTGATATGTCCCATTGAAGTCCCCCAAAGCTTTTACAAAACGGACTGGCCAATGATGATACTTGCCACTGTTTTATTCTATATTTTCGTTGCCTATGATAAGGAATTGAATGCAACAGAAGGAGCATTTATGTTTTTCATACTTGTCCTGTTTATAGTTTATCTCATCAAGTTTAAGAAAAACGATCCCGATGAAGTTCTACTGGAAGTCGAAGAATTACTTCCCGTTTCAAAAACCTCTATGTACCTCATCGTTGGTGGATTTAGTCTCTGGTTGGGTTCCGAAGTTTTGATTAAAGGAGCTGTCTTTTTAGCGCAGGACTTTGGAGTAACTGAAAGGATCATAAGCGTTACCATTGTTTCATTGGGAACCAGTATTCCAGAATTGTCCGCGTCAATAATTGCAGTAATCAATAAAGAAAAGGCGATCTCCTTAGGGAATCTTATCGGCTCGAATATTTTTAACCTCCTTGCCGTAATGGGGATAACCTCAATGGTACATCCTGTTATGGTTCAAGACACCGGTCTTTTAAATAATGATATTTGGTGGATGATTGGTATTTCTGTTATGGTTCTACCATTGGTGCTTATTCCTGAAAAACTTAAGCTAGGAAGGAAAGAAGGGTTGATTTTATTGATTTTTTACGCTATTTTTCTCATTCCATTATTCTTATAAAAAAACATCCCATCGATGAGATAGGATGTTTCTGTGTCAAATTTAATTCCACATAGAATCAAATATAGTCAAGTGTTATTATATCTTTGCGGATTTGACAGTCTTAATAATTCTTCCTGCAATTTTATATGGATCACCGTTAGAAGAAGGTCTTCTGTCTTCCAACCAACCTTTCCATCCATTTTGAACAGTTAAGATAGGAATTCTTATCGACGCACCTCTATCAGATACACCAAAACTAAATTCGTTTATTGATTGTGTCTCATGAGCTCCAGTTAAACGTTGGTCGTTATAAGCGCCATAAACCTCTATATGTTCTTTAACCACAGGTCTAAAGGCCTCACAGATTTTCTCGTAAGTCTCCTTAGAACCGCAAGTTCTTAAAGTCTCATTAGAGAAGTTGGCGTGCATACCTGAACCATTCCAGTCAGTGTCTCCAAGAGGTTTTGGATGCCAGTTGATGGCCAATCCGTATTTTTCACCAAGACGCTCTAATAAGTATCTTGAAACCCAAATTTCATCACCAGCTTGTTTTGCACCCATCGCAAAGCACTGATATTCCCATTGACCCGCAGCAACTTCTGCATTTACACCTTCAACGTTAATACCTGCTTCTAGACAATGTTCAAGATGTTCTTCGACCATTTCTCTTCCAAATGCATTTTTAGCACCTGCAGAACAATAGAACTGACCCTGAGGTGTTTGATCTCTAGGAAAACCTAGCGGTAAATTTGTTTCAGGTTCCCAAAGGAAATATTCTTGCTCGAAACCGAACCAGAAATCATTGTCATCGTCATCAATAGTTGCTCTTCCATTCGAAACATGAGGAGTATTGTCTGCGTTTAGAACTTCAGTCATTACCAAAAACCCATCCTTACGATCTGGATCTGAATAGATTGCCACAGGCTTGAGAAGACAGTCAGAGGATCCACCTTCTGCTTGTCGCGTAGATGATCCATCAAATGACCAAATTGGGCAGTCTTCAAGCTTTCCGCTAAAATTATTAACTATTTTTGTTTTACTTCTTAAACTGGCAGTTGGTTGATACCCATCTAACCATATGTACTCTAATTTAGACTTACTCATGATGTAATATAATTTTTTGTTTAAACCTAAGTAAAAATAAAATTTCTTCTGAATAAGAATCTTCTTCTTTTCCCAAATTGTAAATTAGCCCCAACCTTTTTGTCAACACATCTATATTAACAAATATAAATTATCATATTCTCATTAAAGCAAGTATTAAACTGAGGATTTATCAATAATTTTTCATGGACTTATTTGAATATAAGTGTTTTTTTTGAAAGTAATCGTTTTTTTTTGATATCTAGTTAATAATTCTATTGTCTAATAAATTCATTTCAATTGATTAATGTTAATTTTGAACTTTAATATATTCTATGATTGAAGATCGATATCGTCTCAGAGGCGTCTCCTCCCAAAAGGAAGACGTTCATAAAGCAATTAAAAACATTGACAAAGGGCTTTTTCCTAAAGCATTTTGCAAAATTGTACCAGATCATCTTACCAGTAGTGAAGATCATTGTATTGTCATGCATGCCGACGGCGCTGGAACCAAGTCCTCTTTGGCCTATGCCTACTGGAAAGAGACTGGTGACCTGTCAGTATGGAAAGGCATTGCGCAAGATGCGTTGATCATGAATATAGATGATCTTCTTTGCGTTGGTGCTATAGAAAATATCATGTTGTCTTCTACCATAGGACGAAATAAAAACAGAATCCCTGCCGAAGTCTTATCGGCAATTATCAATGGTAGTGAAGAATTATTGGCTGAATTATCATCTTTTGGAGTTACTATTCACAGCACCGGTGGAGAAACCGCTGATGTGGGTGATTTGGTTCAAACCATTATAGTAGATTCTACCGTAACGGCAAGAATGAAACGCAGTGAAGTGATCAATAATGCGAATATCAAACCCGGCGATATCATCGTTGGTTTGTCTTCTTTTGGGAAAGCAACTTATGAAAAGCAATACAATGGAGGCATGGGAAGTAATGGACTTACCTCGGCAAGACATGATGTTTTTAATAAGAAATTAAAAGAAAAATATCCAGAAACTTTTGATGCTTCTGTTCCGGCTGAATTGGTTTATTCAGGAACAAAAAATCTTACAGATCCATCAAACAATACTCCTTTGGATGTTGGGAAGCTCGTACTTTCCCCCACACGAACTTATGCACCCATCATTAAAAAAATATTTGAAACGATAGATCGATCTTCCATTCATGGAATGGTTCATTGTAGTGGAGGTGCACAAACCAAAATCCTTCACTTTATTGATGAACTTCATGTTATAAAGGACAATTTGTTTCCAGTTCCTCCATTATTTGAATTGATTCAACAAGAGTCAGGAACTTCATGGAAAGAGATGTATGAAGTTTTTAATATGGGTCATCGAATGGAGCTTTATGTTCCCGCGGAACATGCTGAAAAAATTATTGAAATTTCAACTACTTTTGATGTAGACGCTCAGATAATCGGAAGGGTTGCGGCTTCTTCTAAAAAAGCGCTCACGATCAAAACCGAAATGGGTACATTCGAATATTAAAATCAAATTCTCTCAAAAAAGAATCTTTATTATAATTCGTGAATTTATTAATATGAAAATTATATATGTATTTATATTTCTTTTAAGTTTCTCATTAACAGCACAAAACTGGGAAACCGATTGGAAGGTTGCAACTCAAAAATCAAAAAAGAATAACCAAAAATTAATTCTTGTTTTTTCTGGCTCTGATTGGTGCATTCCATGCATTAAATTAGAAAAAGAGATTTGGGAAGAGGAAAGCTTTAAGGCTTATGCTGTTGAAAATTATGTCATGTTAAGAGCTGACTTCCCCAAACGCAAGAAAAATGCTTTATCAATTGAAAAACAGAAACATAATGATAAACTGGCCGAAAGGTTCAATGCTGCGGGTTACTTTCCATTGGTAGTCATTATTTCTCCTGAAGAGAAAGTTTTGGGACAGTTGGGATATGAAAAAAGCACCCCAGAAAAATACATAGAATTGATTAATGCTTTTTAAAATGAGTAATAGATATCTTTTCTTTTCTCTTTGTGTATTTTTCTGTAGCTCAGCTGTTTTTGCTCAAAAAACCTTTACTGAAAAGTTTTCAAAAATGGGATCTTCTTTTGAGGTCATCGTAGTTGCTAAAAATAAAGAAGTTGCTAATGGCTTCATTGCGATGGCAAAAAATGAAATCAGTAGAATTGAAAATTTAATTTCCTCATGGGATTCAAATTCCGAGACCTCAAAGATCAACCAAAATGCAGGGGTGAAACCTGTTAAAGTCTCAAAGGAGTTGTGGGATTTAATAGAACGTTCACAAAAACTTTCCCAACTGACTTCTGGAGCATTTGATATTAGTTATGCAGCAGTGGACAAAATATGGACCTTCGATGGGGGCGAATCTGAACTTCCTGCTGAAGCAGATTTAAAGCGATCCGTTGCTAAAATAGGATATCAAAAAATAAGATTAAACCAAAATGATCAAACTGTTTTTCTATCCCAAGCAGGGATGAAAATAGGTTTTGGCGCCATTGGCAAGGGATATGCCGCTGACCGAGCAAAGGAAATATTGGTAGCTGCTGGTGTGAGTGGCGGAATCATAAATGCATCGGGTGACATGAACACTTGGGGGACTCAAGCCGACGGATCTGATTGGAATGTTGCAATTGTTAATCCATTGAATTCTAAAAAAGTTTTTTCTTGGTTTTCAATTGAGCAGCATGCCGTTGTAACATCTGGGGATTATGAGCGATTTACGACAATAGCAGGAGAGCGCTATAGTCACATAATCGATCCCAGAACAGGCATGCCTGCCAAAGGAATCTTAAGTTGTACTATATTTGCACCCAAAGCTGAGTTGGCCGATGCTTTGGCAACAGCCACTTTTGTGATGGGAACGACCGCAGGAATTTTTCTGATAAATCAATTACCGAAGGTTGAGGCAATAATAATTGATGCTATGGGCAGAATCCATACTTCTAAAAATATTAAAATTGAAGATGATTAAACAGCTTTTTCTTTTATTAACGTTACTTTTTCTAGTTCAAGGATGTGTTGCCGTAAAGGAATACAATAAGATTTATATTAACGATACCGACATGCAACTTGCATCCCCTGGAATGGAAAGGTTTGAAACCAATTTTCAGATTTACCGAGAAACAGCAGCAGGAGCCAATGGTGGTAAAACAGGAGGCGGTTGTGGGTGTAATTAATAAAGTTTTACTGACTTTTTGTTTGTGTTTTTTCTTTGTGGCGAAGGCACAAGTAAAAAATGCAGACAGTCTTTTGACCTACAGAAAGAAAGTATTGGAAACTGTCGAGATTGACCTTTTGACCAGTTATTATGATCAATCAGGTTCGCATGCTGCTGTAACGGGTGGAATTGGAAATGAAGATTTACAAGACTTCTCTCCGACCATCGTAATTAGATATCCACTCAATCAAGACGATGTATTGACAGCAGATATTGGGATTTCAGCCTATACCTCTGCAAGTTCTAGTAATGGAAATCCTTTCAACAAGTCTGGAGCATCTGGCGGAGGAGGTTATGACGATTACGATGACGATGATGATGACAATCATAGTGAAAGCGAAACTTCTGGAGGCTCTCCTTGGTTCGCTTCAACTGGAGCCTCGAGTGAAGACATTTTAACTTCAATTAATTTCTCCTATGCACACGCTGCTGAGGATAGAAATAAATACTGGTCAGTGAACCTTGGGACTTCATTCGAGTACGACTACGAATCCATTGGAGGTGGGGCAAGCTACACCAAACTGTGGAATGAAAAAAACACAGAACTTACCTTTAAAGGACAAGTTTTTCTTGACAAATGGAAACCCATTATTCCCACTGAAGTTCATGAGTATAACTTGTATGGTTCTAATTTTCAGACAAATGTAAAAAGTTATTTTTATGGAGTCAGTGTGATTGATAAAGAGGGAATTAGTACTGGCAACTATATGCCTTCAAAATTTAAAGATTTCACATTGGTCAACAGAAACACCTATTCTGGTTCAATTAGTTTTTCTCAAATACTGAGTAAACGTCTTCAGTTTTCTGTTTTTTTAGATTATGTGATCCAAGAGGGCCTGTTGTCCAATCCTTTACAAAGGGTCTATTTTAATGATGTTGATAATTATTATATCGGAAATAAGAATGCAATAGCGAACTACACTTCACCTCAGAACACTAGTGTATTTCATTTGGCAGACGACATTGAAAGGCTGCCATCTCAACGAATTAAAACACCATTAGGGTTGCGCGTGAATTATTACATCAACGAAGTTTTTGTCTTAAGATCTTATTATCGATACTATACCGATAACTGGGGAGTGCGTTCCAATACCTTTCAATTTGAATTGCCCATACGGTTTAACATGAAGTGGAAACTGACGCCGATTTATCGCTTTTACGATCAAACGGCTGTAGACTATTTTGCTCCCTACGATCAACACAACTCCTCTTCGTCCTATTATACCTCAGACTATGACTTATCGGCGTTTTCGAGTAACCAACTTGGAGCTTCCCTTACTTACACTGATATTTTTTCAAGCCTGAAGGTTTTTGATTTTGGACTAAAAACTGTTAGCTTACGTTTTCAAAATTACAAACGCAGTGACGGTCTGTCAGCTTTCATCATTACAGGTGGATTAAGTTTTGTTTTAGACTAATCAACACTAAATATTGTGAAAAATCAGTAATTTTGTTAACTACACAACTAATCTATGATTGACAAACTACAAATCATTCAACAACGTTACGACGAGGTCTCTGATTTAATTATACAACCCGATATTATTTCTGATCAAAAACGCTATGTTTTACTTAGTAAGGAATACAAGGATCTTAGCAAAATTGTTGCTAAATCTGAAATATATAAGTCCCTACTTTCCAATATAGAAGAAGCTGAGGAAATGATGAGCGAAGAGTCTGATCCAGAGATGATAGAAATGGCAAAACTTCAGATGGAAGAGGCAAAAGAGCAGCTACCTTCAATAGAAGAAGAAATCAAATTTCTATTAATTCCCAAAGATCCCGAAGACAGCAAGAATGTCGTTGTAGAGGTCCGCGCAGGAACAGGAGGAGATGAGGCTAGTATTTTTGCAGGGGATCTTTATCGAATGTATACGAAATATTGTCAAGACCAGGGATGGTCTGTCAGTCTTGTGGATTCGAACGAAGGAACAGCAGGAGGGTTTAAAGAAGTTATTTTTGAAGTCTCTGGCAATGATGTTTATGGCACCATGAAATACGAGTCAGGAGTGCATCGGGTGCAGAGAGTTCCTCAAACAGAAACCCAAGGAAGGGTTCATACTTCAGCTGCAACCGTGATGGTACTTCCAGAAGCGGAGGAATTTGATGTAGAAGTTAATATGAGTGATGTAAGAGTTGATTATTTCTGTTCTTCAGGCCCAGGCGGTCAGTCCGTAAATACCACTTATTCGGCAGTGCGATTGACCCACGAGCCTACGGGTATTGTCGCCCAGTGTCAAGATCAAAAATCTCAACATAAAAATAAAGATAAAGCCCTAAAAGTACTTCGGTCTCGACTTTATGAATTGGAGTTAAGTAAAAAATTAGAGTTGGATTCAGAAAAAAGAAATACACTTGTTTCTTCAGGAGACCGTTCTGCAAAAATAAGAACATATAATTATCCTCAAGGAAGGGTAACAGATCATCGCATTGGACTCACACTGTATGATCTTCAAAACATCATTAATGGGGACATACAGAAGCTGATCGATGAACTTAAGCTTTTTCAGAACACTCAGCAGCTCAAAAATGCAGGGGAAGTGATATGACAATAGCAAAATTGTTTGAGGAAATAAAGAGAAAGAAATCATTCTTGTGCGTGGGATTGGATGTCGATTTGGATCGCATTCCTGAAAGTTTTAAAAACAATCAAGATCCAATATTTGATTTTTGTAAATCCATAATTGACGCAACAGCTCACTATTGTGTTGCCTATAAACCTAACATTGCTTTTTTTGAAGCTTATGGAGTTAAGGGTTGGCAGGCACTGGAAAAAACAATCAACTACTTAAACGAAAACTACCCCGAGCAGTTTACTATTGCGGATGCAAAAAGAGCTGATATAGGAAATACAGCAAAGCGATATGCCAAAGCGTATTTTGAACATTTCAACTTTGATTCAATAACAGTAGCCCCCTACATGGGAAGAGATTCGGTTGAACCGTTTATGGAATATGAAGAAAAATACACCATCTTACTTGCATTGACCTCAAATCGAGGCGCTTCGGATTTTCAATTAAATTCGAACGGTGATAAATTGTTGTACGAGCAAGTCATTGATACTTCCAAACAATGGAATAATTTCGAACAATTGATGTATGTGGTGGGCGCAACAAAAGCCACTGCTTTGTCTCAAATCAGAAAATCAATACCGAATAATTTTCTTTTAGTTCCAGGAGTAGGAGCGCAGGGGGGAAGCCTTGCGGAAGTTGCCCAGCATGGTATGAATGATCAATGTGGACTTTTGGTTAACTCTTCAAGAGGAATTTTATATGCTTCTTCTGACGAAAAACATGCAGAATCAGCAGCAAAAGCAGCAAAAAAATTACAGCAAGAAATGAGTATCTTGTTGCGTAAAAACGGACTAGTCTAATGTTGAATCATAGTGTCTATAAATGTCAAGAATCAAATACCCCCTGGATAACTTTTGTTCATGGAGCAGGAGGAAGTAGCGCAATATGGTTTAAACAAATTCGATTTTTCTCAAAGTATTTCAATTTATTATTAATTGATTTAAGAGGTCACGGGGATTCAAAAAAAGTAATTTTAAATTCATTTCAATCTAAATACTCCTTCGAATCAATTGTTAAAGATATTTTTGAGGTTTTGGATCATCTTAAAATTGAAAAATCACACTTTGTAGGTATTTCACTTGGGACAATATTGATCAGACAGCTGGCCGAGATGCAACCGAAAAGAGTTTCTAAAATGATTATGGGAGGCGCAATAATTAAACTAAATCTTAAATCAAGGATTTTAATGCGTTTTGGGAATCTCACAAAATCTATTTTGCCTTATATGTGGTTGTATCGCATTTTTGCCTTTGTGATTATGCCCAATAAAAATCACAAAGAATCTAGGAATTTGTTTATTCGAGAAGCAAAAAAGTTATATCAAAAGGAGTTTGTCCGATGGTTTAAATTAACTTCTGAGATACTTCCTTTGCTTAAGATATTTAGACAAGAAGCGATTCATATTCCAACGCTTTACATTATGGGAGATCAAGATTATATGTTTTTGCCTTCTGTTGAAAAAGTTTCCAAATTGCATCCGCTTTCTGAGCTTTTGGTATTAGAAAAATGTGGCCATGTAGTCAACGTGGAAAGATCAGAAAAATTTAATGAAGGAATGCTTTCCTTTCTTCAAACAAAGCAAATTATTTAAGAAAAAACAACAGTTTTATTTCCGTAAACCATCACTTTTCGGTTGACATGTTGCTTTAAAGCCCTGACCAATACAATTCTTTCTAAATCTCTACCTTTCTCAATAAAATCAGCAATAGAATTTAAGTGAGTGACACGCGTAGTGTCCTGTTCAATTATAGGCCCAGCATCCAATTCTTCGGTTACATAGTGGCTGGTAGCTCCAATGATTTTAACTCCCCTATCAAATGCAGAGTGGTATGGTTTTGCTCCAGGAAAAGCAGGTAAAAAGGAATGATGAATGTTGATTATTTTATGCTTGTATTGATCAATTAGTTTTGAGGAGACAATTTGCATGTAACGCGCCAGCACTATAAAATCAACTCCATGAGCTTTGAGAAGTTTAGCTTGTTTTTCTTCTGCTTCTTCTTTGTTCTCTCTGGATACGAAGATGTGATGAAAAGGAATTTCAAAGCGATCAGCAATGATTTTCAAATCAGCATGATTGCTTAATATAAAAGGAATTTCAGCGGCAAGTTCTCCGGACTGTTGTTTGGCCAGAATATCATAAAGACAATGATCGTATTTAGAAACAAAAACAGCCATTTTTGGTTTGTGGTTTTTTAAGTAAAAATCGCAGTGCATTGCATAACGTTCTCCGATTTCATTGGAAAAATTACTTTTAAAGTCTTCAATTTTAAAAGATTCTGAATTTAAATCACACTCAACTCGCATGAAAAAGGCCGCATTGGGTCGATCGACATATTGATCAATATAGGTGATGTTCCCTTGATTGTGGTGAATGAAGTTCGTTACTGCTGCAATGATGCCTTTCTGGTCAGCGCAGTACATTAACAAAATTATTTGATTCATAATTCTTTTTTTCAAAAATACTCATTCAGAAGAATGCTACAATTCTTTTTTCTTTTTAATTGCTTAAATTAAAAAGACCCCTAGTAATCACTAGAGGTCTTGATATATTAATTATATTGAATTTAGGCCTAACCTTCGTTAGTTCTAAAGTCAGGGTAAGCTTCCATTCCGTGTTCTGAAATATCTAGACCTCTCAATTCTTCTTCTTTATCAACTCTTAGTCCAACAGTAGACTTAACGATAAATAGAATGATAAATGAGCAGGTTACACAGAATGCACCAACGATACCTACACCAGCCAATTGGATCAAGAATTGATCAAAACTTGCAAGTGCTCCAAAGATACCAACTGCAAGTGTTCCCCAGATTCCACAAATCAAGTGAACTGCCACGGCTCCTACTGGGTCATCAAGCTTAAGTTTGTCAATTAATGCAACTCCAAGAACGATTACAACCCCAGCGATCAATCCGATAAGGATAGCGTCAGTTGGGCTCATTTGATCAGCTCCTGCGGTTATACCTACAAGACCTCCTAATACACCATTCATAAACATGGTTAAATCAAAATTCTTATAAAGAAGATTGGAGAATATAGCGGCAGCAATACCACCCGCTGCAGCAGCAAGAGAAGTGGTTACGAGTGTCAGTGAAGTTAATTCTGGATCTGCAGAAAGAACTGATCCACCGTTAAAACCAAACCATCCTAACCAAAGGATAAATACTCCGGCAGAAGCCAAAGGAATGTTGTGTCCTGGTAAAGCTCTAGGCTTACCGTCTTTATCGAATTTTCCAATTCTGGCGCCCAACATAAAGATGGCAATCAAAGCAGCCCATCCCCCTACAGAGTGTACCAAAGTAGAACCAGCAAAGTCATAAAAACCCCATGAGTCAAGGAATCCTCCACCCCACTTCCATGCACCAACGATTGGATAAATTAGACCAACGTATAATACTGCGAAAAGCATGAATCCATTTAGTTTTATCCGTTCAGCAACAGCTCCTGAGACAATTGTAGCTGCTGTAGCTGCAAACATTCCTTGGAAAAGAAAGTCTGTCCACCAAGTATAACCTCCATCAGCATATCCGAATCCCATTCCACCTTCTGGAGCTGCGATACCGAATCCTGCAAATTTTAAGATACCCATGTCTCCGTCTTCAAATCCAGGATACATTAGGTTGAAACCACCAAGACAGTAAAGAAGAAGTCCAGCGGTGATTACAAAAAAGTTTTTAAATAAGATGTTGATGGTGTTTTTTTGCCGCGACAATCCGATTTCCAAAAGAGAAAATCCTAAGTGCATAAAAAAGACCAAAGCCGTACAGACCATCATCCATACATTGTTAATTGTTAATATAGTAGTTTCCATAATATGATTTAATATAGTGTAGTGAGTAATTAGTAAATAATGTTTAGTTCAGCGAGTCGTTTCCTTTTTCTCCTGTTCTTATTCTGTAAGCCTCTTCAACAGGGGAAATAAATAATTTACCATCTCCTACATTATCTGTAGCGGCAGTATCTATGATTGCTTTAATTGTTCTTTCGACAAATTCGTCAGAAACGACAATAGATAAGTACCTACGTTGAATCTCTGAAGTACTGTATGTGATTCCTCTGTAAACATGTCCTTCTTTTTCATTACCGACCCCGGTAACATCCCAGTAACTGAAAAAGTTTACATCCACATTGTGGAGTGCATCTTTGACATCGTCAAATTTTGATTTTCGAATAATTGCTTCAATTTTTTTCATCATTATAATTATTGTTAAAAATTAATTTAGTTTAAAAAACTTATATAAATATTGAATTATTTGAGGGAGTAACAGAGTCATTCAGTAAACAATTCTCACTATTTATTCATTCTGTATTTTTTGACTCTTAAAATTTAATTATTAATAATAAAACTTATAAATTTTATTATTTCGACAATATCTTGTTGTCTGTCATTTAAGCTGTATCTGAAATATTCTATTCTTTTCGTTGACACAGGTCGTTAATATCCAGTGTTTTAAACAATATTGTGTAACTAGATTTAATCGTTTGTATAATTCGAAACCACCACTGTTGATTCATAAACCAGTATTAATCGTTAGCCGCATAACTATGGGTTCACTTTCAATTACTCATCATAAAAAATCCCCCTGATGATAAAACCATCAGGGGGATCAAAAAAACCAAATATATTTTTATTTACTAGAAAGAGTAAATTGCTGCTATAATAAAGGAGCTCAAACTATCAGTGTCAGATCCATCAAATAGAAACTTACTTGAAGCTTTGTCCATTCTGAATTCAGGCTTGAAAATAAAGTTCCCGGAAGTATAACTCCCAGTTAGCGTGAATGAAGTATTATCTTCTTTTGAGGAACCACTTCCTATTCCAACTGCACTACCATTGACATAAGTTCCCAAAGCTCCATAACTATCATCAGTGAATGATTCAAATCTAACTCCAAGAGCGAAAGAATCTGAGAAAGTATATTGAGGATAAACAGCAACACCACTGAAATCTCCATTATCAGAAGTATAACTAGTTGCGTTTACACCAAAGAAAAAGTTATCTGAGATATTAAAACCACCAGTAAAGTCTATCTGAGTTTGGTTAGCAAAACCTCCACTTATGAAGTTAATATATTGACCGAATAGACCCAACTGTGCACCGAACACATTATCCGCATCTGTATTATCTTGAAATTCTGTTGCATCTGTTTCGTTCATAACTGCTAACATTAAAGATACATCTTCAGTTATAGCAATATCTGCTTTTACACCTGTATGAGAGAAGGGTCCATAAGAAAACATGTAAGAAGTAGAATAGTTGAAATTTGCTACTGGGGAGATAACCTCATATCCTAAAAAGGTATTAAAATTTCCTAAAGTTAAAGTAAAAGAATCGCTTAAATTGTAATAAACATATAGTTGATTTACTAAAGGGCTAGATCCAACAGTAGATCCAAACACAGCATCGTTTCCCCTTGGTCCATAAACCAAATCAGCAACAAATCCTGATTTTTCGCCTTCATATGACATTACAACATTAGCCATACCAATTGCGAAGCCATTTAAGTTAGCAAATGCAGTATAAGGAGCATATTCATTACTTCTAAAATAAGAATCAACTGATCCACTAATAGCAAAAGTTGGTGCTGCTGCCTCTTCAACAGGTGCTTTAACAGCAGCTTCGAGAGTTTCATCTTGAGCATAAGTTGACAAAGAACTTAGAGCAGTGAGGGCAATTAAAAAAGTTTTGTTTAAAAATTTCATAATAATTTGTTTAAAATTAATTGTTATAATAAATGATTGATCTATTATTTAATATGCCCCAAAACTATAGATAGGTATCAAGATTATTTAATATAGTAAATATATATTTTTCACTTTTGCAAGATTCAATAAAATCTATATTGAAAATTGTTAAGTCCATTATTTTCAACACTTAAATTTGTCAAAATCTCAAAAAAAGACCAGATGTGTTAGAAAATGAATTTTTCAATCTTGATTCCAACCAGTACCATCAGCACACCCAAGAACAGACTTAAACCAATGTAGGAAAGGGATAAGAGATGATCCCCAGATCGTATTAATGAAATATTCTCATAAGCGAAAGATGAGAATGTAGTAAAGCCCCCACAAATACCGATGGTTATAAACAATGCCAAATCTGATTTTAAATCAGCAGAAGTTCTAATAAAATAACCCATTACGATTCCAATGATTAGGCATCCAATAAGATTGACGCTAAAAGTAGACCACGGAAATCCAGCATTTGAATTGGGCATGTATTTCCCAACCAAATATCTTAATCCACTTCCGATACCTCCTCCTAAAAAGACAAAAATGAATTGTTTCAAAATTTATTTTTTATTTGATTGATCAACTGGCATGTGTGAAATGTTTAATCAAAAAAAGCGAAGTTATCGCCAACAAGAAAACAATTAAGACCTTTAAACTTCCTTTATAATAGACTTTATGACTTTTAAGATCTTTTATATAGGTGTAAACAATCAACAATATGAAACAAATGGCAAAAAAAATGGCAAACAAGTATTGACCTTGACTAAACATTATTAAATTTTTGTCTAATTTAGAAAATAATCAACTACCATATTTTAATAATCTTTTGAAATTATAATTTATGATTACCAATGAGCTCAATTCAGTTGCAGAATTCCATAATGCTTTTCGTATTGCGATGACTGATAAACCCACAATCGACTTACCTCCTGACATTATTAAACTTAGGTTTAACCTCATGAAAGAAGAAAACGAAGAATATCTTGAAGCTGCAGAAAACAATGACATGATTGAAGTGGCAGATGCTTTGGGCGACATGCTCTATATTCTTTGTGGCACGATTTTAACTCACGGCATGCAACACAAAATCCAGGAAGTCTTTGAAGAAATTCAGCGCAGTAATATGAGTAAACTGGGAGAAGATGGTCAACCAATTTATCGTGAGGATGGCAAAGTTTTAAAGGGTCCTAATTATTTCAAGCCCAACATTAAAGACATTATAGAAAAATAAGCCTAGTCAACCGCTAGCCTCCAACCATGAGGATCTTCAGATAAGTTGTATTGAATCGAGGTTATTTTTTCTTTAAGCAATGTAGACAAAGGATTTTCAATCACAGGAAGTTTGTAATTGACACCTTGGTAGCCAAAACTTTTAATAGGACTAATCACTACTGCAGTTCCGCTTCCAAACATCTCTAATAGAGTTCCCTTTTTAGAAGCTTCGATCACTTCTGATACTTTGATAGGTCGAACCTCTATGTCAATATCATTGTCTTTTGCGATTTGGATAGTACTTTTTCGGGTGATTCCGTCTAAGATTCGATCGTTGTTAGGTGCTGTAATTAATTTATCATTTATTCTAAAGAAGATATTCATGGTTCCGGCTTCTTCTAAGTATTCATGAGTACTGGCATCGGTCCAAACAATTTGTTGGTAGCCTTCTTTTTGCGCTAATGCTGTTGGATAAAATTGAGCAGCATAGTTTCCGGCAGCTTTGGCAAAACCAACGCCACCCGAAGCAGCACGGCTAAACTCCTCAGCAATTAGGACGTTTACTTCACCACCGTAATAAGCCTTAACAGGACAACAAATAATAATGAAAGTGTACTCCTCTGAGGGGGAAGCCTGAACACCAGGCTGGCTGGCAAAAACAAAAGGACGGATGTACATTGAATTTCCGATACCTTTTTGAATCCAGTCAGCATCTAACCTAAGCAATTGCTTTAAACCTTCAAAAAAATACTTTTTTGGAAACTCTGGAATTTGAAGTCGCGCAGCCGATTTGTTAATCCGTTCAAAGTTTTGATCTGGGCGAAACAGCCAGATCTTATCGTTGTCATCTTTATAGCCTTTCATTCCCTCAAAAACTGCTTGTCCATAATGCAAAACGCTCATGGAGGGGTCAAAAGAGAGGCTTTGGTAAGGAATGATTTTAGGTTCTTCCCAAGCCCCATTCTTGTAATTGCAGACAAACATATGATCCGTAAAAACAGTCCCGAAGGAAAGGTTTTTTAAATCAACGTTTGGCAACTTAGAGCTTAAGGCTTTTTCTATTTTCATGATATTTGACAAAATTAAACCCAAAATTACCTATTTTGATTAAATAATTTTAATTGTTATTGATTTTTTAAGTAAAAATCGTCTTAGAACGTTCAGATTCTTAAAAAGAGCATAATTTTGAGAAGGGATTTAAGTTGGTTTTAATTTTATTACCCAATTTCACTTAAGTTATAACTTATGAAAAAAGAAGTCTTCTTAACGTCAGATGGGTCACCTTCACTTCGGGTTGAAGAGATAAAAGAAACCTATCATTCTAGACATGGGGCATTGACTGAGTCAACCTACGTTTATATTGACAAGGGACTCGACTATTGGATTAATAATAATCATAAGAATGAATTGAATATTTTTGAAATGGGTCTTGGTACTGGCTTAAATGCTTACCTCGCTTATGTCTTTTCCAAAGAAAAAAATGTCAAGATAAATTACCATTCCATTGAGAAATTCCCTCTTTCAGAAGCAGAACTACATTTACTAGAAATGAAAAGTACTTTACCAAACGCTGAGCATGCTGATTTTTATCAACTAATACATTCTTGCTTGTGGGAAAAAGCGATACAGCAAGAGGGTTTTTTATTTAATAAATCGAAAATAGATTTTTTAGAACTAGATATTTCTCAAAAGTTTGATGTAATTTTTTATGACGCTTTTGGATATCACGCCCAACCAGAACTATGGCAGAAAAAGCCGCTTGACCTTTGTTTTCAATTATTAAATCCTGGAGGAGTGTGGGTGAGTTATTGCGCCAAAGGAATCGTTAGAAGAACCTTGGAGGAGGTTGGTTTTCAAGTGACACGTCTTGAAGGCCCCCCAGGTAAGCGCGAAATGTTAAGGGCAATCAAGTCAATTTGATGTATTTTTATAAAAAATTATAAATGAAGTTATTGATTACGGGCGCAACAGGCTTGGTGGGATCTACCATTGTTAAAAAAGCCTTAAATGAAAAAATTGAAGTTAACTTTCTCACGACCAATAAAAACAAAATTACTACCTCAAAAACACTTAATGGGTTTTACTGGAATCTTAAAGACAAGTATATTGACCCCAAATGCTTTGAAGGTGTTGATGCAATAATACATTTAGCAGGTGCAAGCATTTCTAAAAAGTGGACAACAAAAAATAAAAGTGAAATATTAGACAGTAGAATTGATTCGACTAATCTTCTTAAAAAAGGAATGAATGAATTTGCTGGAAATACAATCAAGACTTTTGTTGCCGCTTCAGCTGTTGGAATTTATCCCAATAATTTTGAAGTGAGTTATGGGGAAGAAACGAAAATTACATCTCCTGAAAATTTTTTACAAAAAGTAGTGGTGAAATGGGAGACTGCGTTAAATGAGCTTTCCTCGTCCGTCAAATCTTTTTCAATATTTAGAATTGGATTAGTTTTATCGAAAAAAGGGGGAGTTTTACCTACTTTGGCCTTACCCGTAAAATTATTTGTTGGAGCAGCTTTTGGAACCGGAAAACAATGGCAAAGTTGGATTCACATAGATGATGTGTCACAAATGCTTTTGAATGCTGCAAAACAAAATTGGCAGGGTACATATAATGCTGTAGCACCAAATCCTGTCAGTCAAAATGAATTAATTGCTAGCGTAGGACAAGCGTTAGATCGACCTGTTTTTTTTCCCAATCTTCCGAGTCTACTGATTAAACTAGCGCTTGGAGACCGTTCCTCTCTGGTATTAAACAGTCAAAAAGTGAGTGCTGAAAAAGTTTTGGCAAAGGGATTTGTATTTCAATATGATAATCTAAAAATGGCACTAAAAGCACTTTACGATAAAAAAGGATGACATTTTGACAATTTCGATCAAATGGCAGTACTTTTGCAAAACTTCATTTAAAAAATTAATATGGCTGAAAAGCAAACCAAATCCAGTGCAACAAAAAAGAAGGCTCCAGCGAAGAGCAAGGCTTCAAAAAAAGAAGAGGATATTGTTCTTGTTGAATTGAAAGATGCACTTTCACAAGAAAAAGACAAGTATTTGAGGTTATTTGCTGAGTTTGAAAACTTTAAGAAAAGGACAACAAAAGAAAGAATAGAATTGTTTAAGACTGCAGGTCAAGAGGTTATCTCCTCATTACTTCCAATTTTAGATGACCTTGAGCGCGCAATATCTCAGTTTGAAAAACAAGGCACATTAGAAGAAATCCAAGGTTTTGTATTAATAAATAATAAATTAAATGGCATCTTGAAGAGTAGCGGTTTGGAAATATCAACGGTAAACATAGGTGATGTTTTTGACGCTGAAATACACGAAGCAATAACTCAGATTCCTGCCCCAGAAGAAGCAAAAAAAGGGAAGATCATTGATGTGGTTGAAAAAGGGTACCAGCTAGGAGAAAAAATCATAAGGTATCCGAAAGTAGTGGTCGGGAAATAAAACAATATGAAACAAGATTTTTACGAAACATTAGGAATATCTAAGGGTGCATCAGAGGGAGAGATAAAAAAAGCTTATCGCAAGAAAGCCATTCAATATCACCCAGATAAGAACCCCGGAGATAAAGAAGCAGAAGCCAATTTCAAAAAGGCTGCAGAAGCTTATGAAATCTTAGGTGATTCCCAGAAAAGAGCCCAGTACGATCAATACGGTCATGCAGCTTTTGAAGGCGGAGGCTTTGGTGGTGGCGGTGGGAGTATGAACATGGATGACATCTTCAGTCAATTTGGAGATATTTTTGGAAGCGCCTTTGGCGGTGGAAATTTTGGTGGTTTTGGCGGTGGCGGTCAAAGACAACAAAGAGTCAAAGGAAGTAATTTGAGAATTAGAGTTCAACTAACATTGGAAGAAATTGTCAAAGGGGTAGAAAAGAAAATAAAAGTAAAGCGAAAACTTCAAGCACCAGGGGTGAGTTATTCTACCTGTACTACCTGTAAAGGAAATGGACAGGTAATGCGAGTTACCAATACTATTTTGGGGAGAATGCAAAGCGCTTCAACCTGCTCAACGTGTGGTGGAACTGGTCAGTCAATTACTAGTCGTCCTCCTGGAACTGACGCCAATGGTATGCTAGAGGAGGAAGAAACAGTTTCTATCAAAATACCAGCGGGTGTAGAAGAAGGAATGCAACTCAAAGTTTCCGGAAAAGGAAATGCAGCAGCAGGAAATGGCATCTCTGGGGATCTTTTGGTGCTCATTGAAGAAAAAGTTCATGATAAATTTGTTCGTGAAGGAAATCACCTACACCACGATCTATATATTAGTATTTCAGAGGCTACGTTGGGAATTTCTAAAGATATTTCCTTATTAGAGGGTAAGGTCAGAATAAAGTTAGAATCAGGAATCCAATCAGGTAAAACATTAAGATTAAGAGGAAAAGGTGTTCCAGACCTTAATGGTTATGGAAGTGGCGATTTGCTGGTCCATGTCAATGTGTGGACTCCTAGGGTTTTAAACAGAGAACAGAAGCAATTTTTTCAAAAAATGTTGGAAGATGAAAACTTCAAACCCAACCCTGAAAAATCTGATAAATCTTTCTTTGAAAAGGTAAAAGAAATGTTTGCTTAATATTTTAGTAACTTAGAAAAACAAACTGATGTAAAGTCAAGATTTAAGTGGTGTTCTTTTTTTTTTAGCACCATTTTTTTTCCCATCCTTAGAAATAAGGATGGGTTTTGTTTTTGTCTTATATTCGTGTTAAATTATAACCATGAGAAAAATCATTGATTTTTTAAATTATCAAATCCATTTAGGTAGCGGTATAACCTTTACTCCTCAGGCTTTACTCATAATAATTGGTGTATTTATCCTCACTTATTTTCTGTTAAAGTTATTTAAAAAAATCATTGTTAAAACACTTTCAAGCGATGCTCAGGCTAAGTTTAGAAGTATTTTCTCATTTTTCAACTATTCTGTTTACCTGATTGTTATCTTGATTACCCTTGACAATGTGGGGGTCAATGTTACAGCAATATTTGCAGCGTCAGCAGCACTATTGGTAGGTATTGGTCTTGCGCTGCAAACCCTTATTCAAGATGTGATTTCAGGGGTTTTTATTTTGGCCGATCAAACAGTTCATGTAGGAGATATCATTCAGGTTGATGGTCAAGTAGGTAAGGTTGAAAATATTAAATTAAGAACCACAAGAGCTGTCACAAGAGACAATAAAGTCTTAATAATTCCAAATCATAAATTTTTAACTTCAATTCTTTACAATTGGACTGAAAATGGATCACTTACCCGCGAATCTATTTCTATCGGAATTGCCTATGGATCTGATGTTAATGTCTTTAAGGAAGCGGTTGTGGCAGTTGCTTCTGAACATCCATACGTACTTAAAAAACCAGAACCGTTTGTTTTGTTTGAAGACTTTGGGGACAGTGCACTTATGTTTGATTTGTTCTTTTCAATAGACAATAGTTTTCAAGCCAATGTGGTTAAAAGTGACATTAGGTTTCAAGTATTTGATAAACTCAAAGAATTAGGCATTGAAATTCCTTTCCCACAAAGAACAATTACGATAAAAAATAATCCTGAGCCCTCAAAATGAAAAAAATTCTAATAATAGAAGATGAAGAACCCATAAGAAGGGTCTTGGTTCGAATACTTAGCGAGGAAAGCGAAGATTATCAAATTTCAGAAGAAGAGGAGGGTAAATTAGGACTTAATAGACTTTTAAAGGAAGAATTTGACTTGGTTTTATGTGATATTAAAATGCCCAAGATGGATGGCATTGAGGTATTACAAAAAGCTAGAGAAAAAGAAATTTTAGTTCCTTTTATTTTGTTAACGGGTCATGGTAATGTTGCCATTGCAGTTGAAGCAATGAAATTAGGAGCATATGATTTTATATTAAAACCACCTGATTTAAATCGATTGCTTAATGCTGTAAGGCATGCACTTGAAACCAAGGAATTGGTTACTGAAAACAAGATTCTTAAAAAGAAAATTGCAAAAAAGTACACCATTATTGGTGAATCAAAAGAGATTGATGAAATTCATAACCTTATCGAAAAGGTTGCTCCAACTGAAGCCAGAGTCCTAATCACAGGAGGAAATGGAACGGGTAAAGAATTGGTGGCCCATCAGTTACACCAAAAAAGTACAAGAAATAGTGCCCCCTTTGTTGAGGTTAATTGTGCTGCAATTCCTTCAGATTTGATTGAAAGTGAGTTGTTTGGCCACGTTAAGGGTGCTTTTACATCTGCGGTAAAAGACCGTGCAGGAAAATTCGAAATTGCCAACGGTGGGACGGTTTTCTTAGATGAAGTTGCGGACATGAGTTTGGCTGCTCAAGCTAAAGTTTTAAGGGCGCTTCAAGAAAGTAAGATCCAACGCGTGGGCGGTGAAAAAGACATAAAAGTTGATGTAAGAATTATTTCAGCAACAAACAAAGACCTCAGTAAAGAGATTGCAGAAGGTAAGTTTAGAGAAGACCTATACCACCGCTTGGCAGTGATCCTTATTAAAGTACCCTTATTAAGCGAACGTAAAACTGATATTCCGCTGTTGGTTGAACATTTCAGACATACGCTCTCGAAAGAACAAGGTATTGAGGAGAAATCTTTTTCCAAGGATGCTGTTAAAATGTTGATGGATTATCCTTGGACGGGTAACATCCGAGAACTAAGAAACGTAGTCGAACGTTTAATGATTTTGGGAGAAAATCCCATTACAGGAAATGATATAAAACAATTTGCTTCCAAGCAAAACTAAGAATACCCATAATGAAAAATATAGTTTTTTTAATCATTTGTTTGTTTTGTCTATTTTCATACGGACAAACCAAAAGCGAAATTGAAGAGCGGTTAAGCAATATTTATGATTTTGCATTGACCGAAAGTAAAAGCTACAATTGGTTGGATCATCTTTCCAATGACATTGGAGGAAGATTATCAGGCTCTCTCAACGCAGAAAGAGCTGTGTTGTGGGCTAAAGAAGAGTTGAAAGGTTTGGACTTGGATTCTGTTTGGTTACAGCCTGTTATGGTTCCTAAGTGGGTTCGTGGTACTTATGAGTATGCCAATATCGAGTCAAGCCCCGGGAACACAATTAATGTAAATATTTGCGCATTGGGAGGCTCAATTGCGACCCCATCCTCAGGTATTCGCGCTAACGTGATAGAAGTAAAAAGCTTTGAGGAATTGGCTGAATTAGGAAAGGAAAAAATTAAAGGGAAAATCGTTTTTTTTAATCGTCCCATGCAGGCGAATTTAATTAGTACTTTTCAAGCCTATTCTGGTTGTGTCAACCAGCGCTACAACGGTGCAGAAATGGCTGCAAAATATGGAGCTGCTGCAGTTTTAGTTAGATCAATGAACTTGCGATTAGACGATTATCCGCACACCGGCGTAATGAGTTATGGAAACTTGCCTATAAAAAGGCGCATTCCCGCAGCGGCCATTAGTACAAATGACGCACAACTTTTGAGTTCGATGATTGCCTTGAACCCAAAACTCCGATTTTTTTTAAAACAAAATTGTAAAAACTATCCAGACGTAAAATCTTATAATGTAATCGGAGAAATAAAAGGTTCCGAAAATCCGGAAAAAATTATTTTGGTTGGAGGACATTTAGATTCCTGGGATTTAGGCGATGGCGCACATGATGATGGAGCTGGTGTGGTTCAATCTATGGAGGTTTTAAACATATTCAAATCATTAAAATTCAGGCCGAAAAACACCCTTCGCGTTGTGCTTTTTATGAATGAAGAAAACGGAGGACGTGGAGCAGCGGCTTATGCAAAGCGAACTGAAAAACTAAAAGAGGAACACGTCTTAGCGGTTGAATCGGACGCAGGAGGATTTTCTCCAAGAGGATTTAGTTTTGATTGCAATGATGATTACTTTAATAAAATCCTTACCTGGAAAGATTATTTTGAACCGTATTTAATTCATTATTTTAAAAAGGGAGGAAGTGCCGCAGATGTTGCACCTCTAAAAAATGACAAAACTGTTTTAGCAGGCTTACGCCCCGATTCGCAAAGGTATTTTGATCATCACCATTCCGAAATGGATACCTTTGACGCCATCAATAAACGCGAATTAGAATTGGGAGGTGCGACCATGGCAGCTTTGGTGTATCTTACAGATCAATTTGGTTTTGAATAAAAGCTTATTCATTCCCTTTAAAGCCTAAATGGTAAAACTTAACAACTACTCTCGAGAATTTAGATACAATTTAAAACTAGCTTACCCAGTTATCATTGGGATGCTTGGACACACCCTTGTCCAGTTGATTGATAATATTATGGTAGGGCAGCTGGGAACTGCGGAACTTGCAGCAGTGTCATTGGGCAACAGTTTTTTTTTCGTAGCGATGTCGCTTGGGATTGGATTCTCAACAGCAATCACTCCAATGATTGCGGAAGCAGATGGAGCTAACGATGAAAATAAAGTCAGGAATGTTTTCCTTCATGGATTAATCCTGTGTACATTTTTAGGTGTCTTTTTAGCGATAGCTGTTTTGTTTTCTCAACCCTTACTCAAACAAATGGGTCAACCTGAAGAAGTTGTAGAGCTCGCTTATCCATATTTGTTTTGGGTGGCAATTTCTCTAATTCCATTGGTTGCGTTTCAAGGGTTCAGACAATTTGCGGAGGGTCTATTTCAAACACGTTTGGCGATGTATGCCACCCTAATGGGAAATGCAATTAATGTTATTCTTAATTATGGATTTATTTTTGGAGGCTTTGGTTTTCCAGAACTTGGAGTAGAAGGTGCTGCAATAGGATCCTTAATCGCACGTTTTGCAATGCTTTTATTTATGGGTGTAAATGTTCGAACAAATAAGAAATTTAAGATTTATACTCAAAAAATTTATAAGGTTAAAGCGCAGTTAAATCTATTTAAAAGGATCATCTCTCTTGGTTTCCCTTCTGCCTTACAAATGTTTTTTGAAGTAACTTTTTTCACTTCTGCTGTTTGGATGTCAGGAATATTAGGTAAAAATCCACAAGCTGCCAATCAAATCGCACTCAACCTTTCTTCCATGACTTTTATGGTTGCCCTTGGAGTTGGAGTTACAGCAATGATTCGAGTAGGAAATCAAAAAGGAAAAAATAATTTTTTAGAATTGAGAAGAATTGCAATTTCAACCTTCTTTTTAATATTTATTATGGATGTAGTGTTTGCACTTTTTTTTATTGCAACTCACGAATATCTCCCTTGGCTTTACCTTGACAGTAACAACCCTTTAATTTATGATGATGTAATTATCGTTGTTAAATTGGCCTCAAATTTACTCCTTATTGCAGCCTTGTTTCAAATTTCAGATGGTTTACAAGCAGTTGTGCTCGGTGCATTACGAGGGCTTCAAGATGTCAATCTGCCTGCTTTGCTTATTTTTATGGCATATGGCTTGTTTGGTTTTCCGATTGCCTACTACCTTGGAATTAAAACAGATTTGGGCGCATCAGGAATTTGGATAGGACTTCTCTTTGGATTAACATTGTCCGCGTCGCTTTTAATTTGGAGATTTCAGTATCTTACCAAAAAATTAATATTAAATCAGAACATTTAATCAATGGATTTACCTAAATTTTTTATTGCTGACAATTCGGAACTCGAAGATGAAATTTTCATTTTACACACAGAATTCCCTCGTTTTCTACTCAACGTTGCCAATGACGAGGTACACTGGTTTGAAGAATTTGATTCTGAAGACGAAAAGGAGTTGGCCACGCATACCTCTGACTTAATTGAACAGGCACTGGAATATTACGATCAAGAAATCGAAAATTTCGAATAGCTTTTGGACAGTTTAATTGCACTTGATCAAGAACTTTTTTTATTCCTCAATGGATTGGGAAGCCAAACCTATGACGGGTTTTGGATGTTAATGACAAATAAGGCAACCAACTTTGTTGTATACATACTTTTCGCTTGTTATTATTTAAGTAAAACAAATTTTAAGTCTTTACTTACCCTTCTTGCTGTTTTAGGAATATTGATTTTATTTACAGACCAAGGGACAAATTTGTTCAAATACACCTTTCAAAGACTAAGACCATGCCATGAACCTGAAATAGAAGGGTTGGTAAGGCTGGTTAAGTCTGGTTGTGGAGGTTTTTATGGATATTTTTCTGGACATTCCTCTAACTCGTTTGCCTTAGCAGTTTTTTTCTCAAAACTATTGTTTGGCTATCAGAAGCGACTTCCATTCTTTTTTATTTCTCTTGCGGGATTGATTGCTTACAGTCGAATCTACATTGGGGTACACTACCCTCTTGATGTGGTTTCGGGGATTGTTTTTGGATCCATAATGGGTTATTTCTTTTATTTCCTATGGAATAAATATATCCAACCCTTGAGTTGGATTCGGAAATCAATTTAAAAATTATATTTAATGCGCCTCTTTTAATAAGTGAGGATATTTTGCCTTAAATCGATTTAATCGAGGAATCGAAACGTTTCTGATATAAGAATTCTCAGGATTTATTTTTTCATAATCTTGATGGTATTCCTCCGCATAATAGAATTTTACCAAAGGAGTAACTTCTGTAACAATCTTATTAGAATAAACTTCTTCCTCAATCAATTTAACAATATAACTATCGATGGTAATTTTTTCTGTATCATTTTGGTAAAAAGCAATTGAGCGATATTGAGTACCTCTATCAGGACCTTGTCTGTTTAGCGTTGTTGGATCATGAGAACCAAAAAACACTTCTACTAGTGTTTTAAAACTAACCACTTTTGGATCGTAAATGACTTCAACCGCTTCAGCGTGTCCAGTATTACCGTATCCGATTTGGCTATAAGTGGGGTTCTTTGTTTTACCACCAGAATAACCCGAATGGGCTTCTTGTACTCCTTCGACACTTTCAAAAATAGCTTCTACGCACCAAAAACAACCAGAGGCAAAATAGGCTTTTTCCATGCCTTGTGAAATTGAAGGAGGAGTCCATAACTGTGATTTGTTATCAACGGGTTTTGGACTAATTAAATTACAAGTATTAAAAATAAATAGGCTGATCAATAAAGTCATTTCTTTCATTTTTTATTTCAAAGATAGTTAATAGATTTTTGACGTGTTGTTATGTTAAATTATTATGCAAGCTATTCATCCATTTTTGTTTTTATAAAACTCCATAATGTGTTTAGGAATTTCAATTTCTTTGCTCAGTTTATTGTCAGGAATAGGTCGAAAATATGAAGTTTTGACAGGTATTTCTCCAGCCCAAAAGTCTAAGTCAAGATCTGATTCTTTATCTTCAATTGGTCCGTTTGCTATTTTTGCAGCAGCTGTTTCAATCTTAATTTCAATGACCCTTGTTGCCTTTAGTTCATTTTTATTTGGTGCTCGGCAAAACTCCCATCGATTTGGAACAAAATGATTTATAATGCTTTTAAGTCCTTTAAGCTTTTCAACATCTGATTTTAATTCGCTTACCTTTCCAAAAACCGTTACGGAACGATAATTAACCGAATGATGAAAAGCTGACCTTGTTAGTTTCATGGCGTCTAGCAACATTACACTAAGCGAAGCTTCACCTGATTCGATCAGAGCATTGCTCATTCTGTTTTTTAAGGCTCCGTGGAGGTATATCGAATCCCCATCTCTCCCATAATTAATCGGCTGAACAAAAGCTCTTCCTCTGTATATAAATGCAACATTACAAATTTCTGTTGCGTCTAAAATCTGATATATTTCCTTTTTGTTATAGGTCGCTTTCTTTGCACCACGTTTTACTTTATTTAATTCTGACTTACTGAATTCCAAGGTTTTATATGATCTTTTAAGTGAAATTCAACTAATTTTCAAAAAAATCAATTTCTTTTCCAAATTAACTTTAAAATGATTTTATTTTTTGGCAAGTGATGCGCTAAACAATCAATGAGAGTAGTAGTATGGATTGTTTGAATGAGATTAAACCCTAATGCTATTTGGAAATGAAACAGTTTGTCTCTGTAGGAATTTTTCACAAATATTTGCGATACTTTTTTTCGGACATAATTAAAAAAAGCTTAAACCCTAAGATTTAAGCTTTTCTTAGCTATTAATCTTTAAGTAATTACGGAATTAACGGCGTGTCGAGCTTGGCTAAAGAAGCATCAATTTCTGCTTTGCTCAATTCGTGTTTCACAATCTTTCCTGCAAAATAATCTTCATAAGCTTTCATGTCAAAATTTCCATGCCCACAAAGGTTGAATAAAATAGTTTCTGATTTCCCTTCTCTTTTGCAACGCTCTGCTTCTGCAATGGCAGTAGCAATTCCATGATTTGCTTCTGGAGCAGGAATAATTCCCTCGGCTCGTGCAAATTTTACTCCTGCTTCGAATACTTCTAAATTGTCATGAGATCTGGCTTCAATCAATTTATCTTTTAGCAATTGACTCACAATGACCCCTGCACCATGATAGCGCAATCCTCCTGCATGAATTGGTGCAGGAACAAAGTCGTGTCCCAAAGTATACATCGGAAGCAAGGGAGTCATCCCAGCGGTGTCTCCAAAGTCGTATCTGAATTGTCCGCGGGTTAGTTTTGGGCAAGAAGCTGGCTCGCTTGCAATACACCTAATAGATTTACCCTCCTCAAAGTTCAATCTTAAAAAGGGAAATGCTAAACCTGCAAAATTAGATCCTCCTCCAAAAGGAGCAATAACAACATCGGGCAGGTCTCCCGCTTTTTCCATTTGCAGTATCGCTTCTTGACCGATAATGGTTTGGTGCAATTTAACATGGTTTAATACACTTCCAAGTGCATATTTTGTATCATCATTTGTTGCGGCACGTTCCACGGCCTCAGAAATAGCAATCCCCAATGACCCAGTTGTGTCAGGGTTTTCGGCTAATATTTTCTTCCCTATTTCAGTAGCATTTGAAGGAGAAGGGTGGACGGTGGCTCCCCAAGTATTCATCATCACTTTACGATGGGGTTTGTGTAAATAGGAGAGTTTAACCATAAAAACCTCGCACTCAATACCGAAGTGTTGACAAGCAAAACTTAGGGCACTTCCCCACTGGCCTGCACCGGTTTCGGTGGTGATTTTTTTGATTCCCTCTTGCTTATTATAATAGGCTTGCGCTACGGCAGTGTTGGGTTTGTGAGATCCAGTTGGACTTACTCCCTCATATTTGTAATATATTTTTGCGGGAGTATCCAGTGCTTTTTCAAGATTGTAAGCTCGATAAACAGGCGTTGGACGCCACATGCCGTAGATATTTCTTACCTCATCAGGAATGTCAATATATTTTTCCATACTTACTTCCTGTTTAATCAATTCCATTGGGAACAAAGGAGCTAAAGCCTCCGGGCCTATCGGTTCAAGAGTACCTGGATTTAAAGGGGGTAGGGGTTTGTTAGGCATATCTGCAACGATATTATACCATTTATCTGGGATTTCTTTTTCGCTTAAAATAATTTTACGTTCCATGTTTTTTTAAATTTTAAACCTCAATTTAATCAAATTTATTTTGACTTGTTTTTAGACACTTTTATTCTTTGAGATTTTTATGCCTTTAAAAATTACTTAACTTTAGATTCAAATCTAATGTTTTATGTCTGTTCTTAATGAATTAAATACCCATTATGCTCTGGATCAGTCTGCCGTTGACTTTTATCAAAAAAATCGCTACATCAAGTTAAAGCAGGTTTTTTCTAAAGAAGTGTTGGATCATTATGGGAGTTCTATCGACAAGGCCGTAGATCGATTAAATAAAAACGCTAGGCCAATGGAACAAAGGGATACCTACGGTAAAGCATTTTTACAATTGTTTAATTTGTGGCGAGAGGATGAACAGGTAAAAGAATTTATTTTCTCAAAACGTTTGGCTAAAATTGCGGCATCATTAATGGAAGTTGAGGGCGTTAGAATGTATCACGATCAAGCTTTATACAAAGAAGCCCATGGTGGTATTACGCCTTGGCATGCTGACCAATATTATTGGCCTTTGGACAACGATCGAACCATTACGGCATGGATTCCACTTCAAGCGGTTCCGAAAAACATGGGTCCCCTGGAGTTTAGCGCAGGAAGTCATCAAATTCAAGAAGGAAGAGATTTGGCCATAAGTGACCATAGTGAAGAGAGGATTGAAAATAGATTAAGAGTTACTGACTTTAAGCACATTATTGAGCCTTTTGATTTAGGGGAAGTCAGTTTTCATTCCGGATGGGTGTTTCATCGTGCAGGTGCAAACACTACTGATGAAATGCGTCGGGTTATGACAGTGATCTATATGGATAAGGAAACGCGACTAAAGAAACCTGAAAATGAAGGTCAACAAAATGATTCGGAAACTTGGTGTCCAGGTGTTTCAGTAGATACCGTAATTGATAGTCCATTAAATCCAATCCTGTATCCATAAATACATTCACCAATTCAAATTGGAGAAATTATTTTGAAAAGCTCTTTTGTTTTCCGAATAGTTTAATCAATTGTTTTTTGTTTATAGGCAGGAGTTGTTCTAAACCATCAATATTTTTTGGAGTATGCATTATTTGAACATAATTATTTCCCAAGCGTCTATTGAAATTTAATTGAAGAATTCCTGTAGGAATTTTCAATGTTTTCTCAATAAATCTTCTTTTTCTGCTTACACTATCAAGATTTGAAACCAAAAAATTGAAGAATAAGTCAAGCTCGTCCTTAGAGCATTTAAATTGGAAAGTACCGTATTGTGTTAAATGATCGAAGCGTCGGTTTCTATATGTGAAAACATAGCGATCGTCTTTATTTCTAAGGCTTACCTCAGGGTCGCCATACCCATTTTTTAATTGTCCAATCAATTCGCCAAGGAGTTCTTCGCTGTTTATTTCTTGAATTTGGCCAATAGAAATTAAAGGAAAAAGGAGGAGTAGGAATAAAAATTTATTCATTATATATAAGAATTAGGGACTCCTAATATAATAAAATATGTGAGATATAAAAAAAATATTTTTTTTTAAAAAATCACTTTGTTAAAACTAATAATCAAGTTTTAAGTTTGATTTATTTTATGAAATAATTATTGAACTCTTCCAATAGGTCTGTTTTCACTTCCCTCGATCGCATAGAGTCGATCCCCTAATTCAGACCGCATTTCATCAGCAAGAATTTTTATTTTAGCAACTATTTTAGGGTTTTCAGACGCAACGTCGTTGGTTTCGCTAATGTCTTTAGATAAATCATAAAGTGCTATTTCATTAAAATTTAGCATTTCATAATTTACCGGAAAAGCATCTGCACCAGCTTCTCTTCCGTTCAACGTCCTGTAGGAATGTGGAAAATAGAGTTTCCAGTTTTTGTAACGCACCCCGTGCAATTCGTTGGATTTATAATAGAAATAATATGCTTCATGCGGACTTTCTTTTGTTTCCCCCGTCCAAATATTCCAAACGCTTTTCCCATCGATTTTCTTTTCTGGTAATTGACTACCTGTAATTTCTGCAATCGTAGGTAAAAGATCAATAGTCATCATTGGCGTACTGAGCGTTCTTCCTGGCTTTATTTTACTTGGAAAATAAATCACACAAGGCTCTCTTTGTCCACCTTCCAGTGCGGTTCCTTTACCTTCCCTAAGCGGAAGCGCACTTCCCGCATGATTCCCGAAATTAAGCCAAGGGCCATTGTCACTGGTGAATATCACCAAAGTATTTTCGTGAAGGTTGTTTTCTTTTAATGTTTTTAATATTTGACCCACTGACCAATCAATTTCCATAATTACATCACCATACATTCCTTGTTCACTTTTTCCCCTGAATTTATCTGAAACACCTAGTGGAACATGGGGCATAGGGTGGGGAACATATAGAAAAAACGGATTGTTTTTATTTCTTTCAATAAAATCTACTGCAGCTTCAGTGAGCTTTGTGGTGAGTTGATCTTGATCTTCTAGGGTTCTAATTTCCTTAATTTTCTTGCCATTTTTTAAAAAGGGTAATTGCGGAAACTTTATTTTTCTATTCAATGAGTCTACTTGTACTCCGTTGAAATCTACAGGCCACATGTCATTTGAGTAAGGAATACCCATAAATTCATCAAAACCATGGTTGTTGGGCAAGAATTTAGGAAGGTGACCCAAATGCCATTTACCAAACATTCCTGTCTTGTAACCTCTTGTTTTAAGCATTTCAGCCATTGTGGTTTCTTCAGGATTAAGACCAATTTTTTGATGAGGGAATAGTGCCCCTTCAATTCCAATTCTATTGGGATAACATCCTGTTAACAAAGCAGCCCGCGAGGCGGAACAAACTGCTTGTGCAGCATAAAAATCAGTAAGACGAATCCCTTCTTTCGCCATCTGATCTAGATGTGGCGTTTTGATGTTTGGAGAGCCAAAACTACCCAAGTCCTGATAACCTTGATCATCCGTAAAGATTATTACCACATTTGGGGGAGACGTTATTTTTTTAGTTTCACTACATGCAATTATTAGAAATGAAATACATGTGATTTTAATAAAATTAGTCATTTGATTATTTTTAATATTATAAAGTTTCAATAAATGTCATTAGGTTTTCACTAAAGGTTTTCCAACGGTATTTTGGTAATGCTCTATTGATTTGATTAATGTGATGTTTGAGTTGGTCTGTTTCAATCAAAGTTACAATTTTTGATGCAATATCTTCTGAATTTAAAGAAGACACACTCCCAGAGTCATCTGTCAATATTGGGGTTTTAAGCCCAGGAATGTCACTCACCAGAATTGGAGTTTGGTAGAGGTAGGCGAGGGGAGTGACACCGCTTTGTGTTGCTGAGCGATAGGTTTGAGCAACTAAGTCAGCTGCACAAATAACGTTCCTTGTTTTTTCCATCTCAGCAAAATTAAAGTCGGTGAGGATACGGTCGTTTAACTCTAATTTAGAAATCAAATTTTCATATACCTCCTGGTCTTCATAGCTTTCCCCAACTATAGCTAGCAAGATATTTTTATCTTTTAATGGTGGTTTTGAAAAAGCTTTAATCAAAAGATCAAGTCCTTTGTACTTTCTTATTAAGCCAAAAAATAAAACAATTTTTTTTCCCTGAGGCCAATCCAATCGATCACGTGCTTCTTCTTTTGAAATCGCTGGGAGAAGGTCATCAGCGATAGGGTGAAAACCAAACCAGACTGGTTTGTCGAATCCTACCGAAGAAATTTGTTCTCCAACATGACCAGATAAGGTTGCAAAGCCGTCCATTTTTTTACCAAAATAATTATTCAACAAATTGTCCCAAGGCTTTCTTTCGTGTGGCAACCAGTTGTCAACCAAAGCGATTGTTTTAATTTTATTCGGAAGTCTTTTTGCAATACCCTGCCAGCAAGGCGCTAAAAAAGGTGTCCAATAGCGAAAGAAAACTACATCAGGCTTTATCTGATTGATTGCTCGAGCCGTTTTTGCCCAATTGAAAGGGTTACTGCTGTGAATTTTTCTTTGGATATTTAATTTTGAGGGTGCCGGATTGCTGGTCAATTGAGTTTTTCCTGGAAATAAAAACTTAGGATATTGGAAGGTGAATGTGAAAAGAATTACTTCATGACCATTTTCTTGTAAGCTTTTAGCAAAAGCATTTTGAGTATCTGCAATGCCACCTCTGTAGGGGTGTGCTGGGCCTAAAAGAAGAATTCTTTTTTTAGACTTCATTAATAATTAATTTACTTTTTGCATCCATCCAGATCAGACTTACGAGGCTGATAGAAAAATAAGCAACTCCAAAATAATAAATAAAAGGAATATTCGTCATGTAGAATAATTCTTGAGAGGGGAGTAGAAAGAATGCAAGACCTAATAGGTTTCTTGTGTATTCTAAAAACAATGCCCATTGATAGCCATCCATTAGTGCAGAATAAGTGAAAATACTAAGTAGTATAAGCGCCCCGAAAAGCAATCTTTGAGTATTAGAAAATTCACTATAATTGAGTAGCAATAACAACAACATGCATGTGGTAAAAACCCATTGAAAAACAGCCCATATTTTTTGATCCAAAGTTGTTTTAGGGTTGTATTTTTTAATTGAATAAATATCTTTTATCGCTTCCCTCGGATATTTTTCAATTACGTCTTGTGGTCTATAACCTGTAGGGCGCCACCAAAGGGTTAGTTTTTCTTTCCAGCTTTTCGTATGCCAGGCATCACAGATTAAGCCCCAGAGGTGTTGGAAGTTAATCACGACTGGATTCCATGTCCTTACAGGTTTTAGGACCCCATAAACAGGAGGTTCTTCTTCCAATTCTTCCTGGAATGTTCCAAACCAACGGTCCCAAACACAAAAAATCGGTGCAAGATTTTTGTCAATGTAAATGGGATTAATGGCATGATGAACTCTATGCTGTGAAGGTGTTACCAGAAAATACTCTAAAAATCCCATTTTACCTATGTGTTGGGTATGGTACCAAAATTGTCCAAAAAGATGAAGGGGAGCGAGCAAAATAATCACCTCATGCGGAACCCCAAAGAAGGCAGCCGGAATTAGGAAAAGCGCAGCATAACCAATAAGATCTGAAATGCTTTGTCTTAAAGCGCAAGCAAGATTAAATTCTTCACTGCTGTGATGTATGATGTGTTGATTCCAGAAAAAATTTATTTTATGATTTAAACGGTGATTCCAATAACCAGAAAAATCAATGAATATGAAAGCCAAGATGTAAACTAAAATACTGCTTTCTATGGTGAAAAAAGAGAGCTTTGAAACCAGATAAGGGTAAGAGATTACAACCACTACAAGTCCCAAAATATCTTTAAGTATGTTTGTCATTCCCGAGCTCAAGCTCGAAATCGTATCCATTAGATTGTGTGTCTGTTTATTTTTTAAATGACCATAAATGATTTCAACCAAAATCATCACTATGAAAAAAGGCACAATCCATAGTAAAACTCTCGCATAAGTCTCCATAATCAAAACATTTTTGAAATATCCAAATTACAATTTTATATTCTTTCACTAAAAAGAACATTATTGAGGCAAAATAAGTTTAGTTACTGATTACCCATTCCCCTTTATTTATTAGGGGTTCGGCTTGTTTGAATTTGAGGGTTTTGGTTTCACCGGTCACTACGTTTTTGACAACTACTTTATCGTTACGACCAATTTTAGGTTGATTCCGGACGATTGTTTCTACAACCGTATTCTGACGCTGACCAGCAGATGCACCGGCACTTCTGTTTCTTTGTGCAAGCTCTTCGGTATTGAGCGAATCATCTTTAGAGGTTCTATATCCCTTGGGTGCGACAGCTCTTTTCGCTTCTTGAATTTTAGTCTCACTTTGAGAGGGCAGCCCTCCTTTAAATAAAAAAGAAAGCACTTCACGATTCAACCCATTGATCATCGATTTGAATAATTCGAAGGATTCAAATTTATAGATAAGCAGTGGATCCTTTTGCTCATGAACAGCTAGCTGAACCGATTGTTTTAATTCATCCATCTTGCGAAGATGAGTTTTCCATGCTTCGTCAATAAGTGCAAGGGTAATGTTTCTCTCAAAGTCTTCAACCAAATGTTTTCCAGCACTGTTATATGCCTTTTCAAGATTTGTTACCACATTTAGAGTTTTCACGCCGTCTGTAAACGGAACAACGATTCGCTCAAACTTATTCCCGGGACGCTCAAAGACATCTTTTATTACAGGGAAAGCTAAAGCAGCACTAGATTCTATCTTTGAAATATAATGTTTACTTAGAGTTTCATATAATTTGTTGACACTCTCAATTTCAGGAGCTTCTGTAAATTCGTTTTCATCAATAGGGGAGGAGATAGAAAAATTACTAATGACTTCAAATTCAAAGTTTTTGTAATCATTAGTCGCTTTATTGTTTATCACGATTTCCTCACAAGTATCGAAGAGAATATTGGCAATGTCTAATTTTAGTCTACTGCCGCTCAGGGCGTGTTTTCTTCTCTTGTAAATGACTTCACGTTGTGCGTTCATTACATCATCATATTCCAACAATCTTTTTCTGATTCCGAAGTTGTTTTCCTCGACTTTCTTCTGCGCACGCTCAATGGATTTTGTCATCATTGAGTGCTGGATAACTTCTCCTTCTTCCAAGCCCATACGATCCATTACTTTGGCAACTCGCTCTGACCCAAAAAGGCGCATGAGGTTGTCTTCTAGAGAAACGAAAAACTGAGAGCTTCCTGGGTCTCCTTGTCTTCCAGAACGACCTCTAAGCTGTCGATCTACACGTCGTGAATCGTGTCTTTCTGTTCCCACAATAGCCAGTCCTCCTGCACTTTTCACTTCGTCAGAGAGTTTAATGTCTGTTCCCCTTCCTGCCATGTTTGTGGCAATCGTAACTATTCCGGGGTTACCAGCTTCTGCGATGATGTCTGCTTCTTTCTTATGCAATTTTGCATTAAGCACATTGTGGTGAACTTTTCTGATGTTAAGCATTTTACTCAACAATTCAGAGATTTCAACCGATGTAGTACCAATTAAAACAGGTCTTCCTGCCTGAGAAAGGGCTGTTACTTGGTCAATCACAGCATTATATTTTTCTCTTTTGGTTTTATAAATTAAATCTTCCCTGTCTTTTCTAGCAATCGGTCGATTCGTGGGGATTTCGATTACATCAAGTTTATAAATTTCCCAGAATTCACCAGCTTCTGTGATGGCAGTACCTGTCATCCCAGCTAGCTTCTCATACATCCTAAAATAATTTTGGAGTGTAATCGTGGCAAAAGTTTGTGTTGCGGCTTCTATTTTTACGTTTTCTTTGGCCTCAATCGCTTGGTGCAATCCATCAGAATAACGTCTTCCATCCATGATCCGACCCGTTTGCTCATCGACGATCATGACTTTATTTTCCATTACTACGTATTCTACATCTTTCTCAAAAAGCGTGTAAGCTTTTAGCAATTGGTTCATTGAATGAATTCGCTCTCCTTTGATGCTGAATTCTTGAAATAATTTTTCCTTAAGTTCTGTTTCTTTTTTAGAATCAAGGGCTTGACTTTCTATTTTGGCAATTTCTCCTCCGATGTCTGGAAGGACAAAAAAGTTTTGGTCGTCACCGTCAGTTGATAATTCTTCAATCCCTTTGTCTGTAAGTTCAATTTGATTATTTTTTTCGTCAATTGTAAACAACAAATCCGCATCAACAAAAGGCATTTCCCTATTATTGTCTTGCATGTAATGATTTTCAGTTTTCTGAAGCAATTGTCTAACTCCTTCTTGACTTAAAAATTTAATAAGACTTTTATTCTTTGGTAAACCTCTATAAACTCTCAACAATAAAAGACCCCCTTCTTTGGTGTCTCCATCCGCAATAGTTTTCTTGGCTTGTGCCAGTACCCCAGTCAAATAGGCTTTTTGTTTGGCAACGAGTGAGGAAACTTTTGGCTTAAGCTCATCAAACTCATGTCGGTCACCTTCGGGTGTGGGTCCAGAAATAATTAAGGGAGTTCTAGCATCATCAATCAGTACGGAATCCACTTCATCTACAATAGCATAATGATGTTTGGGTTGCACCAAATCGTCTGGCGAATGCGCCATATTGTCTCTCAGGTAGTCAAATCCAAACTCATTGTTTGTGCCATACGTAATATCTGCTAGATAAGCCTTTCTTCTTTCCGGGCTATTGGGCTTGTAATAATCAATACAATCCAGACTAAGTCCGTGGAACTCAAAAATTGGAGCCATCCATGCGCTATCTCTTTTGGCTAGATAATCATTTACGGTAACCAAGTGAACTCCTTTTCCCGTAAGTGCGTTAAGATAAACCGGAAGCGTCGCAACCAGTGTTTTTCCTTCCCCAGTATGCATCTCAGCAATTTTACCTTGGTGAAGTGCAATACCACCAATCAATTGGACGTCATAATGAACCATGTCCCAAACAATAGGTTTTCCTGCTGCATCCCAAGAGTTGGACCAAATCGCTTTATCTCCTTTGAGGTTGACATAGCTGTTGTCTTGAGAAATAGCTCGATCAAACTCCGAGGCTGTAACCTCAATTTGTGTATTATTGACAAATCGTCGGGCAGTTTCTTTTATCACAGCAAAGGCTTCAGGAAGAATTTCGTCCAAAGTCCTTGCAATAATTTTCTCACCTTCAAGACTAAGGCTGTCTATTTTTTGATATAAAAGTTCTTTTTGGTCTAGGTCAGGAGTATTCTCAATTTGGGATTTTATTTCATTGATCCCATTAATATTTTCTTTGAGGTTTTTCTGAATTGTGTTTTTAAAAATTGCAGTTTTTTCTCTCAACTCATCATTACTGATTGATTCAAAGGAATTAAAGTGCTCATTTATTTTAGTAACTATCGGGTGGATCAACGCCAAATCTTTTTTGGTTTTATCCCCGACAAAGGTTTTAATAATCGAATTTAGGAAACTCATTTGTATACTGTAATATTTATTTCAAATGTAATCAAAAAAAAAGCCTCCAAGGAGACTTTTTGTTTGTGTTTATAGGATCAATATTCGTCTTCGTTCCAGAGATAGTCATCATCCGTTGGGAAGTCAGGCCATATTTCTTCTATAGATTCATAAATGTCGCCTTCATCCTCCATCGATTGAAGGTTTTCAACAACTTCTAAGGGAGCCCCGGTCCGAATACAAAAGTCGATTAATTCGTCTTTTGTAGCTGGCCAAGGAGCATCGCTTAGGTAGGATGCAAGTTCTAATGTCCAATACATATTGCTTTCAAATTTTTGCAAAAATATATTTTTAACTTAATAAACCAAGGATGTTACTCGTTTTTTTTTGCAACCCATTTGATTTCTTCCACATCAAAATCTTTAGATAGCTTCCGAGCAAGTATAAATAGGTAGTCAGAAAGTCGATTGATATAGGCAATAATTACACTTGAAACTTCTTCTTCACCTTTAAGTTCAGTGATAAAACGTTCTGCTCTTCTGCAAGTACATCTTGCAAGGTGGGTGTAGGAAATTAAGACATGACCGCCTGGAATGATGAAATTTTTCAGTTCAGGAAGTTCGTTGTTAATTTTGTCAATTTCAGATTCTATTTCAATTACATTTTCTAAGGCAATTGGTACAATCTTTCCACTTAATTTTCGAGTTTTTTCAGAAGTGTCATCTGCAAGTTGAGAGGCAATAACCATTAATTCGTTTTGAATCTTAATTAAAAACGAATTGGTTTCAGCGGCTAGTTCATCATTTCTAATTAAACCAATCCAAGCATTTAGTTCGTCAACGGTTCCATAAGCTTTTATTCGCACATGGTGTTTGCTAACTCTTTTTCCAGAAAAAAGCCCAGTAGTTCCATCATCACCAGTTTTTGTGTACAGCTTGTATTTCGGCATCTTCAACTTGCTTGTTTATGGCTGAGCGAACCATTTTAAAACTCGATTGGACAAAGTATATTAATTATAATTTTTATTTAGAAAATCAAAATTAAGAATAATTATTGATTTGAGTCTTTAAAAGACTTTTAGCAGAAATAATTGAGATTTTTGTTTTCGTTTAATCAAAATTCCCCAAAAGAAAAAGTCAATGACAATTAACTTTTTTGTTTGAATTTCACGGTTCCAAAGACTGCGATTTAAATGTACATTTTTTGTAAACAACAGCATTTCATCAGTTTTGTTTTGTAGAATTAAGACTTTTTCTGAAAATAGCGTTGTTTCATTTTTAGACAATGAAACGGTTTCTTGCTTCATTTTATGATTGTTTATTTTTAAAAATTCCTGTAAACTTTCATAAAAAATTTCTGTAATAATTTTTATTCCTGTTCGTTTAAATAGTACTTTTTGATGTCTTTTCCATTGAGGATTAAAGACACAATACTTGGCAAGTTCATAAACGAAAGGAGAGTGAGTTCCGTGAAGATTAGATGCCTTAAACCGAAAAATTAAATATGAAAAAAACCACATTATTTTTGTTTTAATCGACCGCTAACGGCAATTAAAAAATACAAAACAGAAATAAATCCAGCCCAACGCGCAATGTAATCGCCATACTGGGTGTAAAAGGTGATCTCTGATTTTGAAGCTATTTTTCCTTTCAATACTCCTTTTTCTTCATAAGTAAGCCTCGAGGTTATTTCCCCTCTTGAATTTAAGATTGCTGAAATCCCCGTATTGGCGCTTCTAACAACCGCCCTCCTATTTTCTATCGCTCTAAGTCGGGCATAGCTTAAGAGTTGCTTGTGACCTTGGGTATTGCCCCACCAAGCGTCATTAGTTATTATACCTAAGAAATTTGCCCCTTTCCGAACATACTCCGTAACAAAAGCGCCATAGATCGATTCATAGCAGATGATGGGAGCAACTTTAGTTTTTAATTTTGAATGCTCAAATATGCTTCTTTCCTTTTGGGTTGCACGACTGGAAACCGTTCCGCCAAGGTCGAGCATGAATTCTCCTAAAAGTGGTTTAAGGATGCTTTTATAAGGCATGTTTTCAACACCCACCACGAGTTTGGATTTGTGGTAATATTCGGGTTTACTTTGATATTCCATTTTTAAAGCCGAATTGTAGAAGTCAACCCAAACGCCTTTTTTTACTTCATTTGCAGTTGGGGATGGTTCAGTTTTTGTTTGGTAAACATTATAGAATTGAATTCCAGAAACCAATTGTACTTGAGGATAAGGTTTAAGGAACTCCTGAATAGATCCTTGTAATTCTGTACTTTTAAATTCACTTATTAATTCTCCATATCCAGAAGCAAAGTAAGTTTCAGGAGCAAAAACATAATCAGTGTTTTCATCAATTTTCCCCTGAGTCATGGAAGAAAGTAAATCTAGGAACTCTAGGTTTGTTTTCTCATACTTTTCGGTGTAGGGGTCAATATTGGGTTGAACCAATAGCACTTCAATGGTTGGGGGCTTGATTTCTTGCTTTGAGAAAATGATCATTGAAAAAACAATAGGGATTGCAATGGCGATAAGCCAGGGGCTCAATTTCTGAATGAATTTCTTCCCATTGTCCCAAGGTGTATATTTTTTAATTACCTCTAGAATTCCAATATTCAAAATTAGAATCCATAAACTACCACCAAAGGTTCCGGTATATTCATACCACTGAATCCAATGAATGTTCTCCGAAAATACATTCCCGAGGTTTAGCCAAGGCCAAGAAAAGTCCCATTGTAAATGAAGTTTTTCGAATGCTAACCAAATACCAATTAGAAAAACATAAGCACTGCGCAACGGCAGCCTCTTCTTACTCCAGTGAAAAAGCATCAAAAGCAAGGTGTAAAAAAGACTGTTACAGAATACGGCAAAGGCCATACCGAAGGCAGAGGCATTAACGATCCACCAAGTTGTTCCAAGGTTCCAAATAAAAAAAGCAATAAATCCATAACTGAATACATTGATTTTCTTTCTCTTTATATTGCCATTCGTGATATGATGTTCTAGCATTAAAACTGGAACTAGAGCTACGAAAATGAACATTGAAAACCCTCCAACAGGCCAAGAAAAGGTCAATAAAACTCCTGAGAGGATAGAAAGGGAAAGTGGCTTTTTTAAAAAATTCATTAAATTTATCTATGGTAATTTTTTTGTAGGTTCTTCAAATCTTATCTTGTGCAAAATATTTAATTTTATTTGAATCACAACAAAGTAAATGATTAAAAAATCAGTACCACATTTTTTCACTTCATTGAATCTGATTTCAGGATGCCTTTCCATCTATTTTGCGTTTTTATTTCAATTCGAAACCGCATTTATCTTTATAATAACAGGAGTTTTTTTTGATGTTTGGGATGGTTTTTTCGCTCGTTTGCTTAAAGTAGAAAGCGAGTTAGGGGTTCAGATGGACTCCATGGCAGACATGGTCACTTGTGGCGTTGCACCTGGGATGATTTTGGCACAGCTTTTTGTTCTCGCTGGTAATCGGGCTGTAGATGTGGAACTAGAATGGTCTTTTATTCAAACCTCTTTTGAATTTATTCCTTGGGTATTGGTTGGTTTTATACTCACTCTAGGAGCAGCATTTAGATTGGCCAAGTTTAATTTAGACAAGTCTCAAAAATATACTTTCATTGGATTACCAACTCCTGCGATGGCATTGTTTATTGGCTCACTGCCTATTTTGTTAAAACAACCAGATTTTGTTTTTTTAAAGCCATTGGTTATTTCTAATCCAGTGTTGACCGCTTTGGCATTGATTTTTGTCATCCTAATGAATGCAAAGTTTCCTTTATTTTCCTTTAAATCAAACCAGACAGGTTTGATAGATGTGGTTTTAAAGATTCTTTTAATCCTCATCTCAATTCTCCTTTTTTGGATTTTCTCTTGGGGTGCTTTTTGTATTATTATTCTCGTTTATCTAATTTTAAATTTAATTAGAAACAGCATGGCGAGAATAGGATTGGCTGAAGAATAGTTTTTTAAAAACAAAAGGAATAAGATTTTACTCCACGGTTACGGATTTCGCTAGATTTCTTGGCTGGTCAACATTACAACCTCGCATCAGCGCAATGTGATAAGAAAACAACTGAAGGGGTAAGGTTGAGAAAAGAGGGCTAAAGCATTCAGAGGATTCAGGAATCTCTATGACATGATCAGCAAGTTGTTTAACAGTCGTATCTCCTTGTGTTACAATCGCAATTATCTTTCCTTTTCTAGATTTAATCTCTTGGATATTACTTACGATTTTGTCGTAGTGTCCTTTTTTGGTAGCAATAACGACTACAGGCATGTTTTCGTCGATTAATGCAATAGGGCCATGCTTCATCTCTGCGGCGGGATATCCTTCGGCATGAATATAAGAAATTTCTTTAAGTTTAAGCGCTCCTTCTAGCGCTACTGGGAAGTTGTAGCCTCGTCCCAAATAGAGGCAGTTTGGCGATTTGTGATAGTGCGTTGCGATCTCTCTAATGTTATTGGTATTTTTTAAAAAGCATTCTATTTTATCGGGCACTTGAGAAAGCTCAGTTAAATAATCATGAAATTTTACTTTTCCAATCACACCTTTTAGTTCCCCCAATTTCAGCGCCATTAGTGAAAGGACGGTTATTTGCGTAGTGAAAGCCTTTGTTGAAGCCACGCCTATTTCAGGACCTGCATGCGTATAGACTCCTCCATGAGTTTCTCTTGAGATAGAAGACCCTACAACATTGCAAATCCCAAAAATAAAAGCACCTTTTTCTTTCGCAATTTTAATTGCAGCCAAAGTATCAGCGGTTTCCCCAGATTGAGAAATGGGGATGACCACGTCATCGGGGAATATAATCGGGTTTCGGTACCTAAATTCAGAAGCGTATTCTACTTCAACAGGAACCCTTAAAAAGCTTTCAAATAAGTATTCCCCAACCAATCCTGCATGCCATGAAGTACCACAGGCGATTATAAGTATTCGTCTTGCGTTTAAGAACTTATTTTCATGTTCTGTGAGGCTACTGATTTGAATTTGATTCTCTGACATTAATAGCCTCCCCCTTAAGGCATTGCTAATTGCCTGAGGCTGCTCGAAAATTTCTTTTAACATGAAGTGATCATATCCTCCTTTTTGAATGTTTTCAAGATTCCACTTTAGCTTTTCTATGTAGGGATCAACCTCAATATCATCTGAAATATTCCGTACTTTAATTGGTTTTCCCTTTTTTAGAATTGCTATTTCACTATCTTCAAGGTAAACCACATCTCTAGTGTATTCTAGGAAGGGGGTGGCGTCGGATCCTACGTAGAAAGAATCTTTCCCTAAACCTATTGCTAGGGGACTTCCTAGCCTTGCCACGACCAATTCATCAGGTTTTTTTCTATCAAAAACGACAATTCCATAAGCACCTACAACTTGATTCAGAGCGATCTGAACTGCCTTCCCAAGCTTTACTTGTTCTTGTTTTTGAGTTTCTTCTATCAGATTGATTAAAACTTCAGAATCAGTTTCAGAATAAAAGGTATATTCTCTCTTTATCAATTCTTTTTTTAAAACATCATAGTTTTCAATTATTCCATTGTGGACGATAAAAAGATCACCAGAATTTGAAAGGTGCGGATGCGCGTTTTCTTGGTTGGGTACTCCATGGGTTGCCCATCGGGTGTGACCCATTCCAACTGTAGCTTTAAAGTTTGGTTTTTTTTCAATTTCAAGTTTTAAATCTTCGACTTTTGCTGCGACCTTAGTCGTGCTGTTTTCTGATTTATTACTTAGAAAAATACCCGCGCTGTCATAACCGCGATATTCCAGCCTCTGTAAGCCTTCAATGATAATTGGGAGGGGATTTTTATCTCCAATATAAGCTACAATTCCACACATTCATTAATGTTTTAAAACCATTTGACATTGTTCGTTATTGAACCCAAGTCGAGTATAAAAAGGAATTGTTTCCTTATGAGTGTTTAATGTTACTTTGTAACATTTTTTTTCTTTGGATAGCGCAACAAGACTTTTAATTAATTCCTGTCCTGTTTTTTTTCCTCGATGCTTTTTAGAAACCACAACATCTTCTATTTGGGCAGCGTGGCGTTCAATCTTCTGAATGATATGCAAAGTTGCTGTTCCAATGATATTTCCAGTCATATCTTCTGCAACCAAACAGAAAATGTTATTTGAATTGAAAAAATCAGCTGAGACATTTTTGATGTCCCATCCAAATCCTTCATTAAGTAGTGTTGTGATTTTTCCAGAATCTTCGCTTTGAGCGAATCTAATTTTTGTCATTAAAAATAATTAGGTATTTAGGGTTAAAACGCTATTTTAGTTTTTCTTAATTCAAAATTTTTGCCAAGGTATACTTTTCTGACCATTTCATCTTTTGCTAACTCTTCTGGTTTTCCAGCTTTTAGAATACTTCCTTCAAACATTAGATAAGTTTTGTCCGTAATGGCAAGTGTCTCTTGGACATTGTGGTCTGTGATTAGGATGCCAATATTTTTCTTTTTTAGGTGAGCAACGATTCGTTGTATGTCTTCAACGGCAACAGGATCTACTCCTGCAAAAGGTTCGTCAAGCAAAACAAATTTAGGATCAGTTGCGAGCGCACGTGCTATTTCCGTTCTTCTTCTCTCTCCGCCTGAAAGTAGATCTCCACGATTTTTACGGATGTGGGTCAAACCAAATTCTTCCAACAAAGATTCTGTTTTTTCTTTTTGCTTTTTTTTAGAAAGCGAGGTGAGTTGTAAAACACTTAAAATATTTTCTTCAACACTAAGCTTTCTAAAAACTGATGCTTCTTGTGCGAGGTATCCAATTCCATTTTGCGCGCGCTTGTACATTGGAAAAGAAGTGATTTCACTATCGTCAAGTAAAATCTTACCACCTTGAGGCTTAATTAAACCCACAATCATGTAAAAAGAAGTTGTTTTTCCGGCACCGTTTGGGCCCAGTAGACCAACGATTTCTCCCTGTTCTACCTCAATCGAAATGCCTTTAACAACTTTCCTACCTTTGTAAGATTTTTGAATATTTATTGCACTTAGTTTCATAGACCAGACTTATAAATTTTGAAGTTCTTTTTCAATACGCTTAAAAGTAAATTTAGAGATAAAGATACTGAGTTCATAAAGAATTAGTAACGGAATACTTACAATGACTTGACTAACGATGTCTGGAGGCGTTATAATGGCAGAAAGACTCAAAACGATTACCAATGCAAATTTTCGATTTTTACTTAAAAATGTTGGTGTTACAACCCCAACTTTTGTTAAGAAATAAATGATAATCGGTAACTCAAAAATTAAACCACTGGCCAATACTGAAGTCCTGAGAAGCCCAATGTAACTGCTTAAGTCGAAGTCGTTAAAAACTTCTCCACTTACCGTGTAGTTTCCTAAGAAGTTAATTGATAGCGGAGTAACCATATAGTAGCCAAACAATACGCCTATGAAAAAAAGTAAAGAGGCTACGAAAATAAAACCTCTTGCATGTTTGCGTTCGTTTGCATGTAATCCCGGGCTTACAAAGCGCCAGAATTCATAAATTATATAGGGGAAAGCAACAATGAAACCTGCCAGAATAGAAGTCCATAGGTGTGCTGAGAACTGACCTGCTACGGTTCTACTTTGAATCCTAAAAGGCATTTCTGTTATACAAAAACTGTCTCCCTGACCAAAGGATTGCGAGATGGAGCAGAACCATTGATAGGTAGGGAAATCAATTTTTTTTGGACCAAAAATCAATGTATCAAAAATAAAATCCTTAGCAATAAAAGCCAAAGAAGCAAAAATCAATATGGCGAGTGTCGATCTGATCAGGTGCCATCTGAGTTCCTCAAGATGGTCTAAGAATGACATTTCATTTGCATTTCCCATTAGTTTAATCCTTCTTTAATGAAATCAAGAATATGAACAATTCCTTCATAAGATTTGTTGTTATTTGTAACAATAATCTGACTTATTTTATTATTTGTCATTAATTCAAATGCTTTAACAGCGAGCAATTCTTTATTAACACTGATGGGACTTTTGCTCATTAAATCTTCGGCTGTAATCTGGCCAATATCATCGTGTTTTTCTAGTATTCGTCGGATGTCACCGTCCGTAATCATACCCATTATTTTATTTTCGTCTAAAACTACTGTGGCGCCTACTCTTTTTTCGGAGATTTCAAAAATAACATCTTTCATCCGAGTGTCAAGTCGAACTGTGGGTTTTGTGTCATCAGCTAAAAGTTCTCCCACTGTCAAGTGAAGTTTTTTACCCAAAGCACCTCCAGGGTGAAATTGGGCAAAATCATTAGCTTTAAAATCATTTAGGTCAAGCAGGCACATGGCCAAAGCATCCCCCATGGCGAGTTGAACTGTTGTGCTGGTTGTTGGCGCTAGGTCGTTTGGGCAAGCTTCTTTTTTAGTGGGAGTTAGGAGTATATGATTTGATTTTTTAGCTAAAAAAGAATCTTTTTCGCCAGTCATACCAATCAAGGTATTTCCCCTTCGGTTAATATGAGGAACCAATTCTTTTATTTCTTTTGAATTCCCACTCTTTGAGATACAAATAACAATATCATTTTCCTGAATGATACCTAAATCACCATGAATGGCTTCGGCAGCGTGCATGAAAACAGCAGGAGTTCCTGTAGAGTTCATGGTTGCAACTATTTTCATTGCAATCACTCCACTTTTTCCAATGCCAGTAATAATGACTCTTTCATTAGAATTATGGATGAGGTTGACGATTTCTACAAAATCATCATTAATATTATTTGCTAATAATGCGACTGATTCAGCTTCTAAACTGATTGTGTTTTTTGCAATCTCTATGATACGTGATAATTCGCTCAATTTTTGTTTTTTTTGTATACGATTGTTATGCGAAAATACTTATATTGTTGATACAAATTTAGCTAAATTTTAAAATTATACACTTCAGTTGAAAAAAGAGATTGATTTAAAAGAATCCCTCAAAAAACATTTTGGTTTTTCGAAATTCAAAGGACTTCAGGAAGAGGTTATAGAGAACCTACTTAAGACAAAGAATACCTTTGTAATTATGCCGACTGGGGGTGGCAAGTCCTTGTGTTATCAATTACCTGCTTTAATCCTTGAAGGAACAGCACTTGTTGTCTCTCCATTGATCGCCTTAATGAAGAATCAAGTGGATGCAATGCGTGGAATTTCATCAAATGATGGTATCGCACATGTTTTAAATTCTTCGTTAAATAAGACTGAAACCATAAAAGTTAAAGATGATCTGACTTCAGGAATCACCAAGTTGTTATATGTTGCTCCTGAGTCACTGGCAAAAAAAGAAACAATTGAGTTTTTTAAGTCCATTAAAATTTCCTTTTTGGCGGTAGACGAGGCACATTGTATTTCAGAATGGGGACACGATTTTAGACCGGAATACAGAAACCTGAGGACCATGTTAGAACAGATTGGTCAGCAGATACCCATTATGGCGCTTACAGCGACTGCTACGCCAAAGGTTCAAGAGGATATTTTAAAAAATCTTAAAATAACAGAAGCAAAAGTATTTAAAGCATCTTTTAATCGTCCAAACCTTTATTATGAGGTGCGTTCTAAAACGCCCCAAGTAGATTCTGACATCATCCGATTTGTGAAAAGCTTTTCTGGAAAGTCAGGGATAATTTACTGTTTGTCTCGAAAGCGGGTCGAGCAGCTATCAAAAACATTGCAAGTGAATGGCATTGATGCCCTTCCCTATCATGCAGGTTTAGATTCGAAAACTAGGGTTAAAAACCAGGACATGTTCTTAAAAGATAATTGCAATATAATTGTAGCTACGATCGCATTTGGGATGGGAATTGACAAACCTGATGTTCGTTTTGTCATTCACCATGACATTCCTAAAAGTATCGAGAGTTATTATCAAGAAACGGGTAGGGCAGGACGTGACGGAGGCGAAGGGCATTGTTTGGCATTTTACTCTTATAAAGACATTGAGAAATTAGAGAAATTCATGTCAGGAAAGCCCATTGCGGAGCAAGAAATAGGTTTTGCATTGCTAAATGAAATGGTAGCTTACGCTGAAACCTCTATGTCTAGAAGGAAATTTATTCTTCATTATTTTGGCGAAAAATTTGATTTAAAAACTGGATTAGGTGCAGACATGGACGACAACATGCGTTTTCCTAAAAGTCAGCATGAGGCGATGAATGAATTGGTAATGCTGATTAAGGTCATATTAGAAACAAAAGAAAAATATAAATCTAAAGAAATCGTTAAAATATTAATTGGTGAAAAAAACGCGCTGATTCTTTCTCACAAAACCAATGAAAATCCATTATTCGGTTGTGGAAAAGATTACGATTCGAAATATTGGATGGCACTACTTAGACAGTCATTGGTAGCAGGTTATTTTAGTAAGGATATCGAAACTTATGGGGTTGTGAAGGCGACTCAAAAGGCAAAAGATTTTCTGACTGATCCTTGTTCGTTTATGGTTTCGGCAGATCATGTTTTTGATACCAACAGCGCACCTGTGATTAGCAATAAATCATTAGGAATTGCTGATAAAGTATTGATGGAAATGATGTTGGATTTAAGGAAAAAAGTTGCGGAGGAAGCTGACGTTCCGCCCTATGCCGTTTTTCAGGAGTATTCATTGGAGGATATGGCGCTTAAGTATCCTATTTCTGAATTAGAATTGCAAAACATAAATGGAGTAGGAGAGGGGAAGGCTAAGCGATATGGGAGTAAGTTTATTTCTCTGATAAAATCTTATGTAGATGAAAACGACATCACACGACCTGACGATTTAATTGTGAAAAGCACTGGATTAAATTCCGCTTTAAAACTATATTTAATTCAGAGTGTTGATCGCAAGCTTCCCTTAGATGATATTGCTTCTGCCAAGGGGATGGATATGACTAAGTTGATTTCTGAGATGGAAACTATTGTGTTTTCAGGAACCAAGCTAAATATAAATTATTGGGTTCAAGAAATACTAGATGAAGATCAACAAGAAGAACTGAAAGAATATTTTATGGATGCAGAAACAGACAGTATTGACGCTGCGGTGGAAGAGTTCGATGGAGATTATGAAGAAGAAGAGATTCGAATTTATCGTCTAAAGTTTATTAGTGAAGTAGGAAATTAGCCCTTTACTGTTTCAGATTCCCATAGTATTATTATCTTCGCACCATTAAAAAAACATTTAAGATGCAAGACGGAATTTACGCTAAATTTAATACTACGAAAGGAACCATTACAGTTCAATTGACCCATGACAAAACTCCTGGAACGGTTGGGAATTTTGTTGCTCTTAGCGAAGGGCAGCTAAAAAACAGCTTACACGAATTGGGAACCCCCTATTACGATGGTTTAAAATTTCATCGCGTTATTCCAGATTTTATGATTCAAGGAGGTTGCCCACAAGGCAGCGGAACTGGAGGCCCAGGCTATCAGTTTGATGATGAGTTTCACCCTGATTTAAAACATGATAAACCTGGTGTGCTTTCTATGGCAAACTCTGGCCCTGGAACCAATGGAAGTCAGTTTTTTATTACCCATACCGAAACCTCATGGTTGGATGGAAAACATACCGTCTTTGGTTATGTTGTTGAAGGACAAGAAATCGTTGATAAAATCACTCAAGATGACACCATCGAAAATATTAGTATCGAACGCATCGGTCAGGAAGCTCAAAGCTGGGATGCAGCAGCAGAATTTAATAGTTTTGTAAATGGCAAAGAAGAAAGATTGAAAGATGCGGCTGATAAATCCAAAAAAGAATTGGAGACGCTTACTGAAGGTATGGAAATCACAGCAAGTGGCTTGGCATATAAAGTAACCAAAACTGGTACAGGCGATACTCCTGCAAAGGGCAGTCAGGTATCTGTTCATTATAAAGGAATGCTAATCGATGGGACAGTCTTTGATTCGTCATACCAGCGCAATGAACCCATAAAATTTAAATTGGGTGTAGGTCAAGTAATCTCTGGTTGGGATGAAGGTATTTCGTTATTAAATAAAGGTGCTGCCGCTAAACTGGTTATCCCCAGTCATCTAGCATATGGAGAAAGAGGTGCTGGTGGAGTGATCCCTCCAGATGCTACTCTAGTTTTTGAGGTGGAGTTGGTTTCTTTTTAGTAAACCTTAATTTTTAATGCATTAGAGCAGAAAGTAAAGTTTTATTTTTCATTTAGAAAAGCTATACTAATTTTTCCCTCTACTGTTCTTATAGAAACATTTAAATATTTAGCTACTTTAATTGGAATAATTAGTTTTAGAATATATTTTAATTACAATAAGTTTAATTCTTCGTCATCATTTAGAAAGCAAAATATAACAAACTACACCAATTCAACTTGGAAGTGACAAAGCGATTCTTACCATAGAAAGTGGTGAATAAATAGTTTTGGGAAAAGAGGATAATGATAAACTTATTGGACGAGTTTATCAGAGTAAAAAGTTAGTCTATTAAAAATAGTTTTTGCTAAAAAATGATCCAATAAAATATAATTCCCTAACGATTCCCCTCAATTTCATATCAAGTTCATGATTATATGCTAGAACTATTCCCTAATGAATCATCGGGTGAATTTAGTTTATTCTTTAATCTAAAACCTGAGGACAGTCAGGTTAGTATTCAGATTTTGGACGCCAGAGCAACAGTGATCTATTCGGCTTATCCAATGGCGTTTATCTTGTGAGAGCTGACCTTGGTGGTCATCTTGAGGTGAAAAGAATAATAATTAAAAATAAATAATTTCACATTAACTTAGGATTTATCCATTGAAAAGTTTTGTACTTTTCAGTCGATATTTTCTTTTATTAATAAAAATTTATTTAATGACTTTCAGATTACTTTTTTTCACGGTATTTTTCACACAATTTACATTTGCACAAACAACCGAAAAACCAAAGTTAATCGTTGGGATTGTGGTTGACCAAATGCGGATGGAATACTTATATCGTTTTCAAGACAACTTCACCGAAAATGGATTTAAAAAGCTTATCAGAAATGGTTATAATTTAAAAAACACTCATTACAATTATGTGCCAACAGCTACCGGACCTGGTCATGCGTCTATTTATACAGGAACGACCCCGGCAGATCATGGTATTATTTCTAATAATTGGTACAGTCGAGCATTAAAACGAGTGCAATATTGTGTCGAAGACAATTCGGTTTTTGATGTTGACAATCTTGTAGCCCCCCAAAAAGAAGGAGAAAAAACAACTTCTAAATCTCCTCAAAAACTAATGACCACTACCATTACAGATGAGTTGAAATTATTCACTTCTGGCAGATCAAAAATCATCGGTTTGTCAATAAAAGACCGTGCTTCTATTCTACCTGCTGGACGTTTGGCAGATGCGGCTTATTGGTACAATTCCAAAAACGGACACTTTATAACCAGTTCTTATTATAGAGAAAAACTACCCAACTGGATGATTTCATTTAACAATAGAAGCGTGGCGGATTCTCTTTTAAACACAACTTGGCAAACACTTTTGCCGATTTCGAGATATACAAACAGTACAAAAGACGATGCCCCACATGAGAAAATATATAAAGGAAGAAAAACAAGTACTTTTCCTTATAATCTCAAATCCCTTCGCAATAAAAACGGTAATTTTTCTTTAATTTCAGAGATTCCTCAAGGGAATTCACTTTTACTAGCCGCAGTAAAAGCGGCGATTAAAGGAGAAGAACTGGGGCGCGGGAAAGAAACAGATTTTCTGGCGATAAGTTTTTCAAGTACGGATTATTTAGGGCATAATTTTGGAATTAGATCTAAAGAATTGGAAGACAACTACGTCAGATTAGATCGTGAGATAGAATCTTTAATAGTAATATTGGATGAACAAGTAGGAGCAGGGAATTATATGGTTTTTTTAACTGCCGATCATGCAGCGAGTGACAATCCGTTGTTTTTAGAATCTCAAAGGCTTCCTGGTAAATTTTTCAGCACCAAAGAAATTAAGTCGAATATAAACAAACATCTTTCAGAACTTTTTGGACAGAATGAATACATTTCTAATATTGACAATACTCAAATATATCTAGCTGAAACAGAAGTTTCTAAGGAACTCTTGATTGAAAAAATTATTCCTCTATTAAAAAAGACAGCTGGAGTGAAAGAGGTTTTTGCACCTGCTTTTCCACTAATGAATTTGATGAATAGTAAACTAAACACTTTTATCAGGAATAGTTTTAATGAAAAGGGATCAGGAGATATTTTGTATCATATGGAATCGGGTTGGATGTATGAAAGACCTTATGGTGCTTCCCACAGTACGGCTTACAATAACGACACCCATGTTCCGATGTTATGGTATGGATGGAAAATCCCGAAAGGCGAATCAGTCAAGCCCCACACAATCACACAAATTGCACCCACAATTTCGATGTTGCTAAACATTCCATTACCAAGCAGTGCAGAAAGGAATCCAATTGAAGAATTGTTTGAATAGATAGAATTACTTGGGTTCGTTTCCGATGTGCCATTTTATATTGCATCCCATGCTTGGGTATTGCTTTTCAGGGGCAGGATCAGATTTTAACATGCTCTCACAAGCAGTACGCAGGTCACTTCCGTTGATGGGGAGGTCATTGGTAGGACGAGAAGCATCAAATCGACCTCTGTAATACAATTTTAAAGCTTTATCAAAAAGAAAAAAATCAGGAGTACATGCTGCCTGATAAGCATGTGCAACTTCTTGACTAGCATCAAACAAATAAGGGAATGAGAAAGTTTTTAATCGAGCTAATTTTTTCATTTCTGCTGGTCCGTCTTGTGAGTGGGTATTAACACTGTTACTCGAAATGGCTATGGTTTTGATTCCTTTACTTTCCATCTCTTTGCTGAATGACACGATTGCCTCCATTAAATAAACCACATAAGGACAATGGTTGCACATAAAAACAATTAGTGTCCCATGTTCTCCCGCTAAACTTTTGAGGTCAAGTAACTTGCCGTCAACAGTGTTGACGAGTTCAAACTCAGGAGCTTTTGTTCCCAAGGGTAACATATTAGAAGCTGTAAGTGACATGATTTTTTGTTTAAACTAAAATAATCTAATTTTTATTAAAAATTTGGGTAAAAAAAAAAGTGTTTGCTTTAGCAAACACTTAAAATTAATGAATTATTTTTTATTAGATATCTTCAAAATTGAAGCTTGTAAAATCTTTCCCTTTCTCTCCCGAAGTATCTAAACCCTTGGTTCTGTCAAAATCTTTTTGATGACGCTCACTGATCACCTCTTCACCTCTTTGCTCAATAATATAGCCAAACATTTCCTCTAAAATAGACTTAAATTCACTAAAATCTTCTTTATAGAGGTATATTTTGTTTTTCTTAAAATAGAAAGTTCCGTCATCGTTTGTAAACTTCTTACTCTCCGTAATGGTTAGGTAGTAGTCGTTTGCTTTGGTTTCGCGAACATCAAAAAAATAAGTTCTTCTTCCTGCTCTCAGTACCTTAGAGTGAATCTCTTCTTGGTCACGCCCATTATTGTTGTCCATGAACATTTGTTTAATTATAACTAAATATTTAATCAAAAATCTGAAAAAAAATTAAACAAAACAAATCAATGTTCCTTTTCGTGCTGTTGCTTTTTAAAAAGTTCAAAGTAATATCCTTTGAGTGCCATCAATTCATTGTGAGTTCCTGACTCCAAAAGTGCTCCTTTTTCCATAACCATAATGGTGTCAGCATCTTTTACAGAAGAAATTCTATGACTTACAATGATGGTAGTTTTGTTCTTGGAAATACGTTTAAGATTGTTGAGAATTTGCTCTTCCGTGTCAGTGTCTACGGCAGAAAGACAGTCGTCAAACAGCAATATTTTAGAATCTTTTATTAAGGCACGTGCAATTGCGACCCTTTGAATTTGACCGCCAGAGAGGGTGATTCCTCTTTCTCCTAATAAGGTTTGATATCCTTCTTTAAAAGCAATTATATTTTCGTGAACACATCCGTTTTTAGCAGCTTCGATCAACTCTTCTTTTGTAGCGTCTAGTTTTCCGAACTTAATATTCTGCTCAATACTTTCTGAAAAAAGGAATGCATTTTGGGGAACATATCCAATCAAGCTTCTCAGTTCTTCGAGTTTAAAGTCTTTTAAATCATACTCATCCAGTGTTATAGAGCCGCTTGTGGGATCATATAAACGGTTGATGAGGTTGAGAACACTCGATTTTCCTGATCCAACACCGCCGATAATCCCTAATGTTTTTTTAGGTTCGACTGTAAAGCTTAGCTGTTTGACGGCATCAATTTTTGTTTCAGGATAAGTTAAAGAAAGTCCATTGAAAGTGATTGCCCCAGCTATGGGTTGGGCAACTCCTTTTCCATCTTTTATTTCTGACGCTTCATTTAAAAAAGCATTGATCCTTTTTTGTGAGGCCTCTGCTTGTTGAACAACAGAAGTGACCCATCCCACAACGGCGACAGGCCAAGTTAACATGTTGATGTAAATAATAAATTCAGCCAAAACACCAATTTCAATTTCATTGTTGATGTATTGGTTTCCCCCTACATAAATTACAATCAGATTGCTTAATCCAATCAAGAGAATCATCAAAGGAAAAAACCAAGCTTGAACCTTTACCAAGTACATGTTTATACTTTTTGCATCTCCAGCCAAAGCATCAAACTTCTCATTGATGACAGGCTCTAGGCTGTAGGATTTTATCACAGAAATACCACTAAAAGTCTCTTGCGTAAAAGAGGAAAGTTTTGACAATATTTCTTGGACAACGGTACTTCTGGTGTTGATTATTCTACTTAATTTATAAATAACAAACGAAAGCAAGGGCAAGGGCAACAGGGTATAAAGCGTCAACTTTGGCGCGATACTGATCATAATGACAATAACACAAACAAACAGTGTGATGGTATTGATGCTGTACATGATGGCAGGCCCTACATACATTCTCGACTTACCCACATCCTCGCTGATTCTACTCATCAAATCTCCAGTCCTATTGTTTTTATAAAACCGTTGATTTAGGGTCAGGTAGTGTTGAAAAATTTCATTCTTTAAATCAAACTCGATGTATCGAGAGACGTTAATAATGGTTTGACGCATTAAGAAAGTAAAGAAACCGGAGAGCAGAGCAGTTCCAATAATAATTAAAATATTGATAAGCATCAACTCTTTGATTGATTCTAAATTTCCTTCGTTATTGGTGATGAAATTTTCGACAGCTGTTAATGAATTTCCAATCAAACGAGGGGCAAAGAGTGAGAATATACGTGCAACTATGGTGATGAAAATTCCAATCAATAGTTTAGACCGATATTTTTTGAGGTATTTATTTAGATATTCAAGTTCTTTCATATGCTTTTACAGCCCCTTCTAATTGATAAATTCAAAGGTAAGCAAATGCTTTTTGACTATTTATTAATTTTTTTAAATTCATTGTTTTAAGTTGGCTTATTTTCCAAACTAAACAGCTATTTTTGCAACTAAATTTGTTCTTATATAATGCTAACCAGAAGACATTTTCGCATCAAAGTAATGCAGTCCGTATATTCATTTATACAAAATGAAAAAAATGATCTTCAAAAAGAGGTGATTTTTTTTAAAAAGAGTTTTGAAAATACATTTTCGCTCTATCTCACCATTCTTGCTTTTTTTAAATCTATTCTTGAACACGCCGAGCAACAAAACAGTCTTAAAGGGGAACTCAGAGCAACGAAACTCAAGGAGTATCCGGGTATTTTGGCCTCCAACTCTGTCTTGAAATTTATAGCAAACCACAGTACTTTAGCAACTTTTCTAAAGAGAAGAAAGATTAAAAACTGGGATTTTGATTTTGATTATGTCAAATCAAACTTCAAGCAACTAATTCAAAGTGATGCTTTTAAAACTTACAGTGAGGTTAAAAACCCATCGCTTCAACAAGATCGAGATTTGATTTTGTTTTTGTTTAAAGAGATCATAGCACCCTCAGATAAGTTTTACGATTACATTGAAGACAAGGAACTCACTTGGATTGATGATTTACCCGTTGTTAATACCTTTCTTTCCAAAATACTCAACCAAATCGATCCGAATGACACGAGCAGTTTGCCTTTTCCGCAATCTACTTTCGAAGAAGAAGATCCTAAATTTGGGATAGAATTGTTGGAAAAAGTTATTTCTAAGGAGGAGGAATTACAAAAGGAACTAGAGGGAAGAACACCCAATTGGGACAACGATAGGATTGCAACGTTAGATGCCATATTGATAAAAATGGCCATAGCAGAGTTGATTTATTTCCCTTCGATTCCGACCAAAGTGACCATGAACGAATACATTGAAATTTCTAAAGATTACTCGACCCCAAAGAGTAATGTTTTTATCAACGGTATTCTCGATAAGGTCATCAAAGACTTGGAAGCTTCAAATCGCATAAAGAAGTCAGGCAGAGGTTTGATTTAATGATATTTTATTTAACTTTGAATTTTAATAAACTATTTACATCATGAAAAATTATATCTGGGTATTATCAGTCGTTTTTTTGCTAGGCACAACCGCTTGCAAACAAAGCGCATCTAAAAAAGTAGATCAACAAAATGTTGAAGACGCCGCAGACCAGCCAACAGCTGAAACTGCAATAATGACATTTGATGAGGCAAGTCATGATTTTGGAACAATCACAGAAGGAGAGGTTGTTAGTACAACATTTAATTTCACCAACACAGGTAAGGTTGATCTTTTAATTGTCGATGCAAGAGGAAGTTGTGGATGTACTGTCCCTAAGTTCCCAAAAAATGTGCCAATTGCACCAGGAGAAAAAGGAGAAATTTTGGTTAGTTTTGATTCTAACAACAAACCTAATTTACAGCAAAAAACGGTTACAATTTCTGCAAACACTGCAAGTGGACGCGAGACTTTGAGAATCAAAGCAATGGTTACTCCAGATCCTGTTAAGCAAAAGCAACGTGACGACCAAGCAAAGGCACGTCTTGAAAATAAATAATAAATAAAAATATCTATGGAGGCATTGCAGGGACAACTCCCCTTTCTACTTTTAATGTTAGTTGTGTTTTTTTTCTTTATCATATTGCCACAACAGCGCAGACAAAAAAAAGAAAAGAACTTTATGAATAATCTAGCAAAAGGAGATCGTATTGTAACCAAGAGTGGACTTCACGGAAAAGTTGTTGAGCTAAACGACAAGGACAATACCTGTGTGATTGAAACCATGGCAGGTAAATTGAAAATTGAACGTTCCGCCATTTCACTTGAAACGAGTGAAAAGCTCAATGCTTCTAAAAAGTAATTATTTCCCGCTTCGGCGGGATTTTTTTTAAAACAGATGTACAGACTTTTAGTAAAACCCTTTCTCTTTCTCTTTGATCCTGAATGGGTGCATCATACCGTTTTTACCACCCTCAAGTGGGTTAACAAAATTCCAGGAATGAGCGCGTTGATCCGAAGCTTGTATCAGGTTAAGGACAAACGCCTGGAACGAAAACTATTTGGTCTAACTTTTCCCAATCCGGTTGGATTGGCAGCTGGTTTTGACAAAGATGCTAAACTGTATCACGAACTTTCTAATTTTGGTTTTGGTTTTATTGAAATTGGAACCCTCACACCAAAACCCCAACCCGGGAATCCCAAAAAGCGCTTATTTCGTTTGCCTCAAGATCAAGGTTTGATTAATCGACTTGGGTTTAATAACCAAGGTGTAGAAGCAGCGGTGGAGCGTTTAAAGAAAAACAAAGGGGTACTCATTGGTGGGAATATTGGTAAAAACAAATTAACTGCTAACGAAGAAGCCGTTTCTGATTACGTCAAATGTTTTGAAGTACTTTTCCCATATGTCGATTATTTTGTGGTGAATGTCAGCTCGCCCAATACCCCCAATTTAAGAGCCCTTCAAGACAAAGCACCCCTGACGCATTTGCTGCAAACATTAAAAGACCTCAATATTAAAAAGCCAACCCCAAAACCCATACTACTAAAAATTGCTCCCGATTTGACCGAGGAACAACTGATGGACATTATTGATATCATCACTTCGGTTAAGATAGATGGCGTAATTGCCACCAACACTACCCTCTCACGAGAAGGTCTCCAATCTCCAAACAAAACCGAAATGGGTGGTCTCAGCGGAAAACCTGTTGTAGATCGCAGTACGGAAGTCATTCGTTTTCTACACGATAAAAGCAATAATGCTTTTCCCATCATTGGAGTAGGAGGGATTCACACTCCCCAAGATGCCCTCGATAAACTAAATGCTGGTGCTGCTTTAGTCCAGCTATACACGGGATTTGTTTATGAAGGCCCTGCCGTGATTAAAAAAATCAACAAAGCTCTTTTGCAAATGGCTTAGGAATATTAATTTCTATTTTTTTAATACCTTATAATTAGTCACAAACCCAAATCATATTTTTGTGAACTGAACTGCCTTCGGCCATTCATTTCCTAACCGTTTTTTTGTTTATAATACCATGAATAGCTGAGGGCTTGTACTTTAAGAATTTTGAAAATCTAAGAATGAGAACCGCTGGTTTTATTGAATGTTGAAAACCTGACTTTACAGATTTAGCTTTATCGAATGATTTAAGATATATTTATGGTAATTATATTTACTCAACAACCGATCAAATTGGTTTTAAAAATATTGTTACGAGTGCATTTCATACAGTTTGGAAATGGCCATCAGATGGAAAGTGGAAATTTGAAGAATTAAATGGTTGTGAATTATAATAGTATTATACCCAAGATGAATGTTAAAATCTATTCGTGTTAAAATTAATCAAATATGAGTAAAACGGAGCTGACTAAAGTACTAAGTCCACTTATGTTATGGGGACTTGGTGTAGGATATGTAATTTCTGGAATGTATTTCGGATGGAATTTAGGCTTAGCAGAAGGTGGGACTTATGGGTTGGCAATTGCAACCTTTTTCATCATTATTATGTATGTTACTTTCACATTTAGCTATACCGAAATGGCTTGTGCGATACCCAAAGCAGGCGGTGCATTTGAGTATGCAAATCGAGGTTTGGGAAAGCATTTTGGGTTTATTGCAGGAATTGCACAGAATATTGAATTTGTATTTGCACCACCAGCTATTTCTGCTGCGATTGGAGCATATTTAAATTTATTATACCCATCAGTTCCATTGCTTGTTTTTGCTATTGGAGCCTATTTAATTTTTACCCTAATAAATATTTTAGGTGTTAAGATTGCCGCAACTTTTGAATTGGTAATTACCATTTTTGCGGTTATAGAATTATTGATCTTTGCAGGTGTAGCTTTACCAGAATTCGAGTACAGTAATCTACAAATAAACCCAATGCCAAATGGTATTTCAGGTATTTTTGCTGCAATTCCTTTTGCCATATGGTTCTTTTTAGCCATCGAAGGCGTCGCTAATGTAGCCGAGGAAGCAATAAATCCACAGCGAAGTATTTTAATCGGGTTTGGGTCCGCCATAACAACATTAGTAATACTATGTGTTCTAACCTACACTGCTGCAGTAGGGGTAGGCGGTTGGGAAGCGGTGGTTTACCCAGAGGGGAGCGATGTAGCTTCAGACTCGCCACTACCATTGGCCTTAGGACAAATTGTAGACAGTTCACATGTGCTATATAAATTATTAATTGGAATAGGATTGCTAGGTCTAATAGCCTCTTTTCATGGAATTATTTTAGCTGGAGGAAGAGCTATTATGGAATTTGGTAGAGTTGGGTATGCTCCCAAATATCTAGGGAATATTCACAGTAAATTTAAAACACCTGCAAATGCACTAATAGTTAATATGCTAGTTGGTATCGTTGCCTTGTTTACAGGAAAAACAGCCGAAATAATTACAATGGCTTGCTTTGGAGCATTATTATTATATATCGTTTCTATGGTTGCTTACTTACAATTAAAAAAAAATGAACCAGAAATGAAAAGGCCTTTTAAGGCTCCTATGTATCCGCTCTTTCCAATAACAGCTCTTATCATTGCATCGGTTGCTTTGATAGCGATGAGTTATTACAATCCAGTTATTGCAACTGTATTTTTCGCACTAGTAGGGCTGACCTATCTATACTTTTTATTTTTTTTAAATAATAAAATGACACCTTAAATATTATGAATAAAAAAGAAATCATAGCGCTATTAAAAGGACAAAAGCATGAAAAAATTAAAGTGGCAATTATCGATATTGATGGTGTAGCACGTGGGAAATTTATGTCCAAAAATAAGTTTATTTCAGCATTAGAGTCCGAGTTTGGATTTTGTCAAGTCGTGTTTGGATGGGACATGAATGATGCATGTTATGACAATGTAAAAGTTACAGGTTGGCATACTGGATATGGAGATTTGGAAGCTAAAATTGACCCTTCCACAATTAGGACAATTCCTTGGGAAGACGACATTCCTTTTTTTATAGCAGATTTTGATACCGCCGCTAATGATAAAAGTTATGTGTGCCCCAGAACGTTGCTTAAAAAAGTAATTAAAGTGGCAGAAGACATGAACTTTAAGCCTTTATTTTCCCAAGAATTTGAATGGTTTAATTATAGAGAATCTTCTACATCTTTGTATGAAAAGAATTTTCAAAATTTAAATCCAATTACATCAGGAATGTTTGGATACTCATTATTAAAAATGGGAGAGAATGATGCATACTTCTCTGATTTATTTGATTTAATGAAAGATTTCAATATTCCACTAGAAGGATTACATACCGAAACAGGTCCTGGTGTTACCGAAGCATCCATAGAGTACAGCGATATTTTGGAAGCTGCAGATCGAGCAGCACTTTTCAAGCTTGCTGCAAAACAAATAGGATTTAAACATGGTATTATTCCAAGTTTTATGGCTAAACAAATTAGTAGTTTGCCGGGTTGTAGTGGACACATACACCAAAGTTTGTGGGATATGGAGAAGATGAAAAACTTATTTTATGACAGTAATCAAGCGCATGAAATAAGTGATATTATGAAGAGCTATATAGCAGGACAATTAATTTGTTTACCAGAGATTCTACCCATGTTTGCTCCAACAATTAACAGTTACAAACGATTGGTTGAAGGAGCTTGGGCCCCTACCAACTTAACTTGGGGCATAGACAATAGAACTACGGCTTTAAGGGTTTTGACAACTGGAAAGCAGTCAACTAGAATTGAGCATAGAGTTGTTGGGTCAGATACCAATTCCTACCTAGCTATGGCGGCAGCTTTAGCAAGTGGGCTATATGGAATTAAGAAAGGGTTGAAATTAGAAACTCCAGCAACTAAAGGGAATGGGTACGAAGATTATAGTAATGGGGCATTACCTAAGAACTTATGGGAATCTTCCCAAAAAATGAAGCAATCTAAAATAGCCAAAGAATTATTTGGAGATGATTTTGTAGATCATTTCACCAAAACTAGGGAATGGGAATGGAGAGAATTTTCTAAAGAAGTTACGGATTGGGAAACAAAAAGATATTTTGAAATATTATAATACGTATTTAAATGTTAGATATTAAAGAAGTTTATAGTTTTAATTTTCCAACACCCATAAGATTTGGTGCTGGAGTAATCAAAGAGTTAGGATCCTATTTAAAAAATAATAATCTATCAAGTCCTTTATTGGTGACCGACCCTAATGTAGCAGAACTTAAATTTTTTAAAGAGATTCAAAAGGATTTAGAGCAACAAGGATTAAACTCAGAGATTTATAAAGAAATGCATAAAAATCCGATTAAATCTGATGTGTTGCATGGAGGAGATAGGTATCATGAAACGAAAAGAGATTGCATAATTGGTATTGGTGGAGGCGTGGCAATTGATGTCGCTAGAGCTATCGTTTTGAGAGTAAATCATAAAAGAGATTTATTTGATTATGATGATTTAATTGGCGGAGACAAATATGTTACCGAGGATGTGCCTCATTTTATTACAGTCCCTACAACTTCAGGCACAGGGAGTGAAGTGGGTAGAAGTGCCATTATCTCGGAAGATAATACAAAAAAGAAACGTATTCTTTTTTCGCCAAAACTGTTAGCTAGAATCGTTTTTGCTGATCCATTGCTTACTTTGGAGTTGCCTAGTTTTATTACAGCAGCTACGGGTATGGATGCGCTTACACATAATATGGAGGCTTATTTAGCAAAAGGATTTCACCCGATGTGTGATGGTATTGCTCTAGAAGGCATTTCACTCATTTCTGATTCTTTAGTAACAGCAACTACTAAACCAGATGTTAAGTCAAGGACTAAAATGTTATTGGCTTCATTAATGGGAGCGGTGGCTTTTCAAAAGGGACTTGGGATAGTTCATAGTTTAGCACACCCAATGTCTAGTTTATTAGATACGCATCACGGATTAGCCAATGCTATTAATTTACCTTATGGGATGGAATTTAATTACAGAGGATTTGAAAACAGGTTTGATAAAATGGGAGTAGCATTAGGTCTTGGGTCAAATTCTGCAGCAAAAGTAATTCCATATTTATTTGAGTTAAATAATGAATTAGGATTACCTACTAGACTTAGAGATGTTGGTGTTGAAGAATCTCATATTGATACACTATCACAATTGGCGATAGAAGATTTTTGTCATCCTTCTAACCCTAAACCAGTAACCAAAGCTGAATTTGAGGCGATATATAGAAAAGCATTATAATTATAGAAAATGATCAAGTTAGGAATATCATCATGTTTTATGTATCCCGATATAAACAGAAATGTTTTTGGGGCAAAATCATTGAGTTATGTTGAAAATGATATGGCTAATTATGTGACTCGAAAAGGAGTTCTGCCTGTTTTGATTCCAGATATTAAGGATGAAAAATTATTGAATGATATTTTGAGTGAAATGGATGGTTTTGTCCTTCAAGGTGGTGTAGATCTTGCTCCAGAAACTTATGGAGAAAAGCCCATTGGAAAATGGAAAGGAGATGCATATAGAGATGCTTTTGAGTTAAAAATTTTGGATTATGCAGTAAAAAACTCAAAGCCTATTATGGGTATATGTAGAGGGTTTCAATTAATGAACGTATACTTTGGAGGGACATTATACCAAGATACATTGACACAAAAAGAAGGTGTAAATGACCATCGATCTGCTTTGTTATACGATAGCATAAAACATCCTATTGTTTTTACTAAAGGGGGATTTTTAGATCAATTATATGTTAATGAAAAAGATCCTTGTGTAAATACTGTGCATCATCAGGCGGTGAAAGATTTAGGGGAAAATTTAGAAGTATATGCATTTTCTGATGATGGTTTAATAGAAGCCTTTGGATTCATTAAAGAACCTGCAGGAAAAATATTTGGAGTGCAGTGGCATCCAGAATTTTTTCATACAATCAAAAGCGAATTAGTGGACGCGGATTTGCTTTTTGATGCATTTTTAAAACATTTTAAATAAAGAATATGGATATTATCAATCCTGCTACTGGAGTAGTTTTTTCAACTATAAAATCAGACACTAAGCAAACTCTAAATTCTAAGTTAGAAAACCTGCGGAAAGGACAAAAAAGTTGGAAAAAAGTAACGATAAATAATAGATTAAATTGTATCAAAAAGTTTGGAAAATTAATCCAAGAAAACAAATTTGTACTAGCTCAAATTTTGACATCAGAAACAGGCAAGCCATTACAACAATCACTAAACGAAATTCTAGGAGCACAAAATAGAATAGATCACTTATCACAATATGCCGAAAAATGGTTGGAACCAGAAGTATTGGTTGACGAAGGTGCAACGCTAGAGCATATAAAATATGAACCACTTGGAGTTATCGCCAATATTTCTGCTTGGAACTTTCCTTATAATGTTGGTTACAATGTGTTTTTATATGCCTTAGTTGCTGGAAATTCGGTGTTGTATAAACCATCAGAATTTGCCACATTAACAGGAAAGCAGTTTGAGACGTACTTACACCTAGCAGGTATTCCTGAAGATGTTTTTCAATGTGTAATTGGTGATGGAAGTTTAGGGCAACATATTTTAGAAGCTGAGGTAGATGGTTATTTCTTTACGGGTTCGCATAAAACAGGATCACACATATATCAAACAGTTGCACCTAAAATGGTACCTGTTCAATTGGAGTTAGGAGGTAAAGACCCCTTGTACGTTACTGAAGATGTTGTTGATGTTAAACAAGCGGCCATCAATGCAGCCGAAGGCGCTTTTTATAATAACGGACAAAGTTGCTGTGCTATAGAGCGAATTTATATTGCTGAAAGAATTTATGATGAATTTGTGGAAGCTTTTACAGAAGAAGTGAAATCCTATAAAATAGGAGATCCCAACGATTTGTCCACTTTTATTGGTTCGCTTACAAGAGCGCAACAATTAGGAGTCTTAAAAGATCAAGTTGAAGACGCTGTTGTTAAAGGGGCTACATTATTAACAGGAGGAAGTACAATCGATGGTGAAGGTTATTATTTTGAACCTACAGTTTTGGCAAATTGTAATCATGACATGAAAGTTATGATAGACGAATCATTTGGGCCTATCATTGGGTTACAAAAAGTAAGTTCTGATGAGGAAGCTACCACGCTTATGTTAGATACAGAATATGGATTAACATCGGCAGTTTTCTCAAACAACGAAGAAAGGGCAATCCGTATTTTAGACAATATGAATTCTGGAACCGTCTACTGGAATTGTTGCGACAGGGTTAGTCCAAAAGTGCCTTGGTCTGGAAGAAAGAATTCTGGTTTAGGAAGCACCCTATCTTCGCAAGGCATTCGAGCATTTGTTCAGCCGAAAGCATACCATTTAAGAATGCTATCTTAATATCTGAATCAGAAGGGATAATTAGGGTTTTAGTTAATCGAAAAGGTTATTTAGCTTTGAGAGGAGTTATATTTGGAGTGTTAATGTTGGAAAGCGAAGACGTTGCCCTAAGATATAATAGCCAATGCAAGTTTAAGCACATTTAAAGTTTCCTCGGGTCGCACAATTAAAAAAAAAATCAATCAACGCTATTAAGCTTTTCAATAGAAAAAAATCGCTCAGAAGTGCTTTGAATAGCTATAGTATATAAAATTTTAACTGAAGCGGGGCTTATTGCGAAGTCTCCTGTTAGTCAAAATAACTAAAACTCTCCTCCGGTTTAATTTCGAGTAAAGTTTCATAAATCATCCGGATCACATTTTCCACATCGTCTTTATGTACCATCTCAACAGTGGTGTGCATGTATCGTAAGGGCAAAGAAATCAGGGCAGAGGCTACGCCACCATTACTGTAAGCGAAAGCATCCGTATCCGTTCCAGTATATCGCGAAGAAGCCAAACGTTGAAAAGGAATTTCTTTCGCTATGGCAGTATCCAAAATTTTCTCTCTTAACTTGTTCTGCACTGCAGGCGCATAGGAAACAACAGGGCCCTTCCCCATTTCAATAAACCCTTGCTCTTTTTGGTTAATCATCGGCGTGGTGGTGTCGTGACAAACGTCAGTAACAATCGCCACATTGGGTTTGATGGTATTGGTGATCATTTCAGCCCCTCGCAATCCCACTTCTTCTTGAACAGAATTGGTAATGTACAAGCCAAAAGGAAGTTTAATGTTGTTTTCATGAAGCAAACGCGCCACTTCGGCAATCATAAAACCACCCGCACGGTTGTCAATAGCACGACAGATAAATTTATTCTTATTAATAACCTGAAAAGTATCTGGGTAAGTAATGACGCATCCCACATGAACGTCCATTTTTTCAACTTCTTCCTTGCTCTCAGCGCCAATATCAATAAAAATATTATCAATTTTTGGTGTTTCTTCTTTTGCTGCTTTTCGCGTGTGAATGGCAGGCCATCCAAAAACACCTTTTACGACTCCTTTTTTGGTGTGAATATTAACCCACTTAGAGGGAGCGATTTGGTGATCACTACCACCATTTCTTATGACATAAATCAAACCTTTGTCCGTAATATAATTTACATACCAAGAAATTTCATCCGAATGCCCTTCGATAACAACTTTAAACTTGGCGTCAGGATTGATCACACCCACCGCTGTTCCATAGGTGTCCGTGATAAAAGTATCCACATAAGGTTTAAGATAGTCCATCCATATCTTTTGTCCTTCCCATTCATAGCCAGTAGGAGCGGCATTATTTAAATATTGCTCCAAAAAAGACATCGATTTTTTATTAAGAATTTTCATAGGTATTTAATTTCTAAAATGATAGCTAAAATAGCAATAACTCCTCAATTGAAAATTATAATCAACGTATTTATTTATAACTTTGTTACATATGAAAAAACTCCTTTTTATAGCTTTTCTAATAATTTTTTCAAAAGCCGTTTCTCAAGAGAATGAGGGTTTAGAAAACAGCTATCCAGATTTTTTTGTAATCGAGGGAGATACAATTGTTAGATCCGAGATAGATCTAAAAGAGGTCATCGTCTTTCAACCCCTTCGTTTCGACAACTATGACGAAGCAAAACGATACGTCCTACTGAGGCGGCGCACCCGAAAGGTTTATCCTTACGCAAAACTCGCTGCCGAAAGAATGAACGTGCTTTCCGAACGGCTTCAAACAATCAAATCCAAAAGAAAGAGAAAGGTCTATATTAAGAGAATGGAAAGCTTTGTATATGATGAGTTTGAAGAAGAACTCAAAAAGTTATCCCGATCTCAAGGGAGAATTTTAATAAAGCTAGTACATCGACAAACGGGGTATTCCACCCATCAGTTAGTCAAGGAACTAAGAAATGGCTGGCGCGCATTTATCTATCAAACTACAGCTTCACTTTTTAAGCTTTCCCTGAAAAGCACCTATGATCCAGAAACAGTATATGAGGATTATTTGATAGAAGATATATTACAACGTGATTTCTCTGACGGCTCCCTCGAGAAGCAACCGAAAGCTTTAGACTATAATATCGATTCCTTATACCTAAAATGGAAAGAAAAAAAACCACCTTTTTTACTACCTAAAAAAAAATAACCCCTCCAATTTACTTTATTTGAGAGGTTTATGGATTAATAATAAATAAA